>JAFTRC010000056.1 GCA_017462455.1 Bacilli bacterium | reverse complement strand
TATATGTTTTTCCTTTATATTCACTTGTTATATTGTTTGTTCTATATGACGTTCTTGATTTAGTCTTTGATTTGAATTTAGGATATTCAGATAATCCTTTCTTAAATCTATCAAAACTATCTTCTAAGTTAAATATACTACATCTAAGGCTACAGCTATCTACTTCACTTAGCCATGGCTTTTCTTTGATTAAGTTTGGTATCTCTTTTATTGATTTATAACTATTTATATAGTTTTTATTTTTACCTAAAAAATAATTATAAATATATCTTGAACATCCAAAACTTTTTTCTATCAATTCTATTTGTTTTTCTGTTGGATATAATCTAAATATATATCCTTTTAATATTTTTTTCATATACCAAACTCCCTTTATCATTAATGTATTAACATTATATCAAAAGAACAAATGTTTGTAAATATAATTTATGTGAAACTTTTGTGAAATTTACCAAGCACTTTCCTAGTATATAAAAAAAGTTGCTTTTCACAACTTTTCTTAATTAATAGCCAATATCTTTACATCATATTTTCCATTTGGACTTTCAACTGATACTACACTACCTACTTTTAATCCCATAATAGCTTTAGCTATTGGAGATTCATTAGATATTTTATTTAAGAATGGATCAGCTTCACTACTACCTACTATAGAATATTCTTCCTCTTCTTCGTCTTCAACATATTCTAAAGTAACTTTAGTACCAATAGAAACTACATCAGTATCTACTTTAGTTATAACAACAGCTCTTTCAACCATTGCTTCTAATTCTTTTATTCTAGATTCAACGATTGCTTGTTCTGTTCTAGCAGCATCGTATTCAGCATTTTCGCTTAAATCACCTTGCGCTCTAGCATCCTTAAGTGCATTTATAACTTCTGGACGTTTAACTAATTTTAATTCATCCAATTCTTTTTTTATTTCGTCTAACCCTTCTTGAGTTAAATATATTTCTTTTTGTTCTGCCATAAACGTTCACCTCTATTACCTTTCGCAAACATACAAAATAATACTACATATTTTCACTTTTGTCAACACATTTTATTCTTATCATGTCATCTTTTTCTAGAGCATCTTCTATCTCTATTTTAACAACTTGTCTTGGATGTCTAACTATCTCTATTAAGTTGTCATCTTCATCATATATTTTATTTAGTTTATATGTAATTATATTATGATTTGACCCAAATATTTCTACAATATCTCCTTTTTTAAAATAATTTCTTTGTTCAATAGTAGCTATTCTTTTTTCTTTATCATAATCTAATACTATTCCTAAGAAATCTTGATTAGATACTTCAACTCTTCCATTATAATAACTACAGCTTGAATCATATATACCATTAAAGAATTGTGGGACAGAATCTCTATTTGCACATCTTCTAAGTACCCTTTCATACTCTTTATTATATGTGTAGTTAACTTTATCGTTACAATATTCATCAATAACTTTTCTATATATTGAAACTATTGTAGCTATATAATAAGCACTTCTCATTCTACCTTCTATTTTTAGTGATGTTATTCCCATATCAATCATTTCAGGTAAATATTTAAGCATAGATAAATCTTTAGAGCAGAATGTAAAAGGCTTATCTCCCTCTAATTTTTCTTTATCTTCATTTAATAAATCAAAATCCCATCTACATATTTGACTACATCCACCACGATTAGCATCTCTATTTGTTAAGAAGTTAGACATAACACATCTACCACTATATCCAGCACACATAGCCCCATGTATAAATGTTTCTATTTCAATATCTACATTATCAATTATTTCTTTTATCTCTTCTTTTGTACATTCTCTTCCTAATACTACTCTAGATATACCTTGTTCTTTCCAAAACTTAACAGCTTCAGTGTTTAAAGCAGAAGCTTGGGTTGATAAGTGTACTTCTAAATTAGTTTTAGTTAATGCTTCGTTTATAACAGCTGGATCACTAGCTATAATCGCATCTATATTACATTCTTCTAATTTTTTCAAATAAATAGTTATCTCATCTAAATTTTCATTATGAGGTATTATATTTACTGTAACATATATCTTTTTTCCTAATGAGTGAGCAAACTTAGCACCTTCTTTAATCTCATCCATAGTAAAATTAACTGCATTAGCTCTCATTGTTAGTAATGGTCCACCTATATATACTGCATCCGCACCATATTTTAAAGCTATTTTTAATCTTTCTAAATCTCCTGCAGGAGCAAGTAACTCTACTTTATTTGTCATACTTCTTCACCCTGTATATAGTTTTTTTATCTAAAAAACCTCTATCAACATTACTAAACATATTATTTATCTTTTCTTCATATTCTAATACATTATCTTTATTTACTGATTTAAATAGATTTATTACTTCAATAAATTTATCTAATTCTATACCAAAACTATTTAAAACAGTATATTCAATATCAAGATTTAAATAAGATTTTATACCATTCAATATATTTGAGGAAAATACACTAGTACCTATATTATTATCTATTATAGGATAAATTTTATCCTCTTTTTCTATATAGTTTACACTACTTTCATCTTTTAAATCAAAGTATTCTAAATAATTCTTTACAATATGTCTTTTTGAGACAAACATTGGTAAATATCCAAACAAATTTACCATTAATTTAGCTTTACAGTTTTTTGAAATTGTTACCACATCTTCTTCTGTTATATCATTTGATATATATGTGTATTTTACGTCAAATGAATTCCAATAATTTATTGTATTATAATTAGTTGAAGCGTGTTCTTGAGCCCATACTAAGTCATAATTTAAGTCTAATTTCTTATATATACTTAATACAGCAACATCATAGTACATAACACCTTTAATATCATAATTATTTAATTCATTTAATAATTTTTCTACTATAGGTAAATCTCCATTATGCATATTCTTATTAATACTTATAAATATATCTTTATCTCTTAAACTATCTAAAATAGATAAATCTTCAAGTAACATATTAGTATTAACACTCATATCTTTTATACCTATTATAAATCCATCCACTAAATGTTTTGTTTTTTCTATTTCTTCTATACTAGATGGAATAGTTATTATCTTTGACATAAAATCACCTTCAATGAAAAAAAAGACGTCTTTTTAGACGTCTTAATATTAGCACACATTATCTAATTTGTCAATTGTTATTATAAGTCTTCTCCAGGACATAAGTCAAAATTTCCACTACCTAAATCAGTACAATATTCTTTACCTGATATATTAGTTTTATAATAAGCATTTTTTTCACAATTATTAGTTAAGAAACATTCTAGACAACTAGAGAAATTATCTTTTTCTGTTTCACCATTATCTGATTCATATTCTGCATCAGCTACTAAAGATATAACAAATTGTACTATAGTTACTACAAAGAATACCATAGCAGCAGCTATTAATTTTTTAACTAATGAACCTTGAGCTTTCTTTATTTCATCTTCTTTTGAAGCTGCAAGTGCTTTTACAAGAGTTATTATACCCATAAATATTAATATAATTGGAGTAACTATCTTTAATAAATTAACTAAAAAACTTATCAAAGCAGGTACTTGTATAGGTATATCCCTTGCATCCCCACAACTTACATATAATAAATTATCAACATTACAATACTCATAAGTTTTTCCGCCTACTTCTTTTTTATTCCAAACACAAGAAACGCCTTTAGCCGTTCCACAAGAATCTGGTTTTATTAATTCATTACAAACATCAGATACATCAGTTAATCCATCTTTACCATTAACTACATATTTACCTTCTCCATCATCTATCCAAGTAATCGTCTTATTAGCAACATCTATATTTACGGAACTTGGACATGCTCCATCTGCATTTTTTGCCTCATATCCTTGATCATCAAATTCATAATCCATACAATTAATATCTCTGCTGTAAGTTGCAGTACAACCAATCATATTAATTTTCAAATCCTTATTAGATCTATATTTTATTTGAATTTCATTTGGAGTATCTGAATAATAACAATTATAACTACCATCATCAAAAGTTTCTTTTTTTAAAAGTATATATATACCTTTATAACTAGCTATCCAAGTAATCATTTTATTAGTCTCATCAACATTTATAGAACTTGGACAATATCCATCTTCATCTAATAAAAAACCTTGATCATTAAATTTATAACCAACTAATTCACCTTCAAAGGACTTTATTGATTTCATTTCAATTTTTTTTTGGGTTGAAGTAAAATTCATTTCATAAATATCAGCATAACCGGTTTCACTATAAGTACAAGTATATTCTTTTGCGCCCAATACCTTACCAATTAAAACAAAATTTATTATTAGTGCAAAAACAAGCAAACTTAATTTTTTCTTCATACAATCTCTCCTATATCTCCATTTTTAATTAAATGAGCATTCGCATCATCTGTATCCAAGTGTAATTCAAAAAATGCTTCATCACTAACTTTTAAAGATACATTAGCTAGTATTCCGCCTTTTTCCCCACTTATTTTAACATTTACCATTTCTTTTCCTTCAAGTTCATATATTTTCAAATGCTCTTTAGTCAAATGTATATGTCTTGAAGCTATTATACATCCTTCTAATAAATCTACTTGTCCTTTTGGACCTATTACAGTTATTGGACTACTTCCTTCTAACTCTCCAGAATTTCTAACTGGTGGATTCAAACCTAATTTATAAGCATCTGTTTTACTTATCTCCACTTGAGAATATGTTCTTACAGGGCCTAAAACTCTAACATTTTCTATTTGCGATTTATCTGTTTTTATTGTTACAAGTTCATTTGTAGCATACTGTCCTGGCTGAGTTAAATCATTTCTTTTTTGTAACTCATAGCCTTCTCCAAATAGTATATTTAAATGTTCTTTCGTTAAGTGAACATGTCTATTTGATACTCCAATACTAATTTTCATAATATCACCACATTAATTATAGCATATTTATTTTATTTTTGAAATATATTTTAAAGAGAGAGGATGATTTTATGAATAATAATTATTTAAATAATAATGGTTTCCCTGGAACGCCAATATATTCAGGTAATATTCCTACACCTAATCAATCAACTGCGCCTACTAATATGCAGGAATATATACCTGACGAACAATCTTATATTGAAAACATATTAAGAGTTAATAAAGGGAAAAGAGTTACTGTGTATCAATCTTTTGCTGATGCAGGAGAATGGAAAGATAGCGTATTTACTGGAATAATAGAGCAATCAGGGAGAGATCATATTATTTTAAGTGATCCAAATACAGGAAATTGGTATCTACTTTTAATGATTTATGTTAATTTTATTAAATTTGATGAAGAAATAAATACTGTTCAACAATTTTATCCATCAAAAGGTTAAAAACTCTTGATTAGAATGTCGAAATTTGCTATAATGTCATTAGGTTAAGGTGATAATATGAATACAATCATAACGATACTATCAGTAGTCATCGTAATTTGTTTAATTCTAATTTTATTAGTAGCAACCTATAATCATTTTCAAGACTATATAATTAGAATTAATGAAGCTGATGTTAATATAGATGCTGTACTAAGAAAAAGATTTGACTTATTAAATAAATCTATTGGTATTATTAAGGCAAATACAAAAACTGAAGAAGAAGTTTTAGAAGGAATCATAAAACTTAGATCTAAAAAATTATCCAATTTTGAATTAGATAGAAGTTTATATGATGCTATTAATGAATTCCATACAATTAAAGAAAAATATCCAGAATTACAAACTAATGAGGAATTTGTAAGAATAGAAATAAATCTTATGGAATCTGAATCTGAAATAGTAGGACTTAGAAAATATTATAATGATATTATTACAGATTATAATAAATTAGTAAAATCTTGTCCTTCTAATTTTATAGCAATGATTAAAAACTATAAACCCAAAGATTACTTCGATGGAAATAATTTAGAAAAAGAAAAAGGAAATGTTAAGCTATAACACTTCCTTTTATTTTTTATTCTTTTGTTTTTTCTTTTTACCTTTTGATAATATATAAATAAAAATTAACAACATACTAGCACTTAAACCTAATATAACATAATTTTTATTTATACTAATTGATAATATTTCTAATTGTTCACTAGCCTCTTTTATTTCTTCTATTTCTTCTTCTATTTGAATCTTATATTCTCCAGGTTTTGAATATCCATAATTTTCTCTAGCATAATCAGCTAAATATTCTGGATCATTTAATTTATCTATATCTATTTTTAACTCTTCTGCTTTAGCTTGCAATTCTATATATTTATTATCTAATGCTTTCTTTTCTAAATTCAAATTATATATTGTATATATATTGTATATCAAACTAAAAATAAAATATACTATAGCAACTACGCTTATTGTTCCAAAAAAAGTAAGTCTTCTTTTAGAAGCTTTAGATATTCTTCTCTTAGGCATATTATCACCATAACAAGTATATCATTTTTTAGGTGTATTTGCAATTAGCTTCATTAAGATATCATATAAAACAAAACCTACTACAATACTTATAATTGAATATATATGGAAAATAGCATTTCCTATTTTTTGTATTCCAACAAAGTAAATGAAAGTCATACCCATTACTAAAAGAATGGAATATAATAATTTTAAATATGTATTACATTTTAATATTTTTTTATTAAACCATTCTAATAGTGCAGAAAACAAAAAACCAAATATAAAAGAAAAAATTATTAGTTTAAATTGAAGAATAAGACTTATCATTTAAATAATTTAGAGAATACACTTTCTTGCTTATCTTGTTTTTTTGATGTTTCTAAATAAGTTAAACTATCTATTTTCCCTTTTATTGATACATCTCCTTGATATGTGTCTAATTTTATTATTTCTAAGCTACTCCCCTTTATTAACATAAAACCCATATTAGTTTCAAGTAAAAATTCATTCTCATCAAAATTTTCTATTTTTTTTACACCTGTTATATTTATACTTTTTCTTTGCCCTATACTTACACTATGATTACCAGATAGTATATCCTTGTCCATTATTATCACCTAATAAATGGTATGCAGAAAACAAATATATATGAAAAAAACTCTTTCGAGTTTTTATTCTTCTACTTTATTATATTCTTCAAAAATAGCGTCTTCAAACATTTTTCTTGTTTCTGCATTGATTGGATGAGCTATGTCGTGGTACTCACCATCTGCATTTTTTCTACTAGGCATTGCGATAAATAAACCTTCTTTACCTTCAATAATTCTAATATCACGAATTACAAAGCAATCATCTAGTAATACTGAAGCTATTCCTTTCATTCTTGTTTCATCATTTTTTTTGTGAACATTGACTGACGTAATTTTCATTTTAAGCATCTCCTTCCGTTATCATATATCACAATTTAAGTATATACTAAATATGAAAAAAAAGCAAGTATTTATGCTTTTGAGTTCAGTTTTTTTATGAATTTTTTGATATATTTTACTACTTAACATTATTTCTATAAAATTTTAATAACTTTTACCTACAAATTATATTTTATTATACGCTAACGCAGAACATCCTTTAATATTCTATTTTTCTTATATTATAAATTCTTCATTTATATAATTTTAATTCTAATTGTTTATATTTACCTCATGTTTCTATTTTTGTTTCATCTAGATATTGATTAGATATATCTAAATTTAATTATTTAATAATTGTTTGAGTTATCATTGTAAATATTTTATATTGATATGGAACTATATATCTATTAATAAAGTCATGTATAACGGAATGCTTGAGTGGTCGGTGTTCCAGTAAATAAATTACACGTATATCATAAATACAAAGTTCTTCATTTTCTCTTAAAGAACTTTTAAAATTAGAAAAACAATAAATTATAGTTAACATCAAATTATAAGAATTATAATCTTTACGACCTTTTTGAAATATACTGTCTTTAGTTTTTTATTTTCCAATAATTCCATTTATTCCGGAATCATTTTAAATTTCCAAAAATTTATCTATTTTTCTAAATTCCTCATTACATTTGCTTGAAGATACTAGAAAAATAGAACTTTTTATAGTATTAAACACAAAAAAAATATCAAGAAATTAATTATTTAGTTTCCCGATAGTCCCTTTTTATTTTTCTGATTCATCAAAAGATTTTTTAATATTGGCATTTAACTCTTTCCAATTATTATCACTATATCCTATATAATATATATTTTCTATTTGATCATGATTAAATAGTAAATTAAATTCTGAAGATAAAATCCCTTCTGGATACATGCATCCCATATAATCATATACTTTACTATTTTCTTCTTTAGAACGCGCCAAAAAACCTGTTATCATCACTTGCTTTTTTGCATTCTTTAGTAATACAACACTACCTATTGGCAAATATTTTTCTTGATTCATATTTCTTCTCCTTTTTTAGTCTTTTTTCTATCAATAAAAATTCTTGATTAATATATCCAATTTTTATTATTTTACTTATATCTCTTTTATCAAAATATAAATTACTTTCTTTATTTTTTACTCCAATCGGATATTCACATCCACAATAATCATATATATATCCGGTGTTTTTATTTTTCATTAAATATCCAGTAATCATTACTTTAGAATCACTTTCAATCAATTTTATTATTGTACCAATTGGTAAAATTATTTTATTTAACATATTATTTTTCTACCTTCTTTAAATATTCATACATCACTAAATTAAATTCTTCTTCATCTGCTAATCCAATTAAATAATCTTCACCTAATTCATTTATCCTCTTTCTTATACAAACATTTTCTTCATCTGCTACACTCACTAATATATAATATTCTTGGCTATTTACTTTTAATTTTTCCACTACATAATATTCTTCATTACTTATTAATACAGTATCTAATATCATCTCGTTTTTTCTCCCTCATTATATTGTCTACCTAATTCTAAACTAATTTCATAAATCCATATACCTATGCTAGGATTTCCATTTTCATCTAAATAACTATGACTTATTAAATAATCATCCCAATCTTTATATCCAAGGATTTTGATTATTTTTTCACTTTCTTCTTTTCCTAATAACTTATAGTATCCAAACAAATCTTCTTCTTTTATTTCTTTTATTTGTTGATATACACTTATATCATTTGTTACTGGTCCTATTTCATCATTATAATATTCAATATTATAAGATTTTAAAATATTTTTTACATCCTTTATTTTTAAATGAATTAGTTCATAACCTTCATTATAATCTATATATTCTTGAGTAGCCTCTATTTCTATCTTACCATCTGAATTTATTGATATATTATGAAATCTTCCTTTACAAGAACACATAGATAAACTCATTACTAACATTAATACCATTCCCAATGTTACTTTAGTAATCCTCTTTGTATTACTTACTAGTTTATCTCTCTTTTCACTTCCAATACTATTTTTTTTCATTTGTTCTAATTTTTTTTCCATATTTTTTACTCCAATTCCCACAACATTTCATTCATTTTTATAAAAGTTTCATCTTTATATCCTATATAAAATATTTTATCTATTTGTTCATGATTAAAAAACAAACTTTCCCTTAAATTTATTATCCCTATTGGATATATAGTTGCAATATAATCACATTTTTTTTCTTTATATATAGATAAATTTTTACAATATCCTATTATTATTAATTTTATTTTTGAATTTTTTAAAGACACTATACTTCCTAGTGGTAAATATTTTTCATTTTTCACTTTCATATTTTTCTCCTATATTTATATTTTTATAAAGATTTAAAAAATGGTATTAAAAGCTTCCTCATATAGATAAGTAAAGAAAAATATGCTCCCGAAACTCCACCCACCAATTCGATTGTTGTTATATCAATTGTTTCACTTAATTTTTCTTTTAAGTCAAATCCATATACACTTTTAGAAATTTCTGAAAAAGTTACTCCATCAACAACATCGGTTCCTGTTATAGTTTTTACTGAACCATCTTTGTCAAATGCTTTTTCAATATTAGCATCTAAGTTATGAATTTTATGCGCCCCAGAAAAAATTAAAGAGTAGTTAGTTAATAAATTGGTTAGTTCATTAGTTTCTAAACCCAAAAGAAATTCACTGCCAATAAATGCCTGCATAACAAACTTAACCGTCTTAGTCATAATATTTACTTTTTCTGATTTACTTGCTTCATATGCAGATTCATAATCTGTATAAACAAATGTTGTACTATCATAGAATTCTTCATAATTAAATGCTGAAGAAACCATATCACCTTCTGCACAATATAGATTTAAATCGCCACTTTCTGTTAAAATTTCAATACTTGATTCACATTGAGCATGATATGGATTATATAAAGTAATTTCACCTAAATTATCTACATATTGTGATGTATTATTAAATCCATCGCCTTTTAAATAATTTTCTAATTCACTTAGCAAAGGGTCTTTGCTAGACCACCATACTTTTTCATCTAATTCTACATTTCCCATATAATTAAGTATTCCCTCAAAATAACTATATCCTCCATTAAGTTGTTCTGAAATCAATTCTTGACATTGCTTACTTGCAACAGAAGAATTACCAGATTCTATAGTTTTTTTTAATTCTAACAATTTTTCATATTCCTTTGTATCTTCAGAAAGTGTTTCTAATTTTGAATCAATTTGTTTTAAAATTTCTGAGTACTCTACTTGAGTTTCCATATATTTTACAGCATATACATAAGATTCTTCAGCTAAAGCGCCGCCCAAAGAATAACCTTGAAAATTAATTTTTTTTGAGTTTTTATCAGCTATTTTTAAATACTTTAAAGCAAGATTTTGGGCTTGATCAACTTGTGAATCATAAATATCATTGCTTTCTGACATTAATTCATATATATCAATACCAAACAAAGAAGTCAGAAATTTTGTGTTGCCGCTTATTTTATTTATCAAAAAATCAAAGATTTTTGAAAAATCAAATTTCATATCTTCATCTTCATCTTCATCTGTTCCAGGATAATATATAGTATAATCTCCTTTTTTATCCTGTAAAACAATAGCATCAAAGCCATCATCACCTGATATAGATTCTACAAGAGTTATTTGCCCAAAACCATTATCTATCAATCTTGATTTTATTCTTTGTTTTTCAACTTCATCTGTCGTACTATCATATATTTCTTGAACAGTTTTTCCAAAATACTTTGGATCACACTCTTCAAATATTGAAAAATAAGTCATCATAATTTGTTGATATTCGGTAAAATCGGAAAAACATCCAGTATTGCTACAATAATCTGTTATAGGATTATTTTCTGAATTTTCTTCGTGTAAATTATTACTATTTTTCAACATTTGTTTTTGTTGGTTTAAAAAATCTAAAGTTGAATAACTTAACCATTTAGAAGAATTTCCTCTTTCTTCTATTTTTTTTACTGCTTCTACTTTTTCTTGTAATTTAGCTAATACATTTTTTATTCGCGTTGATATATTAGAAAAGCTATCGCTTAAATCATTTTTTTCAGTTTTTTCAAAAATATTTGTTTTTTCAATATTTGATACTAATTCTTTACTTATTTTTTGTGCCTCTTTCAAACATGGGAACGTTGTCTGCTTTAAGTGTTTTTCATTCAAATACATATTTTTTACCCTACACCTTCTTTTATTATATTGTTTATTTCCTGAATTATAGAATCTATTTTTTTGAATATTAAATCTATAGATTCTTCTAATTTAGATATTGCTTTATCCTCTATTTTGCTTATTTTTTTGTATATTTCATCCAAGTCATCACGAATTTTTTCTAGTTCTCCATCATCTACTTTTTTATTACTTACAGTAAAACCATCTTTCAATGAAATTTCAGCTTCTCTTAATTTCATTGAACATTCATTTATTTGTTTTCTTATCTCCCTCGTTTTATCACAATAGCGTCTAATTAATTCATTTTTATCGTTTATTTCTTGTTCATATTTTTTTTGTTTTTCTTGTAATTTTTTTATTTTATTTAATTGATCTGAAGTTAACACAATATTTGCCTCCTATTTTATTTAAGTTTCTACATTATGATAATCTCTCCATATTTTTTTTATTTTAATATCTAATTTTTTCTACTTCTTCACCTAAATATTTTTTAGAATATTTCATATCAAATATTACTTTTGAATTATTTTTAAATAATTTAATTTTTTCCTCTATTGGTGATTTTGTTAAAACCATTTTTTCGCCATACTTGTATGTAAAAAATATAGTTAATCCACTATTATTCTATAATTAAATTATAAAGAAAAATTCATTTCTAGTCAACATATTTTGACATTTTTCAAAGAAAAAATAGTCAAGTGACTATTTTTGTATGTTAACACTATTTTACCCCACCATTTTTAATACCGCATTCTTTTACTGTAAAATTATTACCTAATATCAAATTATTAGAAATTAACAAACTATTTTCTTTTGAAGGAAAATGCCCTTTTGATAATTCATTAATTGTTTTTACTAATAATTTTGTAGTTATATTATTTATAGTTTCTCTTAATTTAGTTGAAAATTCTTCATAAATATTATCGATTGTTTCTTGTGGAATATCTATAATTCCATGACTAAAATCATAAAGGAATAACCCAATGAATAATAATTACCTAGTATTACTACTAGTGTTTTTTAATCATTATTGTATGTTACATCAGAATAATATTCTCTTGATAATATATCTTTTAATTTAGATGCTAAAAACCTGTTCCTCAACATATAAATCAACATTCATTCCAATTTTATATTTTATAACATCTTTTTCTTTTCCATTTATATAATGAGCTATTTTTATTATATTCTGCTTCGTACATTAAATATATGTCATTATTAAATTTACTTCTACTCATACTAATTACAACGTTATCTTCATATTATTATCTCATTGATTAAGAACAAAGTCAAAATAAATTTTAACTGGTATGACTTCACAGTCATACATTTCTACTTGATTGAAACTCATGTTTCTCCATAGACCAGCTTCGGATGGTTGCCACCCTACTTATTTATTAATTGTCAAAATTTTAACTTAACTGCAGTTCTAAGCCTTTCTTCATATATATTTTCAATCCTTCAAACATTATGTCGATACTTGAATGAAAAGCATTATATCTCTTTCATTATTATTGGTACAACTAGGACATTCCCACTCTCTTATACTTAAATCTTTAATCTTTTTTTCTTGATATCCACATCTATTACATATCTGACTACTTGGATAATACGTTTCTATTTGGTAAAACTTTTTGTTTTTACATTTACTTTTATATTCTAGTTGTCTTATTAGTTCATACCAAGATGCATCATAGATTTTTTTAGAAAGATTTTTATTTTGTACCATTTCGTTTATCTTTAGTTTTTCTGTTGGATATGGTCTAAATACATATCCTTTTAATATTTTTTCCATGATAAGGTCGAGTAGTAACCTTTTTATCTGTTTTTTAATAATTTTTCTATATCTCTTTTCATATCTTTTTCTTTTATAGATTCTCTTTTATCATAATTTTTCTTACCTTTACCTACTCCAAGAAGTATTTTAGCTTTATTTCCTTTAAAATAAAGTTTTATAGGTATTAAAGTATATCCACTTATTTCTACTCTATCTCTTAATTTTAATATTTCTCTTTTATTTAATAACAGTTTTCTAGTACGTCTTTCATCATGATTAAATATACTAGCATCATTATATTTAGCAATATACATATTAAGCAAAAATACTTCATTATTTCTTACGATAGCATAACAATCTTTTAAATTAGCATTTCCTTCTCTAATAGATTTAATCTCTGTACCTTTCAATACAATGCCACATTCTATTTCTTCTTCTATAAAATAGTCATAACTAGCTTTTTTATTTTTAATCTCAATCATAAGTTACCTCGCTTGTTACAATGCTCATATATTCTTGTTCTATTGCTTCATGGTTATATAAAATATCATCAGTTAAATTATCAAATGGATATACTTTATAGTTTTTATAATTACTAGTACAGTATGTATATAATAAATCATAATTGATATTTTCAAAAGTTACTTTATCATCTTTAACAACTATATCCATACCTACCATAAGACCTATTATTTTAGCAAGTCCTAAAGGGCTTTGCCCTGATATAAAGTTCCCTAATGAATAAATTACTAATGTATCACCTACATAATCTACAGGCATTATTACATGTGGATGAGCTCCTATTATTAAATCAACACCTAAGCTAGATAGATACTGAGCTTCTTGTTTTTGTCTATATGTTGGTTCATGAGTATATTCTTCTCCCCAATGCATTGAAACTATTACAACATCTACTTTATCTCTAACACTTTCGATGTCTATTTTAGCTTGTTCGTCACTATAAACATTAACTAAATAGTCTTTACCGCTTGGAACGCTTAGACCATTAGTCATGTCGGTATAAGCAATAAATGCGTACTTTATTCCATTTTGTTCATGTATTTGTATATTATTTCTATCTTCAAATGAATCAGATTGACCGCTTACTACTACTTCAGTTTGATTTCTCCAAAAATTAACTGAGTTAAGTACACCTTGTTCATTCATATCTAAAGTATGATTATTAGCTAAACTTACTAAATTAAATCCAATATCAACTAAATTTAGAGCTATTTCATCAGGAGAATTAAATCTAGGATAATGACTTACTCCTAAATCTTTACCTCCTATTATAGTTTCTTGATTATAATATTTTAAATCATAATTTTGAAGCAAAGGAGCAACTTCAGTAAACATAGGACTAAAGTCATAATTACCATTACCTATACTTGCATCATAGTACACTGCAGCATGTATTAAAGCATCTCCTACTGCGACTAAAGACATTCTTTTTTCTTTTGGTTCTTCTACTTTTACTTCTTCCTTTATTTCTTCTTTAGGCTCTTCTACAGTTTTTTTAGAATTATCTGATGATTTAATTAAATATAACACTCCTACTACACATAAAGCTATTATAATTAAAAATATTGATATAAATAAAGCTACTTTACCTTTTTTTACTTTTCTTTTCTTCATACTACACTCCTTCTACTATATTCATATATTTTGTTTTTACACTCTCATAATCATTCAATAAATCATTATTTAATTTAGAGAATGGCATTACTTTAAAATTAGTACTTTGAAAAGCATAGCTAAGAATTAATTCTTTATATAAATTTTCAAAAGTTACTTTACCATCTTCTACTACTATATCCATTCCTACCATAAGGCCTATTCCTTGATTAAGTCCTATTGATAATTGATTAGATATGAAATTTCCTAATGAATAAATTACCAATGTATCATTTACATAAGTTACAGGTTGAACTACATGTGGATGATGTCCAATTACTAAGTTAACTCCTAAGCTAGATAAATATTCAGCTATTTGTTGTTGACTTTCTGTTGGGGTATTTGTATATTCTACTCCCCAGTGCATTGAAACTATTATTACATCTACACTATTCTTTACTGCTTCTATATCAGTTTTTACTTTATCAGCACTATACATATTAACATAATATTCTTTACTAGGATTACCACCATTTAAACTAGTTGTATAAGCTAAAAATGCATATTTTATTCCATTTTGTTCATATACGTTAACTTGATTTCTTTCTTCCATACTTGAATAGGATCCAGCAGTAATTACATTCTTAGTTTTCCAATAACTATTGGAATAAAGAACTGCATTTTCACCTCTATCCATTACATGGTTGTTAGCTAAACTAATTAAATTAAACCCAAGATTAACAATTTCATCACCTATTTCATCAGGTGAATTAAAACTAGGATACCCACTTATTCCAAGAGTACTTCCTCCTATTGTAGATTCTTGATTACAGAATTTTAAATCATATTTTTTTATTATTGGTTCTATTTCAGTAAACATGTGGTGAAAATTATAAGTACCATCTGTTTGATATGCATCCTTATATACACTTTCATGTATTAGCACATCTCCTACAGCAATTAAAGACATTTTCTTATTTTTAGGTTCTTCTTCTACCACTTTATCTGTCTTTTCATTTACTTCTGGTTTACTTTTTTCGACATTTTTTTGGCTTTGATTTTTTAATATTGTTACTGTTCCTACTGTTAATATCAAAATTATTAAAAAAATAACATATACACTCTTTTTTACTTTTCTCTTTTTCATAATCTCACCATTATTATTGTATCAAATTACTAAAGAAAAATCTATATGAAAAAATCGAGAAAACTAAGCGTATATTCTCGATAATATTTTATAAATCTAAACTATTTTCTTTTTTATTTATTAATTTAAATAAATATATCTTTTAATCTCTTTGATATCTCCAATGAGAATTTTTGCCACTTTTACCATTTTTCTCAACATAATTATATTGCAAAAAAACAATCAATCAACATTTTAATGAAAATTTTTACCATTTATGTCAAATATTATTTTATGTTAAGTATTTTTATTTATACACATTTTAAATTTTTTAACAATTATAAGTAGTACTTTAATCTCATTTGTAAAGAAAAAATTAGTATAAAAAGAGATAAGTCTATTTCTTCTAATAACTTATTCCTTGATTATTTATATAATCTTTTTCTACAAAATTTATGTGATATTGACCTAATAATGAATAAGCATTTCCATATATTAAATCTTCATTTACTTGATTAACAAGTTTATTTGTTTCTATGAAACTTCTTAAATAATCATCATAATTCTCTTTTGTAAGAGTTATATACCCTGAATTAACTAAAGTTTCTTGATTTTCTTCTGATATAAAATTACCAGGAGATAAAACTTCTTTTGTTCCATTTATTCCACCTACATTTACAGGGTACAAATCTTCTGTAAATTGTATATATGTCAAATCTAGCAGAAAACAGATTTGTCCATATTCTGTTTTAAAACCAGTTATGCCATAGTGGTGCTCCAAATCTGACATATTAATTTCACTCATACTACAAGGAATATATGGAAGTCCTATATCACTACACAATTTCCATAAAGCCATTGAACTTTCTTTACACAATCTTGTACTAGAATCATTTACATTCATAGTATTTTTTATTTCATTTACTAAAGAATCAAGAACAAACTTTACTTCTTCTAATGACAAAACTTGTTTTGTCATTAATTGTTTTAATTGATCTTTATTCATAAATACCTACTTTTTAAGTATAAAATCAATAGTATGATTTATCTTACTCGCAGCTTTAACAACTACTTTAACTTCATCACCTAATCTATATCCGCGTTTATTATTATTTCCAACTAAAGCAAATGTAGATTCATCATACCTATAATAATCATCTGTTAAGTCATCAATACGCACTAAACCTTCTATCTTATTAGGAAGTTCAATAAACATACCAAAGCTCATTACACTTGATACTATACCAGTAAACTCTTCTCCAATATGTTTTTCCATATATTCTGCCATTTTCATATCATCCACTTCACGTTCACATTCAATAGAAGCTCTTTCTCTTTCAGAAGTGTGTAACGCTAGAACAGGTAATTTTTGTTCCCAATAATTTATTGTATCTGAATTTATATTTTTGTTGAAAAGATATGTTCTAAGAAGTCTATGTACAGTTGTATCTGGATATCTTCTTATTGGAGATGTAAAGTGTGTATAACATTTACTTGCAAGACCAAAGTGTCCTATATTAGTTTTATCATATACAGCTTTTTGCATACTTCTAAGTAAAAGAGGTGACAAGATGTGATATTCCTTTACATCTTTTAACTCACCTAATAATTCTTGCATAGCTTTAGGAGTTATTTTCTTCATTTTATGAACACTGTGTCCCAAAACACTAACAAAATTTAAGAAATTATTAATCTTTTCTTCATTTGGTTCACCATGTACACGATATATAAATGGATATTCCATATAAGTTATATGACGAGCAACTGTCTCATTAGCAGCTATCATAAAATCTTCTATTAATTTTTCACCAGTTCCGCGTTCTCGTAGTTTAACATCAATAGCTTCACCATTTTCATCAGTTATAATCTTAGCTTCATCTATATCAAAATCAATATACCCTTTTCTAACTTTATTAGCTCTAAGTATATCTGCTAACTCACTCATTAATCTCAAACTATCTACATAAGGTTCATACCCTTCTGCAACTATGTTTTCTTCTAATATCTTATTAACATTAGTATAAGTCATTTGAATTCTAGATTTAATAACACTTTCAAATATATCATATTCTACTACTTCTCCATTTGGATCTATTTCCATAGAACAACTAATAGCTAATCTATCTACATTAGGATTTAAAGAACAAATACCGTTAGATAATTGATGAGGTAACATTGGTATTACAGTATTAGCTAAATAAACACTAGTACCTCTTTTATAAGCTTCATCATCTAGTGGAGTATTTTCTTTTACATAATAACTTACATCAGCTATATGTACTCCCAATTTATAATTACCGCTTTCTAACTTTTCAATACTAATCGCATCGTCTATATCCTTAGTATCCGCACCATCTATAGTAAATATCATTTGTTCTCTTAAATCAGTTCTACCTTCATATTCACTTTCTAATACGTGATCTGGAATACTATTTAATTGTTCTTCCACATTTTTAGGGAATTCTTCTTCTATTTCATATTTAGCAGCTATACTCAATATATCAACACCAGGATCATCTACATGACCTAATATTTTTACAATAGCTCCTTTATAACTAGTATTATCTATTTTACCAAGCAATCTCACTACTACCTTATGCCCACTAACAGCTCCTAAAGTCTTATCTTCATCAATAATGATATTTAAATTTACTTTCCTATCATCTAAATCAATTAAGCACTTATTCTTTTTAAAATAAACTTTACCTACAAATTGTTGTAACTTTCGTTCAACTACTTTAAGTATTCTACCTTCTAATCTTAATCCTTTTTTAGAAGTTATTTCTACTATTACTTGGTCACTATTAATAGCTCCATTTAAGTTATCTTGAGCAATAAATACATCTTCATCACCTTCGATATCTACAAATGCATAACCTTTCTTAGTACCCATTAATTTACCAATTTTTAAATTACTATTACTAAATAACATATATTTATCTTTTTTAGTTCGATATATCTTGTATTCATCTTCTAATCTATTTAATTCTTTTAATAAATCTTTTAATTCGCAGGCAGTACTAAAACCTAGTAAAGCTTCTATATCATGAACATCAAAAGCTTTATTATCGCTACTTAATATTTCTAAAATTTTATCTTCCATATTATCCTCCAATTATATTATAATTTATTTTATATAATAGTTTCAATAGATTTATTTAAATTTTAATTAATTTTTAGAAAATGTGTAAAGAAAAAGGAATTATAAATCTATAATTCCACATCCACTTATATATTCTCCAAATCCCATTTTATCTAATACAAACTCTATTATAAATGGTATTATAAAGATTAAAGCTGCAGCTATTAATCTTTTTATAAATTTTCCTTGAGCTTTTTTCAGCTCATCGTCTTTATCTGCACCTACTGCTTTTATAAAGTCTAATATACCTAACACTATTACAGCTACTGGTATTATATATTTTATCCATCTCACAATATTAGCTATCCAGGCTAATAACCTTTGTGAAAAACCACAAGAACCAGTATCCTCGGAAGTATCCTCAATATTAATAATATCATCTTTAAAATTTAAACAACTTTTTAAACAATCACTCTTTTCATAATCTGCATATTTTGTAAGACTATTACATAAATTAGAAACTTTGTCTTTTAAAGTACTATAATCCTTACATGATGAAACATTATTCTCACAATTTTTCCAAAAAGTATCCAATGTTTCTATATATGTAGCATATGTTCTGCAGCCAGTATCATAATCATCAGTTGAATCTGCAATTATTCCAACAAACAAATCATCTTTACACTCTGATTTATGTTCCTCAAAATCAAGTTCATCTACAAAAATTGTATAATAATTACCTACATAATTATTTGATACAATACTATTAGATAAGCACACATATGTGTTTTCACATTTATTTACTTCTTTTGATTTAGTTGTTCTCATAGCATCTGATAAATCAAATTGAAAGTTATAACTAATAGAATCTTCCATTGTTGACTCTGCAGAAAGAGCATACCCATCTTTATTGAATTTGACTTCAAAATAGTATTTTCCAGTATATTTACATGTATAACTAACCTCGTGATCATAATCAGTGGCAGTTTTTTGTAATTCTTTCAAATACACATCATAAATAAAAAATGTATCATAATCACGATATGTTCCCCCATCATTAAACCAACCTGTATACGCATCATTCTTGCTAGCTTCTAATGCACTATCTAAATCACTATATCCTAACCATCTCTTACCATCACAAAATATACAATCTCCATCTGTCACACGAATAATATTAGGACAAGAGCTCTCACTCCAACCTTCTACATCCTCTTCTCCACCAGGATGCCCTTTTCCTGAATTGTAACTATCAAGTTGAATATAATAACCTTGTTCTTCCATCCACTTTAAATCCTCAGGAAGAGTATAATCAGGTAAATGTCCTGTGTAATTTCCTACTTCATCTACACTTGCAATTGGTGAATAATCACATTGAATAGCATAAGCAAAAGAAACGTTAATAAGCATAGAAAATAATAGCGTACTAATATAAATAAAATTTTTCTTCATATTATTCCTCTTTTCATAGTCTATTATAACAACCATTTATTTAAAAGTCAATTTGAAAAAATATTATGTTACGATAAAATTATAATTTTAGATATTGACATCCATATAACGCTTATAAAATAAAGGCTTTTTTACTATCAATATGTTAAAAACCATATCATTATCTATTAGCAAAAATGTAAAATTTTACACTAAATTTAACTCTTTTTTATATGTTTGTTATAAAAATATATTACATAATATAAAGATTTCAACTTAAACATTAAATTTTTGGAATGAATTAGTATGAAAATTGCATTTTCAGATGGTAATATTAGCTAAATTAGCAAACGGTTTTTGTGACTTCAAAATCTAACCATACCTTTATTTTAAAGGGCTATCGAAGTTTTAGAAATTAATTTATAATTTTATCCTGATATTATGCTAATCTTTTTTTAAAATGATACCATATCATTAGTAGAAATGATACCACTAACTCTAATAATTTCTTTATAAGCAAATCATTGATAATAGGCAGTGATAATTCGCCATACTTATTGTAATATCTTATTTTTAAGATATTACATACCTTAAAAAAATTATTACTGGGTTCCTGTTGTCAATGAGGAATTATAAAGAAATTCTAATACTAAAACTAATGTTTAACATTTGAAAAAATATTAGAGCAGGATAAACGCATGATTTTTAAACTTATGTGTTTTTTTTGTGTATAATGGTATTAAAGGAATAAAAAGTATGAGTAAAAAAGTAGTAAATTAATGGAATTAAGTAAAATGTTTGATAAGATTAAGATAAATTTTGATGAATTAAGTAAAGATGGAATACAAGATATTATAAC
This sequence comes from Bacilli bacterium, assembly GCA_017462455.1. GTDB lineage: Bacteria > Bacillota_I > Bacilli_A > RF39 > UBA660 > UMGS1613. The sequence goes on along the minus strand of JAFTRC010000056.1, from coordinate 54,824 downwards.
TATAGTAAAAAAACAAAACGATACTAGATATCAGCCAAATGTTAAATATAAAATAGAAGATATTATATTAATTACTTTATTTGCAGTTTTAGCAAAATGTGATGAATGGACTGAAATTGAGTCTTTTGCCCAAAAGAAAGAAAAATGGTTAAGAAAATATTTAGAATTACCAAATGGAATACCTTCACATGATACTATGCAAAGAGTTATTTCTATTTTAAATCCGCACACATTATATTCTGATACAATCAACTACTTAATAAATAAAATAAATCTAATAACTGCAAACAATACTAGAGATATACTAAGCATGGATGGGAAAACCTCAAAAGGTTCTGTTAGAAGTACAGGAATTAATAAAGATGAAGCAGTTGTAAATACTATGAGTGTATACTCAAACAATTACGGTTTTTCTTTAATTCAAGATTACATAACAGAAAAAAGTAATGAAATCCCAATGGGACCAAAACTATTAGAAAAATTGCAATTAGAAGGATGTATAGTTACTGCAGATGCCTTAAATACTCAAGTAGATACAATAAAAGCAATATTAAAAGGTAAAGCTGATTATGTTATGCCAGTAAAGGAAAATCAATTATTAACATATACAGAAATAAAAGAATATTTTAATGATAAGAAACTGTATGAAAATGCCAAGAAAGAAAATTATAAAAAGACTGTTTCCAAAGAGCATAATGGAATTATTACAAGAGAATATTGTATGAGTAATGACATTGAATGGAGGAATAAAAAAGAAAAGTGGCCCGGACTAAAATCTATCGGATTAGCTAGGAATACAATTGAAAAAGAAGATAAAATAATAATAGAAGACAGATATTATATTATTAGTTTCTCAAATGATATAGAGTTATTTTCAAGAAGTGTTAGATCAGAATGGGGAGTTGAAAATAACCTACATGCACCATTAGATATAATTTTTAAGGAAGATAATAATAAAACAATTAATAAAAACGGAGCAAAAAATTTGGGAATAATAAGAAGAATAGCATTGGCATTATTAAAATTTATTCAAACATATTATAAGAAAAGCTTAAATATTATTAGAACAAATATAGCTTTTGTTTTTGAAAACGAAATAGAAAATATTTTTAAGTTACTTGATGTAGAAACATTAAAACAATTAAAAAATACATAAGTTTTAAAAACTCATGCGTTTATCCTGTTCATTTATATCATTTTTATAAATTTTTTTATCAATAAATTATAGTTATATTTGTGTTCAAAGTAATAACTAATAGAAGTTAATATTGAAGCTAAGAGAGTTACTATGATATCTCCCATAGTATCTGTTACACCAGTAGCTATTACTTTTTGAGGATCTACTTCAAAATAATAACTAGCTAAATATTCAAATACTTCCCAAAGAGATCCTATCATTACTGAAAAAGATATTATAAATATTATAGAAAATATTATATTTTTATCTTTTTTAAATTTAACAAGTAAGTATATTGCTACAAAAGCAGCAACAAATCCAGATAAAAAGTGTACAAACTTGTCAAACCAGTATATTTTGCTATATAAATCGCATATAACGCCTAAAAAGTGAGCCATGAATATAAATAGTATATAAACAAAGTTTATTCCTTCTGGTATCTTTATTTTTAATATTTTCTGTACTATATATAAAGCACTTATAGTTAATACTATAGAAATATCTTTTAATATAAATATTATATTATTATCTTTAATAAAAACAAAATATAAACTACCTATTATAGCTATTAAAATAAGTAATATATTAATCTTCTTTATCATCTAACTCTCCCATTTCCACTTGATTAATACTATTAAATCTTTTAGTTATTTTATCAGTAGTAGTATGAATATCTTTAACATCTTTACTTACTGTTTCTATACTTCTATATAATTTATCCCATCTATCTTTATAACGTTTAAATTCACTATCTAGTAATCTTAATTCATTATGAATAACTTTAGCAAACTTATCTCTTTCAATATTCTTTATTATTATTTGTATAGTTGTAAGTGTACTTATTAAAGTAGTAGGACTTGTTATCCATACTCTCTTTTTATAAGCATATTCTAATAATTCTGTGTGATATGCATTAACTTCTGCAAATATAGCTTCTGCAGGTAAAAACAATATTGCTTGATCACTTGTTACACCAGGAATTATATATTTACTACTTATCGCATCTATATGTTTTTTCATATCAGCTTTAAACATTTTTTCTGCTTGATCACGTACTTCCTTACTATTTTTTCTATCAACCATTATTTGATAGTGCTCTAAAGGAAATTTAGAATCTATAGCTATTATACCTAATGGTTCTGGTGTGAATAAAACTGAATCAGCAATAGTACCGTTACTAAAAGTATATTGCATTTGATAAACTTTAGTATTATTCTGACCAAATACATTAGAAAGTATGTGCTCTAAATTAACTTCTCCAAATATTCCTCTAGTCTTTTTATCAGTAAGTACTCCCTGTAAAGAAACTATATCTCCAGATAATGTATCTATCTTTTTTTGAGCTTCATCTATTTTAGATAATCTTTCAAGTACATTAGTAAAAGTTTTATTAGTTTTTTCAAAATTTTCATCTAATCTTTCATTTACTTTATCATTTATCAATCTTAATCTATTATCAAGTCTTTCTGTTTGATTAGTAAAATCATTAGTTAAACTACGAGAAAAATCATTTTTAAAATCACTTATTTCTTTTATTATATTTATTTCTAACCTATTCATCTTTTCTTCAGTTTCTTTATTTTTATTCTTTTTAAATAAAACTATTATTAATAGTATAATTACTACTACAAGTAAACATATTATTATATATTCCATTATTATCACCCTATATATATTTTATCATGAAAAAACTAAAAATGAATAAGATTTTTTTCTTATTCATTTAAAACCCAAGCTTCATACCCACCAGATACATTTACTACATTATAACCACTATTTTTTAATATTTGGCATAACTTTCTACTTTGTATTCCTTTTTGGCAATAAATATAATATTTATCATATTTATTTAAATATTTATTAGGATATACAAGTAGTTGTTCCATTTGAATATTTCTTGCATTTAATATATGTTTATTATTATATTTTTCTATACTTCTAATATCTATTAAATTTATATTATTTAATTTTTTTAATTCTGTTACAGAAATGCTTTCAAACATAAATAACCACCCTAATACATTATATGAGGGTGGTTTTAATTTATAAAGTTAATTAGTTTATTCATCAAAGAAGAAATCATCAAAAAATTGATCATCTGTAATACCACTCTTATGTGTTTTTTCTTCTTTAATTTGAGTATTTTTAATAATATTTTCAGAAGAAACAATATTAGATTCTTCTATTTTAGGTTCAACCTTAGATTCATTTTCTGCTTCTAATTTAGCTTTTTCTTGTCTTTCTTCTTCTTCAAGTTCTGCTATTTTAGCATCTATTCTTTTAACTAAATCATCAACATTAAATCCGCCACCACCTGATGGCTTAGGAGCATTACCGGAATCCATAAATGGATTAAATGGCATTCCTCCTCCACCAAAGGGACTCTTTGATTCTCCTCCAACAGGGGAATCTCCATTTAACATATTATTTATTTTTTCTTCTCTTTTTTTATTTACAAAAGCTTTTAAATCAAATATTTCAACTGGATTTTTTTCTCTTTGAGGATAAGTAGCCTTAGGAAAATTATGTCCCCAATTCATTTTGAAGTTTGGAGTTAATTTTGTTTTAAAAGGCATTGTTCTAAGTCTTATTATTATTGTTTCCCATTGACTAAGTCTTTGTAAATCACTAACTGTAACAAGAGGCGTTGATGAAGTCTTTTCTTTTTCTTTAGATTTAACTTCACCACACATCTTACTTATCTCCTCTAAAGCAGATAACTCTGTACTGATTAAGTAAACTATATTACCACAGTTACCTTTGATAGTTTCTCCATTTTCTTTACCATATACTTCATATAATTGAGCAAAGTTTTGAATAATAAATGTAAATCTTATATTTCTTGAACGAGCAGCTGTTACCATTGTTGTAACGTCTTTTAATGGTGGCATATTAGCAAACTCATCCAAAATAAAGTTTGTTCTATGTGGTAATTTTCCGCCAGATTCTTGTGCAACTGAAATTAATGTTTCATAACATTGTTTTAAGAAAATTGTAACTAATGAGTGATAAGTAGTTTTTTCATCTTGAATAACTATAAATACAGCTGTTTTTTTTCTACCTATATCACGCATATCAAAATCATTATTAGCTAACATTTCTGATAAATTAGCACGCGAAGCAAACAATTGTATTTTTTGCTTAAATACTGATAGAATACTACCTTTAGTTTCACTTGGAGCCATCAAAGTTGATGAAGCCTTAGTATAAGCAGTTCCTGCTGGATCTTTATAACTAAAGTAATCCTTAACGTAAGTTGTATTAGCTAGTTTTTCTTCTCCAATTGTTGTCATTAAACTTATACTATTTAAGTTTATTTCTTCCTCTTTAGCATCATCAAATAAAGCACATGCTAAACCTGCAAAATAATCTGCAGAAGTGTTTTCCCAGAAAGGGTCTTGTCCTTTAGCACTTGGATCTTTTAATATATTAGCAGCTAAATCTTCAAGTAACTCTACTGACTTATCTATATTACCATCTTTATATAACGAATATGGTAAATACATAGGATTCCAAGCATTTCCCTGTTGTGGATCACGAAAGTTTAAAAGAACTATGTTATATCCTAAACTTTTTAAATAATTAGAAGTATTTTCATAAATTTCTCCCTTAGGGTCTGTTATAATCATAGATTCATCGTGCTTAGCAAGTAAGTTTACCATAGGTAAAACTGTAGTTTGAGTTTTACCAGCACCAGTAGAACCTATTACAAGATTATGATATCCACCATTATCAACCCATACTTTTTTAGGTGTCATTTTTAAAGGAATTCCTGCAGCATCCGCTTTAGGAGATAAAGGATCAACTGCTTTAACATCTATACCTTTTTCTATTTCACTATCTTTTGCCCATCTAGAGTAATTTTTTTCTTTTTTTTGGCCTATAGAAAGTCCTATTCCTCTCTCATCTTCCTTTTCAAAGAAAACTGATTTTACTCCAACAAAAGCAGCTACAATACCAGCAACAAAACATATTAAAGTTGCTGCCAAATTTTGAGGTAAAAATCCTAAAAACGGATTAAAAGTAAAAGATTCTCCGTTTAAAAAAGCAGAAACATTAGCTACCGCAAAAGCTACTACAAATAACCATACTACTGCAAATATACAAAATATTATAACGTCTTTAGCATCAGCTCTAAACCTTAATTTCATCTTATCACCTATATTTCTACTGTATAATCATCTAAATAAACTTTATACTGCATAACTCCTTTTGTCTTAAATATAAATATATTTCCATTATTATCATAAACACCAAATATCAAATAACCATCTTTTGAAGTTTTATAATAACGCTCCATCTGATATGTCGAATAAGTTAAAGAATATACATAATTCTTATAACTTTCTAAACTTCCAAATTTTTTATTTCTATACTCTTCATCTAATAAACTATAGGCATATTCTATATCAAAATACATATTATGTATATAATCATTTAAATATCTTCTAGCCATATCTTCATCAGTAACATATGTTGCTATATACTCGTTAACCTCATAATTTTTTAAATATTCTTCATATTCTAAAGAATCATCTTCAATAAAATGCTTTATTAATAAGTAAGCGCCTGTAAATATTGACAGTAATACAACAACAATAATAAATATTTTTATAGGACTATCCTTCATTACTATCACCGCCTAATTTTTCAAATAACTCTTTAGAATAAGGTTCTATAGAAAATGTTTTATTTGTTGTATCTAAATATACTATAAAATACTTATCTATATATTCTAACTCTTTAACAGTTTCTTCTTCAAATAAATAATTTTCTTGAATTATTCCATATACATAATATTTAGTTATATTATCGTTAATATCTTGATAATACATTTTTTTCGTTATAAAAGTTGAATTTTCTCCAACAGTTCCAATTACATCTATAACATTCTCCTCTGATATATTATTTTCTTTTTTATAATTATCGCTTAAAATAAGGTATAAACTTTCTTTATCTTTAGAAGACATATAAGTTACAGTTCTATAAAGACAAGAATCAACTGTATAAAAATTACTATAATTTGTAACTATATTTATATCTCCAACTTGATTTTGTTCACTCGTTTTTGTAAAAAAAGATATTACAACTACTACTATAGTAATTATAACTAAGATAATAGCAGTTAATTTAGACTTATCTCTCATTTTTATCACCTAACCATTATAGATATATTCTCCCGCATGAAACAGTGACCACTCAGCATTTCTTCTACGAGTTAACCCCTTTTCAAACTGTGAACCTCTCATTATATTTCTAAAAAACCAATTATCATAGAAAGTATCAGTATTTCCATATTCTTTATATGCAGCTACAAATCCATTTATATTTCCACAGTTATACATTTGTGAAACTAAAGCCTGAATTTGTTTTTCTTCTAATACTATTGAATTATTAGATAATACATTTTCAATATAGCTTCTTTTAGAAGCTATCTCCTCTAATTGTATTGAATCTACAATAGACTTAGAAATTTGGCTTCCTACTGGATAATCATTTATGTCTATTCCATAGGCAGCAAATCTACCTGCATTGTGTTCCAAAGTAACACCACCGCCAACAGTTCTAACTCCATCGCCAATATCTTCTACAATATAATAATCTCCGCTAATAGGAGAATGTCCTTCCCAACTATTTAACCAAGATAAAAATTCTCCTCCTGTTGATACAATACGTGGATTTTCTGCAGAAATATATCCTAAAGGTTCTACAGTTGAATAATATGAATTAGCACCTTCTCTAACCTCAAAGTGCAAATGTGCCCCAGTTGAATATCCACTAGTACCCATCTTACCTATAACTTGACCTTGCTTTACACTATCACCAGCAGTTACAGTTATTGTATTGGCATGTAAATGTCCATATAAAGTATAATTACCATCACTATGTTGAATAATTACATAATTTCCATATGCCCCACTACTACAATTATAACTTGTACTACTATAATTTGAAGGACAAGACGTATTTGCACCTTTTGTTGGATAAACAACTACACCATCACGTGCAGCAATTATATTTACATTACCTAAACCACTACCACCAGCTATATCCACACCAGTGTGCAACTTTCTTGCTCCTGTTATTGGATCTGATCTATAACCATACGGAGAGGTTACAATTGTGGTTTCCGGATCCCCTGTAGCAAATGTTTTTCCATCTACAACAGTGGTTTCTTTACTACCTATTGGCCACCAATACGTAGTAGAAGTAGCTGAATTTATTGTAGGTTCTTGTTCCTCGTAATCACCAACTAAATCCTCATATTGCTCTTTAACATCATAAATTTGAACTATTAGCCCCTTAACTTGAGTTTCATCATCTATAGAATACTTTTCTGCTAAAAAAGTTTTTAAAAATTCCTTATATTTATCATTATCTACTTTATAACACATACCAGCTACTGCTTCTGTTTGAGTACAAGTATTTTCTTCATCTTCTGCATTATAAGGTACTTGCGATACCATATTTTCAGCTAATACTTCTATATCATATTTAGCATTTTTTTCTGTAGAATTATAAATACGTTCAGCTCCATATAAAAATTTAGAATAATTCTCTCCTTCTTTATATTGAGTGTAACCATAACCTATAATATTTGAATTAAATACTATATTCATATCCTTTTCCTTAACTGTCAAAGTAGACATTAATAAAGGCATATCTAATTCTACATTATACTTATTATCATAATGTTTATATAAATAATGTAGTTTAAAGAAAAAAGTATAAACAGTATTCATATTATTTCCTGCTTCATCTACATAACTATCTATATCTGGATAATAATCTTTTAATTCCTCAATATCTGCTTCATTATATTGTCTAAACTTATTTATCTTCTTCAATTTAGAGTTCCTAAATTTAGTTGATTCATTATCAATAAACAAATCATATTCGAAAGTTTGATCAGATTTAGCATTATCTTCCTCTAAGTCACTCTCTTTAACATTACCCATTTTGTCATTAAATTCTGAATCTGAAACTTCATCAGCACTTCCTATACCAAATAAACTTTCAACAGCCATCGCGGGAATCATAAATAAACCAACAAATACTACTAACACAACAGCTGCCATCATCACTGGAAAAGCAATTTTTAAAAATTTAGCGGTTGCTTTTAAATTAACCTCTCCCACATCAGATGTATTGTCTTCTACTTCTCTTCTATCTAATGAACTTCCAGAATCCTTACCAGGAACTTCTGAACTACCTTTCATACTAGCCATATTTTGAGTTCTAGTCTGATTTTTTTTATTTACTGCCTTATTTATCCTATCTGTGGTTCCACTTTCACTCATTTTATTTAACATTCCTTGAGCAATTCTTCCACCAGGTGTTAATTTATTAGCAGTATTCAAGGCTTTACCTAATTTTTCAGAAGCTTTTCCACCACTAATCTTATCAGCAACTTTAACGGCTCCTCCAATAGCTTTAGCATATGGATTAGCACTCTTTGAAGCGATGTCTGCTGCAGCTTTAACATTATTAGCATTGTTGGCAACATTACGCTGTTTCTTCATCTGAGCTTCAGATAATCTTTGAGCTTCAGGACTTTGTTCTTGTCCTTCTAAATTTTCATATTCCTCTGGCATAATGTCACCACCTAACTATTATTATAATCCTCCACCACTACCAAATGATTCTAATTCTTCATCTGATACAATTACATTTATTCTCATACGCCTGCTTCCACAAACGAATAAAGCTTCACCTTGTTGATATTGTTTAATACTTTCTTTTTCGTTATCGTTTAAGTCAATTAATTTAGCTAAATCATCAACAGCTTGTTTCTTTAATCCCATTACTAAATAATAAGAAGCATTATCAAATATAGCTTTACCTTGTGTTATTACACTAGGATCACTAAAGTCTGTTGGTTGTTGTGTTATTATAATTGTTCCAGTATTATACTTTCTCGCACGTCTTTGAATTTGTGCTAAAAAGTCTGCTCCCAATGTATTTCCTCCACTAAGCAATACGTGAGCTTCATCTACCATCATTACAGTGTTTATAGAACTATCTAAAGTTAATCCCCAGGCATATTTTAATATATTGAAGAATAATGCATTTCTAATGTTTTTATCTGCATTCATAATTTCTCTTATATTAAATACTATAAAATTACTTCTTGGTTTTATAGTTGTATGTCCATCAAAATAGTATTTCAATTCTTTAACTATTGGTCTTATTTTTATTTCTAATTTTTCAAGAACATCTTTTTCTTGAGATTTTTCTGCCATAGATAAAATTCTACCTTTTATAGTTGCATATACATCTTTAAAAGTAGGATAATCCTCTGACTTAAACTTAGTAAAATCTACATTAAAATCTATACCAAAACGTTTATATGTTTCTTGAACAACTTCACTAAACATATTAACCACATCTTCTTCAATACTAGGATCATAGTATTTTAAAAATGCTTTTATTGTCTGTAAAGTACGAGTTAAAACAGTATATCCTAATCCTTGTTTCATCTCTTCTTCATCAGCATCTACTATGACTTCAAGCGGATTAATCATACCAAAAGATCCACCTTTTCCTAAACTGATAAAATCTCCATCAAAAGAACTAGTCATTTCTTCTAATTCTCCTTCTGGATCTATAACTACTATTTGATTATTATTTCTAATATGACTTCTTAAAAGCAACTTAGCTGCAGTAGATTTACCACTACCAGAAGTACCCAAAATAATCATATTAGCATTATTACGATTGTGTTCCTTCTTTATTTGATATAAGAATTGGTTAAATAAAATTACACCACCAGAAAAATCTATACCAAGTAATGTAGATAATCCTGGATCTTTAATACTATCAAATATAAAAGGATACATAGCAGCTATTGTTGGAGAAGGAATAGGAGTTCCTATTCTATCTTCTATATCTTGTTTTTCATAAATTGGTAGAATTGATTTTAATACCTTATCTTGTTCAAATCTAAGCGGTATTGCTCTCATTTCCATAGCTTCTAAATAATTTTTTACTTGTAATTTTTTACCTTCTAATTCTTCTTGAGTATTAGCAGTTATCATTACATGCATTTGGAAATCATATATCTTAGATTGACTAGCGGCTAATTCACTTATAAACATCTCTAATGATTCATAATCTTGTCTTATTCTTTCTTGAATAGTTTTATCTTTTTCTTCTTGATATCTTTGCTTTAAATCAGCAAGTTCTTTATTAAGCATTTTACTCATACTACTAAAAGGAAGAGGTATATGCTTAATTACTACCTTTATTCCTGACATACTTGTTAAACTACTTAAATATCCAGGATAAATAAACTTAGGATAACTTATTATAGTTAAAATACAAGCATGTTTGTCACTTATAACAAATTGATTTGGTTTAAACTCCAATCCCTTTGGAGCAATTTGACTTCTAATATCCATTATGCTAACACCGTCCCAAAAGTAGTAGTTTGACCACCATTCAAGAAATTATCAAGAATCATTCTTAAATCATCATTATTTGTTTGAAATGCAGTTAACCCTGCACTTGCAAAATTATTTATAAGATTACGAATTCTCTTTTGTAATACATCATTATTTTTATCTTTAAATAATAAGAAATATTCTGTATCAACAACATTATTATTCATAAACATATTAGCCTTATTAATATCTTCCAAAATCAATTTTCTTTTCTTAGTATCATTTATTTGATTATACAAAAGTTGTAATTGAGATAAGTATACATTTATATCTACAGGTCTATCTGCAACTACAATCCAAAATTCATAATCAATAGCATTATAAACATTTTTAAGATTCATTATAATCGCATCTTGTATACTTTGATCAAGTATGAAAATATTTCTTGGCATTATTTTAACTCCAGTAACCTTTTGATTATTATCAAGCACAATAACACCATTAGCTATATTTTTTACAGGTACATCAGTATACTTACTTTTTATTTCTTTCGCCATATTCAAAACACCAACCCTTCCATATATATCTTTGTCTTGTTGTATAAAAATTCCATGCATTCTTTATTACTGTTCTTACATTATGATAATTCGGTATAGGTAATACCAAAAATCCAGTTATAAGACCAGGAGAGATTGCCAATATAGCAATCCAAAATTGGTCAACAGGAAGGAACATCATTAATAACAAAGACACTCCTAACCCACAACCAAATATTATCATATCTACTGTATTAAATACCCCAAATATAAGCATACTCTTTTTTGAGTTTGCTGGTATTAAATATGAATAATTCATTTAGTATCACACCCTTTTAATTTTTAAGAACCTTTTGGTTTATTAGTATATTTTGCAACATCTTTAATATCAGACATTTTACCAGATGTAGTTTGAGCAACCGCACCTTTTGAAGTTTTCATCATCTTAACAACGTCGATATTATCATTTTCTATATCTTCAGCAGTAGGTTCAAACATATCCTTAAACTCAGAATCAATAGATTTACCTGTCTCATTAACAGATTTAGCAAGTTTAATCATTGTTTCTTTTGATTCTTCAATAACTTTATCCGCTGAATCCACACCTGTACCAGTATGTTCTACACCAGTTGAATCTTCATAATATACATTATTATTAGCTAAATCATTAATTCTAGCTTCTAGTTCTCCTTCTTTGGCTTTTATTGTTTCTTTTTGCTTTTCAATTGCTTCAGCATATTGTTCATCTGCAGTTTTTCCTACAGTATCATCAAAATCATCTTCACTTATTTGTGATTTTTCGCTTTCTAATCTTTCTATTTCTTCTAATTTGCTTTGTATATCACGTTCTCTTATTTGTTCCGCAAAAGGTTTAGATGTATCAATTGCTTGACTTCTCAACTCATTTAACTGTTGCCTTGCAACAGCTATTTCATCATCTTTATTTTGAACAGCTACTTGATATTTTTGTTGAGCACTTATTCCATCTATATCTCTAAAAGAATCTCTATTAATTTGAGTCTTTTTCATTTCTTCTAATTCTTTCGAAAGTGTTTTAGCACTTTTAGTTTGTCGACGTACTCTATTACCATTTTCATCCGTTACATATGTATAAGAATTATCATTAGAATCGCAAGCAATAGCTTGGTTTTTTATATTATCATAATACGATTGCACAGCTTTAGCTTTATTTTCAACTTGTTGAACTTGTTCAGCTTTAGATGTTCCATGAAATTTATTCCAAAGATTTGCTCTTCTTACTTCTCCAGGAGTTACACCATCAGCTCTCATTTCATCAACTTGTTTTTTTCTTGCTCTTGCAGCTGAATATGAACTAGAAAAATTTTTCCCAAATTTTTCACCCTTCATAGCACCAGAAAAAGCTCTTCCAATGCCTCTAAATCCTTGTCCAGTAGCAAGTGCAGCACCACCTACTAATCCAGCAGTAGCCAAGCCTTTTATAGGTCTTGTAGCCATTTTTGCTCCTTTTGAGATTTGTTTTCCACCAATAGCATCATTTTCTAATTTCTTTAAAGGATTTAAAGTGAATCCTCCACCATCTAACTTAATTCCTAATCCTTCTAGTATTTTTGGGAATTGTTTAGCAAACATTAATGCGCCTATAATTATAAATATTTTTACAAATAAATTTGTAACTTCAGAGCCATCAACTATGTCTACCATACTATCAAGTCTGCTTATGATATAAATAGCAAAATAAATTGCTAATAATCTTATAAATAAACTTAAATATGTTTTAAAACACATTTGATACCACTTTTTAAACATCCCATCTTTTCCGCTCTTAGGATCCACATAAGATATTATTGGAATAGGAGCAATCAATTGTAAAAAAGAAAGTTTAATACTACGCAAACCAACATCCATACAAAATGTTATAAGTAATAAAACTAATACAACACCCACGATAGTACTGAATATATATTTATAATCCATTATAAATTCATCATTTTCAGTTGTCGCAACCGCCATTTCTGCTCTAAACATTAAACCTAAATTATGATGCTCTACACCAGCAACATAGTTCTGAATTATTGTTGTTTTATCTTTTCCAACTACACCGACTAAGTTATTCTTATTTTTTTCATCAATAACGTTATAATCTTTATTTAACCCAGAACAATTAGGATTAAACCCATCACCAGATTCGTCTTTTAAATCAATACAACTTCGAATTTCATCAATCGATACATTAGGTGTAAAAAAAGCACTCATTGTTATAAAAGCCATTTCATCTCCTGCGGTATTTAAGAATTTCGCACTACTGCCCTCTTTATCAGTGTCTCCAAAAATCAAAGCAGCTAATGAATTATCTTCTAATATAATTGTTTGCAATCTATATGCATAGTTAAATATATATGGAGTTAATATTAATAAAGCTAAAGAAATCACTATATTAGTTCCTAACTTAGCTACCCCTTTACTCTTATCAGAAAAATCATCTGGATTTACTACATATGTTATTAAAGAAAAAGTAACTTTAAATATCATAAAAACAGCTAATAACTTATAAACTCTATCAGCCATATCTAATATATCTGCTTGCGAAAGTATAGATGTCCTTGCTATTGATATTAACAAATCGTATACTTGAGATATAAAATTATAAACAATTTGATCTATTCCAAAAAAGAATTGTTTCATTAATTTTTGGAACCACATATTTATTGACAACGTATACATCTTAACGCCTCCTTAAAAATCACAATAAGACAATCATACTCATATCACAATTATAACAAAAAAACTACAATTAATCAATGACCAATTGTAGTTTTTGTTGTAATATTAATTAATTTCTACACAACCATTTTCATCAGGTTCAACAGTACCATTTACAAAACAGTTAAAACATCTTGTAATATTTTCATCACCATTTGAAACAAATGAAATTATTAATTGAACTATTTGTATTACAAAGAATACTATAACAGCTGCAATAACTCTTTTTATAAATGTTTGTTGTCCTTTTTTAATTTCATCTTCTTTAGAAGCAACTACAGCTTTACCTAAATCAAGCATACCAAATATAATTAATAAAATTGGAACTACTATTTTTATAATTGTAACTGCAGTGTGTACTAAATAAGGAAATGTTCCTGAAAAATTAAAACCTAATTCTCCACAAGTATAAAGTCCTTGTAAATCAAAATTTGCTAAAAACATAATACATTATCCTCCTATCTCTAAAATAATTATATATTTAGTTTCTTTAAAAGTCAATACTATTTAATAACATAAGGTGATTTTTCTGTGCCATCACCAGAAGATAATATTTCATCACCATCTACATATATTACTAGACTATATGACGCAAATTGATTTGCTGATTGATGTTTTATTAATCCATTATATATATAATATACTTCATATGAATTACTAGATACAGCCGTATAAGTCCAACTATCTAAGAATAACTTTCTCATATAGTTATAATTCCTACAAGACTTAGAATTTAAATCTACACAATCAGGATCTAAACTAGCATTAGCATAATCAGTAACGCCTAACAAAGATACCACTTGATTTTCTAATACAGATGAACATTCAGGATTACTAGTAAAAGATAAATCATTTATATCTCTTGATCCTACACAAATATCTTTAGAAATCAAATGTTTTTTTGACTCTTCACTAAATTTTTTAGGATTATTATAAATTTCTATTAAAGTTTTATTTATTTCACTATCAGCGTAAATATTTTTCCCTGTAGCACTACCAGTATCTACATTATACTTAATATCCCAATAATCTTCAGAAGATTCACTCTCTGCTTTAAGTAATTTTACAATACCATCATCATCCATACTAACTATTCTATAACTAGTTCCAAAAAACGTTATATAATTATCTACATCGTCACCCTTAAATACATATTCATTTCCCTGTTTATATAAGCCAGAACCAACACTTACTAAATCTTTCATTAATGAATTTTCTAATGAATTTGTTTTATAATTTTCACATTCTAAACTAACAGTATAATTAAGAAATCCACCTTTATTCTCCTCAACAGTAGAACCATTTTTTCTAACTGTAACACTTCCAGAACAAGTATCATCACCTAAAGCTTTTTCTGGTGATTTTATATATTCGCCGTCAACAAGTTTAGATAATTTAACTGTTACAGATTGCCCTTCTTTTGTAGGCTTATTATCTTTATCTTCAAGGTAACTTTGCATTGCAGAAATCATCTTTTGCTCATACTTTGCATGTGTTGTTTTTAAATTAGAGCACCCTTGTATAATTGCCAAAAATATAATTACAACAATAGGTAAGAAAACTATACACCCTATCACAATTAAAAACTTTTTATCTATTTTTTTTAAAGCATTAACCATAAACCCTCCTATTATTTTTCTATGCAAAATTTCTTCGTATCATCTATCATTGTACCATCTGGGCATTTTTTTGATGTTGCATTTTCAAATCTATAGGTACAATCACCATTAATAAAACATTTCGCACAAGTCATTATATTTGTTTCCTCACTATCTTCAGCAACAAAACTAATAATTAATTGTACAATCGTAAACACAAAGAATACAAGTGCCCCTGAAATTAATCTTTTTATAAAAATTTGTTGACCTTTTTTTATTTCGTCATCTTTTTGTGCTACTATACCCTTCATTAAATCTAACATACCAAAAATAACTAATAATACAGGAACCACTATTTTTATAACAGTAATTACTGTACTAACAATTTGTGGTATTCTTGCATCTATCAAAACACCTTTTATAGAACTTTCACAAGAATAAATATCCATAGCTAATACTGGATTAGCCCATAAAATTAATCCTAAAATTGCAATAAATAATAAAACTTTCTTCTTCATCCTTACTCCTCCTTATTTTATGATTCCTCAACAGACTCTGTACAATCATTACTCATAAAGCATGATATGCAGCTAGATATATTAGCAGTGTCACTTGCATTAGCAACCACACTTACTAACAATTTAACTATAGCAATTACAAAAAATATTAAAGCACCTACTACAAGTCTTTTTATAAACATTTGTTGACCCTTTTTCATTTCATCTTCTTTACCAGCTGTTATTCCTTTAAATAAATCAATTGAACCCATTAGAACTAATAAAATTGGAACAGCTATTTGTATTATTGTAAATGCCAAACTCGTAAGTTTTGGAATTTTTTGTGGTATTTTTTTTATATTTCCACAATTTACTTTAGCAACAAACTCACGCTTATATGATTTTAATATTTTAGCATAAAAATCATTACTTCCTATATCAGGACAATCATCTCCTTCTTTGAGTTCAGTCGAAAATGCAGTTAGTGATCCATCAGAACAAGAATCTACGCACACATTTTTTGCACAGGTTTCCGAATCTGTATCCCTTTCACATTGTTTTATACATTTTTCCTTTTCAGGAATTTTATGGCAAACTGTAACTTTAAGCAACTTACTATCTGACGAACTCAATTCATATACAAGTTCATATGTAGTTCGCACTTCATACGTTATCATTTGCGTGTTCTCAGGTGTTATTTGCTCATAAACACAAGTCAATTTTTCTCTTGCAGTTACATTTCCTATCCCAAACATCACTATAACAACAGTAAAAACTAAGATAAATATTAATTTATTTTTCTTCATCAAATCACCTAATTTCCACATTCATTTCTTATGAAACAATTAGCACAATTCATAATTTTATTAGTCTTTGTCCTTGATTCATCATTAGCTAAACTTACAACTAATTTAACTATTATAAATACAAAGAATATTAAAGCTGCTGCTATAAGTCTCTTTATAAACATTTGTTGACCTTTTTTTATTTCATCATCTTTACCTGCTGTTATTCCCTTCATTAAATCAAGAGATCCCATTATAACTAAAACAACAGGTACAGCTATTTGTATTACGGTATATATTATACTAATAATTTGAGGTACTAGAGTTGGAATATCTGTTAAAAGATTATTTCCACAACTAGTTATTCCTTTCGTATAGTTATTAGTATACGTCTCTGCGCCAACAAAGTCAATAAAAATAAAGCTAATTAGCAAAAACAAACAAATTTTTAATACATTTTTCTTCATAATTTTCCCCCTACATTAGGCTTTGCTGTTTACTAAACCCCAATTTAACTAATAATTTATTTAACTCAGGTAAGTTTTTGGATCTTTCATTTAAAGGTACTAAATTATAAAATACTTTTACCCTTGCTTCATATTCAAAATTAGCAACCTCACTAGAACTAAGTAAACTTTGGTTTAATACTATCTTTTTATCTTTTAACCCTTGCAATGCAGCAGCATTCAAAGTCATAAGTTTTTGTAATTTAATTATTGATGGTTCTATCAAATATATAACATCTTGGCAAAAGCCTTCAGCCACTATACTGTTATTTATATCAATAATTATAACATTTTTATCTTTATGTTTATTTATAACACTTCCAATTTCACTAGTAATAGTAGATACAAGTGATTTATCTCTAAAATAAGTAAAATCAGTCTTATCAACTTCTATAGCTACTACACTATAATTTTTACTTAATTCATTTTTCATCATATAAACTAAACTACTAGCTCCAGATTGTTTAGTAATATTTTTTACTCCTATAACCCTTGTACCATAAAATTCTGGTTGAGGTGCTTCCTCTACTACAGGTGCCATATACTGAGCTTGTGGATTTGGCTTTGCCATATTAGCATTTCCAAAAGTAGCATCTAGCCTGTGAAACTGAGCAACATCTCGATAAGTATTTGGAGTATTATATAAATACTGAATACCTTCTACATTTTTAGTAAAATTATAAATTCCCATAGATACTAAATTAGATATAAAAGTAGGATTACTAGTTGCTTCTGTACCATCTAATAAAAGTATAATTTTTTCCATATCTAAAGAAATTGACAATTTTTGCAAGTTAGTGATATCAGTATAATTCTTAATTGCAGTTATGTCAAGTATCATTCTTTGATAAAAGAAATTTTGAAAAGTTGCAATTATCTCATCTACTTGAAATTCACCATTCATTTCTTTTATAATATCTATTCCAAGATTTTCTAATAACAATTGATTTTTATTCGATACAATTACATTCATTGGTATTTCCCCTTTTCTTAATAATTATAACTCTTACCTAATATTTTAGTTTCTCCTGATACAGGTGGATTAAATAAATCCCCTATTATAGGAAAATAAAATTGAATATAAGTAGTTACCTTATAGTAGTATCCTTCACTAGATTCAATTCTGTATACACAATATTTATATCCGGTATTATTTAAATTACCACTTGTGTTTTTACAAGCACCTAATTGATATCCCATTTCACTTAATGAAGAAATTATTTCATCACTAGCATCTTGAGTTTCTGGAACTTCACTATAAGTTCCATACTTTTCGATAACATCAATTATTCTATTTTTAGCTTTATAAGCTTTTGTATAAGATAAGATACCAACAAAAAATAGTATTATTAAAGATACAAAAACAACAACTATATTTAACAATAAACTACTTCCTATTGCCTCTCTCATTATATCACATCCTATAAATTGTTTTCAAAATCATATAACCTATTGGTATTAGAATATATTGGAATATTCAATAAATCATTTATTATTGGAATATTAATCATCATATTAGTTCTAATTCTATAATAATAATACTTACCTTTATCCTTATCATTACTTGAAGATTCACAAAGATAAATACAATAACCATTTACTCCTTTACCAAAAGTATTAGTTGTAAGATTACAAGTAACGTCACCATCTTTTATTTGTGATTTTCTAGCACAAGAATTTTCAATTGATCCTTTATTATATCCTAAAGAACTCATATTTTTATCTATCTCACTTATAGCATAGCTATTATACCCTTCATATTTTTCAACAGAATTTACAATAACATTTCCAATCTTATTGCTTTTAAAATATATAAGAGCTGCAGAAAGGAAAGCAAAAACAATTATAATAAACATTATTACAATATTTAGTGTAACTGTATATCCTACGCTTTCCTTCATACATTATTTCCTCCTAAATTATTTTATTGTTGTTCATTATCAGCTAAACATGCACCATAAGCATTATTAGCGTCATTCTCTTGTAATACTGTTCCATTAGGTAGTTGGCAATTTCTACCATTTACTTCTCCACCAACTGACGCACAACAAGAACTTCTTTCAGAACTATTCATCATTCTATTTACTATAATTGTACCAACTGCAAGTACTATTGCGATTAAAACTATTGTTATTACTGTCATATTTGCTTCTCCTGCTGCTTCTTTCATTCATCCTCACCTACTTTCACTATCTATACATTTTTATTATAACACAATTTAAACTTAATTATCAATAAATTAGATTCCCATCATTATTGTCATTGATAGGAATAGAACTAAAATTACTCCTCCACCTGTTACGAATAACATCATCATGGTTCTTTTTTCCATAGACTCTAGACGATCTTTGTATTTTTGTTCACGAGCTTTATTTTGTAATGACGATACTGTTCTAGAAAACATCATTATTTGCTCATGCTTATCTTCTTGAGAACCTAAACCTAATCTATATAAAAGTCTCATCATTCTCATAGAATCTCTAACTGGATATTCATTAGCAAAATCAATATATGGTTGAATAGTTGAATCTCCTTCATCTATTTTAGCTACCAAAGTTCTAAGACCAGGTCTAAATATTTCAGGAGCTGTATCTATACTTCTTGAAAGAGCTACTGGAACTGTATAGTGTTGTACTAAAATTTCCAAACTCTTTAAATAATATGGAAGCATAGAATCCATATAATGTAATCTTGCTTTATAATAATTTTTTAATTTAGTATATCCACTTTTAAATACTACAAATCCTGCTACAAATGCTAAAAGCGCATACATATAAGTTAAATAACCTGTAATAGCTAACATAAATATAACTACCATAGTTATTAAAACTCCGTCTCTTATTCTTCTAGAAAACAAGGCATTTACATCTAAGTCTTTATCTTTATATTTAACTCTAAGTAAAAACTCATAATCCTTTTCCATAAATTTTCTTAAAAAAGGATTAACTTGTCCTAAAATACTTTTAGTATCTATTATACTATTATAAATAAATATAATTATTACTGCGATTGCTACTATTAAAAACTCCATTATTCAGCCCCCACATTCTCATTATAATATTTTGTTCCTGCTAATAAGAAGTAAGAATTAATTATTACTATTAGGTGTAATAATAAATTTACATACCACAAGTCTAACATTTGATGATACGTATCACCTAACATTATTTGTACTAAACCTATCATTAAATATAAAATCAAACCAAAAGTAATAAATTTTTTATAGAACGCAGCTCTGTCAAGTCTATCTCTATAAACATTTTCAACAAGCATATCTATGTCTTGTGACATGTTTTCTAAAGATTCACTAGCATCCTTAGAACCTTCATTTGTTATTTGAAGGAATAATTGATGCATATTTCTAACCATATAATAATCATATTTTTCATTCATATATTCTAATGATTGATTTATAGTTCCATTTTCATATGCCATATCAATCATAGCCTTAACATCTTCTTTTACAGGATCTTCTAAAACTCCAGAAGAATATACCCCCTCCAAAGCTTTAACAAAACTTTGAGTAGTGGCAAATTCCATTATAACGTTAGTAGTATAAACTTGTATTTGTTCAAAAACAAATTCACTATAAAGTCTTTTACATCTTAAATAATTAATATAAGGAACAACAGTTACTGCAACTACAGCATATATTATAGATACAATTATGTTATAGAAATATAAATATGTAATTATACCTCCACCAGCCGCAAACAACAATACCTGTCCAATATATTGTTGAACTGTATAATCTTGCCCTAAATCTTTAATTTTCTTTCTAATTTCTTTATATGTATAAGGAGCAACTTTACTATATAATTTACCACCTTGTACCTTAAGATACTTATAAGTTTGTTCTCCAACACTACTTCTATATATTATTAAAAATATAAGTAGTGCAGCAACTATAATAAAAAGTAAAGTCGTATTCATATTTTCCCCTCCTATTCGAAAATTATTTCGTTTTGTTGAGGTGTTTGTGGTACTGTATTAGTTGGTGGTACAACATTCATTGTATCTTTAACTAATTCATCAGCACTTTCTCCACCATCTTTATCTTCATCATATTCAGCTTTTATAAATCCTTGAGGTAATTTAGTTCCTTGAGCTTCTAAGTACTCAACTAAATACTTACTAGGATTTTTTCTATATATTGCACCATCTGGTGTCTTTTTGTAAAGAGTATTATATTTTGCTTCATTATCTTCTGTTACATAAAATTCTGTAACTTCAGCTATCTCTCTTACGAATTTCTTAGTTACTTTATCTTGATAACCACGTATATATACACCTAATTGTATATATCTATAAATAGATTTTAAGAATTGATCTATATCTTGATTGGTTTCTAACAAACTATACATACGGTTTGGTATAGAAGCAGCTTTATCAGCATGGATTGTTGATAAAATGTAATGCCCTGATGAAATTGAGTTTCTAACAGCCATTACAGCTTCCGCACTACGAACCTCCGATAACAAAATCCATTTTGGATTCTGTCTCATACAAGTAACAAGTACATCTGAATAACTTGCTATATTATTAGTTTTCATAGCTACTATATCACGATTAGGATATATTCTATCAAGGTGTAACTCAAGTGTATCTTCTATTGTAATTAACTTTTCATTTTCATACGTATGAGCAGCTAAGAATTTTACAAATTCCGTTTTACCACTACCAGTTTCTCCACATACTATTATATTACAATGCCCATGTACACAAGTTATTAAGAAATCTAATATATCTTCTGTTACATATTTTTCTTGTAAAATTTTATTTCTTTCCAAACGTATCTTAGCCGGTGTCTTACGAATAACGCAAGCAATACCATTTCTAGCTATAGAATCGTGCACAAAATTCATACGTAATTCAGCACTTTCGCTGTCCAGAAATGGATGAGCAGCATTGAAACTTTTACCCATAACATTCGAACATTGGAAAGCTAACTTTTCTATAAAGTTATTATTTATTGCAGGATTATCTACTCTAAATATACCTTTAGATAAAGTTTTTAACCACACTTGCCCATTATTGCTATAAGAAATATCGGTAATATCATCATTTTCTAAATATTCTTTTAACGGACCAAAGTCCATCCCCTCGAAAATGTTATCGTGCATTTTAACCTTCTATTCTGTTACAGTTGTATTTTGATTATCTGTAGCAGTCTCATCATTAGTTTGTGTATTATCCTCTGGAATTTCTTCAACAATAATATCTTCTTCAACTGTAATAGTTTGTGCATCTATATAATCTCTTAAAGTAGCACTTGTAACAATTACATAATCTTCAGTTGGAACAGTAGCTCCACGTGGTGCAATTACTAAATCAATATTTAAATAATCAGCTTTTTTAAGTAATATATACATATCTTGATTTACTGCAAATCCTATTTTAGAAGGACTTCCTATTTCTGTTGAATTAGCAAATACATTTTTACCACTTCCATCATGTACTACCAATACTTTTACATTTTTCATTAATTTACCAAACATAATAGTTCCATTTTCATCAGTAGCTTTCATATACATATCAATATAAGAATTTGGTAAAACATTATTTCCTAATGTACTTTCTACAGTAACATCCATATAATATCCAAGTTCACCTTTTTCATAATCTAATTGTTCAATCCAGTTTCCAGGAACATCTTCTGCTTCAGCCAACCATTCTTGATAGAATACACTACCTTCTGGTATTGTAACATTTACATTAGTATATTTTCCAATTATTAAAGCAGATGAACGTATAACATTTGTATCAACCATACGGCTAGCTACTTGTTTATAAGTTACATCCTCACTTGTAATTTCTGTTTGTGCCCCTATAGTTCTAGCAGCCACAGGTACATTTACAGGTTGAGTTTGTTTCTTTATACTTGAACTATATCCAAAATAAAGAACTACCAATATAACTAAAACAAGTAATATTGTAACTACATTCTTATTTGTAAAAAATCTTTTTAAACCTATAACAAAATTATTCATAATATAACCTCTTTCTATTTCTAATATTTTGTTTCTATTATAGCATCTATATTATTAACTATATTAAATTCCACAACTTCGCCTGTTGCACTAGTTTTATTTCTACTTGATATTCTCAAGCTTACCTTAGGTGGTATTTCATTAACATCAAATATTTCGATTTTGTATTCATTTGATAAATCAGCATTTTCTGCAAATCTACGAATGAAATTAGCAACAAAATTTTCTTCTATAATCCTAACTTCACCTTCAGCCCTATAATAAGATATATCAACTGAGTCTATCATTGCCGCTTCTACTGTTTCTTTGAGTAAGTTATAATTGTGCTGATCCGTTTTAGTAACATTTGCAAAGAACCAAATGATTCCAACTGCAAGCACACCAAGAACAATAACAGCATATCCCCACATGGACTCTTTCAAGTTATCACCCACCTATACATACGCAAAATAATATAGCCTCTACTATACATAACAATTTTATCACATTTTATTTTTTTTAACAACCAATATTTATAAATTAAATTTATTATTTCTACTTTTTATAAATATAACAATTCCACATACTATAATAATTAATCCTAAAATAATGTAATAATAATTTACATAAAACTCTATCAGCTTATCAAATAAACCTTTTTGATATTCTACTTGTATTTGTTCTTCCTGATCTATTTGTTTATTTTTATACTCTAAAACTAATTTTTTAAACTCCGAATATGAGTAATTTACATCAATCCATTTTTGACACAAACTAAAATTTGGTATATCAGAGCAAAGAGAATTATTATAATAAATATTATATTTAGGAAAATTATAATATTTTGTCCCTAATTTAACTCCATAACACTCTCCAACATTTGAATAAAATCTCAAATTTCCAGAACTAACATTATATCCATATATAGTTATCTCACCATTATTAGTGTCACTATAATAATAAGTTCTATCAGTTATACTGTCAACAAAATACATATCTGAAGTTACATTAGTTATAGTTAAATCAAAAACAGGAGTATTATTTTCCATATGATAATCATATGTTGTATTTACATTAGTAACTAAAGATTTTAGTCTAGATATGACAGAATAATCACATCCACCATAACTTAAAGCATTAACATCATAAAAAGTGAATAAAGCAATAATTAAAAACAATATATATTTTTTCATATCTCACCTACTTTAATACGTATTCGTACTTAGCTCCTCTAATATTAAATACTAACTTAATAGATTCTGCATTCATTATTACTTCATTTACACCTATATAAGTATTGACTTTATCACTTACTTTATTACTTTTTATTTCTTCGAAAGAACTACTTTGTTCATACCAATTATCACCTATTTTATAACTAATAGATCCAAATTGTGAGAAAAATTTATAAAAAGTATTTATATCTAAATTAGTATTTGAACTATATTCTACACCCAATCTTAATATAGTCTTATCAAAGTTTTTATTTATTGTAGGATTCAAATATTCGCGAGATAACAAACAATCATTATCTTTTATGCAATAATTATACTCAATCAAATATTTGTCCTTAATTTCATATTCATTAATCTTAAACTTAATATTTCCTAAAGAATCCTCAAAAGATATTTCTTCATTCATTTGTTTTGTAACTGATATTTCAGTACTAATAATTTCTTTAGGATTTAATTTTATACTTATATTTTTTCCTTGATCACTATAGCTAAAATACATATCACTTTCTATATATTTTTCTGATATTTCATATACAAATAAATAATTATTAAATTGATTTTCTAAATTTTGTCCATCATAAAGCGTTCCTAAATCTTTTAAATTCTCAGAATACTTCTTTGTAGGTTTAAAAATAGCTTCACCTATTCTCAAACTAAAATCTTTCAAATATAATGATTTTCCAGAATAATTAGACATAAGTTTAGTATCTACAACTATTAAATATTCATCAGTTATTGTATTACCTTTATAATCAGTATTAAGTATAGTTGTTGAAGTTACTCCAAAATTAAATGTAGAAACACTATAAATATTACCCTCAACATTTTCTTTATTACGTAAATTTATTATTAATATTGTAGCAATCACTATAACAACCAAAACTATAATAATGCATAAATTAATTAAAAATTTATTTTCTACATATGAATATTTTAACTTTCTAAATTTTTCTTTTCTTTGCCTTTTTTTCTCATCAATATCAATATTTATGTTAACTTCAAATTCCTCTTTATCACTTTCAGTTATATCCATTTTAGATATATCATTATCAAAACTAAATTTTTTAAAATTAATACCTATACCTCTTATAATAAGAAATACAAAAGATAAACTAGATAGCCCCATATTTATAACAACCAAATCATGAATTAATTTAACCATTTTTATAGAAACAACACTTTTCTCCAATACATTTATAAAACTAATTGTATATATATTTATTATTATAACTACGATAAATGCTAGTATATTAAATATATAAAATAAAGTAGGTTTCTTTTTATTATACATTATTCCAAATATAATCATTGAAAAAACAATAATTATTATAGGTATTATATAAAGAAAATTATTAACTAAATTTTCACTAATATTTTCTCCAACAACATTGATATTTGAATATATATACTCATTAAAAAATGTTAATATTTTATTATCTAAATAAATTAAATAAGCTGTTAAAATAGCTAATATAAGGTGAATTGGTTTAAACATCTTAATAAAAAATGCATAAGGTTTCTTTAATATCATACTATCCATTCCCTTCTATCATATAAATTATATAATAAATTAGACAAAAAATAAAGATAGTTTATTTTAAAACTATCTTCTTCTAGCAGATTCATCTGTAATTATTTCTAAATTATCAGAATTCCAAATACTAGTATCCATTAAAAATTTACTTTTTTCACAGTTGCCATTCTCATCACAAGTTAAATCATACTCATCATAACCTACACTATCATTATAAGTTCTAATTTTTTGTATAGTTGATGCATCAAGTTCTATTGTATACTTAGCTTTATAAGCAGAACCATCACTAGGTTTTATACCATAGCTATTTATTCCATTTGTGACAGGCTCCATATTAATTTCATCATATGTAAATTTATCATTACTAGCACAAGCCGTTATATTATGTTTACACCAATTGCTTCCTACTTTTCTTCCGTTACCTAATTTTCCGGGAAATAAATTTATAGTTGATGATTGAGAACTATCAGAAATGGTACCATCTATTAATCTGAATTCTAGATTTAATTCTTCAGGATTATTTGGGTCTCCAGGATTTTCTATTATATTATTTTTCAAAATATAGCTACAAGAATTAGAATCTGTATATTTGTCATTATCCCCAACATTACTATAACTATCTCTAACTGTTACAGTTTCCCCAAAATAAACAGAATATTTTATATCTATTTCTTTATTATTTTTCATAACATCATCTAATTTACTAGCCAAACCATAACCCAACTCTCTATATCGTCCAGAGTTCTTTTCTTCATTTGTTATATCATATTTTATTTTCCCATCTACAATATGAGAATATACTTTAGGAAAAGTAAAATACGAAGTAGTGTTTGAAGAATATACATATCCTCCATAATTACTTGATTTATTTGTTAATACTATACTATTATTTTTATTTTCATAGCCTAATTCCAGATCATCATATTTAAAAGTTATCTTTGAAATAAAATCACTATATTTTTTATTAATATTTAGTGAATCGCCTACATCATTAGAGGAATAACAGTATATATCTAAGGTTAACTGAGCAGCATTCTGCAAGTTTGTTATAAGTTGCCCAGCAAATAACGTTTTGCTTTGACCAAATTGATAAGTTCCTCTACTTGGTGAACCCGAAAACAAGTTTTGTAAATCAAAATTTGAAAAACAATATATATCTTCATTATTAACCATAAAATCATAACAAGAAAAATCTTTTTGATTTGTTGTCACATTGGTTATAGCTAAACACCCAGAATCAATAGATTGATTACAAGCTTTATAACTACAAGCTGTATCAGCATCTGTTATGTTTAAATTAAGCAAATTATTTAAATACATGTTATCAGAACTTTTATATGTTTTATATAATCTAATTCTTTCGGATAAATCATTTTTATCTATTGAATTAAATTCAGAAATACAAGTTTTTTCATTCTGTACAGTTAAAAACCTACTTTTATCTACAACATATATATTCCACACAGATGTTGTACTAGTAGTATCATCTGGAGCTCTATTTCCTATACCATAATCCTCATAATGCAAAACAGAACTTTCAGGATTATATCCACTAGGTACAGTCTCGGTCAATGTATAAACTGGATTAGCTGTATTATCCGAATAAGCAGATGTCAAATCATTAAATGTAACCACACCGTCTGAATTAGTTGTGGCAGTCATAGTAGTTTTATTGGCTAAATAAGTTAAAGTAAAAGTAACTCCTGAAATAGGATTTCCATTTGTATCTAGCTTTGTTATAACCATATTTATTGGTTGAATGTCTGGGACAGGCTTAGGTGGATCCCAATTTTGAATTTCACTTGCTTTTATTTCAATAACACCATATCCATTTCCGCCATATGTATTTACTCCACAACGTTTTCCACCAATCCAAGAATCTTTAGTGCAACTACCACTTACAGCTGTATAAACTCCAATAGAAGTACCAGTAGAAGCTGCATTAGCTAAAATTCTTGCCGCTGCCCCATCATTTGATTCAGGACCATTAATTAATAATTGGTGTAACGTATAAAGAGTATTTCCTTTAGAGGCAAAAGGCTCAATATAAATAAAAGTATCGTTAGTAATTGTTACAGGAGCACAATAACTTTGAATAAACCATAATAAACTATTATAATTACCAGAATTAGAACTATATGGAATATTTAAATAAGAATATAAATAAGTTGAATTTACCGAATCAGATGAAGTCCACCATTTATTAATATCGGTAAAATTATAATAATCCTCTAATTCTGCTCTAGTTACATCAAAACTACAAAGAGGATTTTTCTCACTATTTCTTTGACCATCAGTTAATGTAATTTTTATACCAGTAAGTCCTTTACCAAATTTCCAAGATCCCGTTCCCAAGGAACCTCCTCCGTTTGTACTACCACCGCTTCCATTATAATCCACAGCACGTACACTACAAATATCTATAATAAAAAATGTAAAAAATAAATACTAAAATTAATTTAAAAAATCCCTTCATAGTTTCACCTACTTTTACTATAATCAATTATAACATATCTCTTAAAAATACTCAATGAAATTTATGAATACTTGTATTATTTTTTAAAATCTATTATAATATCTTTGGAGTGATACTTATGACATATGAAGTAACAATAGATAACTTTAATGGTCCTTTAGACCTATTACTGCACTTAATAAAAAAAGAAAATATTAATATTTATGAAATAAGTATTGATGAAATAACAAAACAATATTTAAATTATATAGAAAAAATGGAACAAATGAATTTAGATATAGCTTCAGAATATTTAGTTATGGCAGCTGAACTTATAGAAATGAAATCAGCGTCACTTCTTCCAATAGAACAAGCAGAAGATGACGAATTTGAAGAAGATCCAAAGAAAAAATTAATTGAAAGATTATTAGAATATGAACAATATAAAAATATTACAGAAACGTTTAAAGATTTAGAAGCATTTAGACATGAAGTTTATACTAAAGAACCAAATAATTTATTAGATTATCAAGAAGAAAATCCAAATATAGATTATGGTGTTGATTTAAATGATTTACTTAAAGCTTTTTCTAAATTCTTAGAACAAAAAGAATTAGATAAACCTTTAAATACTAAGATTTCTACTAAAGAATATAGTGTTTCTAAAAGAAGTTATGAAATTAAAAGTATATTAAAAGAAAGAAAAAGAGTTAATTTTATAGAATTATTTGAAGTTATTACAAAAGAATACGTTGTTGTTACTTTTTTATCTATTTTAGCTCTATCTAGAAAACAAGAAATAGAAATAGAACAAGAAAATAATTTTAAAGATATTATTATTAAAGAAAAAGGTGTTAAATGAAAGCAATAATAGAAGGATTATTATTTTTAAGTGGTGAGGATGGTCTTACTTTAGACGAAATATCTAAACTTATTGAACTTGATAATGAAGAAACTAAAAAAATTATTAAAGAATTATATACTGATTACGAAAATATAGATAGAGGTATCCAAATAGAATTTTTAGGTAATCACTTTAAATTAACTACAAAACAAGAACACAAAAACTATTATAAAAAATTAACGAATATTGAAGAGAATGCTCCGCTTAGTCAATCTGCTTTAGAAACCCTAGCTATTATAGCTTATAATGGTCCTATTACTAGAGTAGATGTAGATGATATTAGGGGAGTTAATAGTTCATATGTAGTTAGAAAATTACTTTTAAAAGGGCTTATTGAAGAAGATGGTAGATCAGATGCTCCTGGTAAACCTAGACTATATAAAGTAACAAGTAAATTCTTAGATTATTTTGGTTTAGGAAGTGTTGAAGATTTACCTAGAATAGAACCTATAGAACAAGAAGATACTGAAGAAGGATTGTTTGAATCTAGATATAAAGAAGAAATTTAAAAAAATAGTATAAAATTATATCAATTTGTGGTATAATTTAATTACTGCCTGTGTGGTGAAATTGGTAGACGCGTTGGATTCAAAATCCAATGATAGCAATATCGTGTCGGTTCGAGTCCGACCACAGGCACCATTTTAAACACTAATCCCTTATAAAATAAGGTTTTTTTATTACCGTAATTCCGCATTTGTACTCTATTTTCCGTCAATTTCGTGTACTTCGGAGTACATCTGGAGTACAAAATTGTAAGCTAAAGCAGATTTTATATGAATTGTATAAACCTAAAAATTAAAACTAAAAAAGGAAGAAGATTCTTATACTGTAATCTACTAAAAAAGAAATAACATTCGATAATTGCAATGGTTGTGCAAATAAGGAATATAAAAAAGTAAAATGCACAATAATTGTGAAGAATTATCCAAAAAAATATAAAAATGCACAGTATTTCCAAAATATTGTGCATTTTTATAAAATTATTTATTTTGAATTAATTCTTTTTCTTTTTTAAAATCAATTGCATTTTGTGATGTTAATACAGGTCTACCTGTTTTAGTTTCAATATTTTTCCTAGTAATAGAAGCTATTTCTCCTCCATCATAAGCATCTGTCATCAATTCATTCATACCTTGAGAATCTCTTGCTCTATGCAATTCTGTAGTTGTTACTTCGCCAAGAGCAGTTAATACTAATTCTACAGGAGACATATGATCTCTTAAATTTTGCTTTTTATCTAATTTTTTTAATTGTTTATGTTGAGATGTAGTTATTCCAAAAGTTCCATAGCTAATTTCATCTGTTAAAATAGCAAAATCCCTTGAGTCAGTTACACCACGGTTTTTCCATTCATTAGTTAACTCATTTCTTGCCGGAATTCCTTTAATTCTAGCATTAACCCAATCAGCAGAATAACCTTTTTTCAAAAACGTTTGTCTAGCCCTATCAAAAGCCAATTCAGGATTAATAACCTCTTGTATTCTTTCTTCTGCTAATCTTGCAAACCAAAGTTTAAATGGTTCAGCTTTAGGAGACGGAATTGATTGAATTAATCTGAATATAGTTTCCCTGTTGGCACAATCAGTTTCACGCATTTTACCATCTTTAGCAAACATTTTCAAACGTCGACAATTTGTCGACAGTTCAGATAACTCTTCTTCTTCCATTCTTTTTTTTATTTTATACCAATAGTCTCTTGGATTAACACTCTCCGTCAATACTTCAATAATATCAACAATAGAATAATACCATTCCCCCTTATATTCTTGTCTTCTTATTTTATTATTTTCAAACAAAACTAAATCTTTATTTTCTTCTTTTAATTCTAGATTCATAAAAAACCTCCTAATTTAACATATTATGTGTTTGACAAATTTATCTATCAATATTATACCAAACATATATTCTTGTATCAATAGTATATGTTGATTTTTTTTATTAATTTATAATGTTTTTAGAAAGAGAACAACATTCGTAAGCTGTGGTTTTACCGCACCAGATTGATAATTACTCGAACCTTTTGAAGTTCGAGTTTTTAAATACCAAAAAATAAAATCAAAATTATAATGTTATATAAAAAAATTAGCATTTATTTACCAATTTTTTTATATGTTTATATTATTTTCAATTATCTAATGGATTTGTTTTTTGTTTTTGTTTCTTATATACGTGTTTATTACTTTTTACATAAACGACATTGCAATCAGCAACATTATTAATTAAATTGTAATATGCTAATTTATTCATAGCTCCATTCATTATATTTTTATTTATTAAATATTCTAATTCATTTTCTTTAAATAATCCATAACTTATAAATTCAGTACTATTAACATTTTTTTCTTCCAATTTAATACAATTATTAGCTACTACTATATATGTAATTGAATTATCAATACCTGGTGATGTATAGGCTTCATCAACTATAAATAAATCATCAGTAATATAACCTGTCTCTTCTTTTAATTCTCTTTTTGCAGCTTCTATTATATCCTCATTATTTTCTATGTATCCAGATGGAAACTCTGCAATTATTTTATCTTTAATTCTATTTTGAAAAGTAATTATGTACTCTTTATCTTGAGTTATTGAAATTACTATTACAGAATTTTTACCATTATTTTTTACTATTTTTTCTTTTTGAACTGTAGTTTCATTTGGTAATTTATATGTTTCTTTTAAAATATCAAGAAAATTACCACTATACAAGATTTCTTTTTGTATAAATTCTCCTTTAACTGTTTTATATAATTCATTAATTCTATCTAATAGTACTTTTTCTTTATATTCTGGACTTCTAACATAACTCAATTCTTCAATTCTATTTTTTGTTTCTTTAACACAATCATTTATTGTTTTGTTTTTTGTATTTAATAATTCTTCTTTAAATATTTTTTTTATTTCATGTGAATATACATATCTCTTTGAGTGAATAATAATTTTATTCTTTTCAAATTCACTTATTCCTTTTTTAGGAATTTCTTTTTTATCTCCATATTTACCACATATATCTTCGTATATTCCATAAAGATAACCCTCTTCATCTCCAAAACAAGGTCCATAACAATCTTCACGACCATCATAAATCCCACAAAAAATGTATATTGGCTTTTCTATTAATTTTTGCTCGTTTTGTATTACATCAGAATCAATTCCAATATATCCCTCTCGAATATATAAAAAATCATGTAAAGTTAATACAAAGTTTAAAGTTTTGTAATCTATTCCTAATTTTCCCAGTATACGTTGTTTTTGTCGTTCATAATCAAATTTTACCGAAGATAAAAAATTTTTATCTATATCAAATTCAATAATTATTTCTTCATAATTTAAATCTTTAGATTTTTTATCTTTGATAAATTCTTTAAAAAGTTCTTTTAAATTTTCTGATAATTTAACTTTATAATTATTTAGAGTTCTATATATTTCAAGTTTTTCATATTCTGATAGTATTTTATTGTTACTGATTTTTGCTATTTTATCAATATATTCTAATTCTTCCTTTTTCAATTTTATAAATTCACTTTTAATTACTTCATAATTCATAATATTGTTCCTCCATTCACTTACATTTTATCACTAAACTATTGATAAGTATAATATATTTATGTTATGATATTGATAAGGAGGGCTTATAATGAATATAGATTTAGAATTATATAGAGTTTTTTATGTAGTTGCGAAAAATAAACATATGACTAAAGCTAGTGAAGAACTACATATTTCACAACCTGCAATATCACAATCAATAAAGAAACTTGAAGATCAATTAGGTGGAACGTTATTTCTAAGAAGTAATAAAGGAATGGAACTAACTGAAGAAGGAAAAATGTTTTATGAATATGTTAAGGGAGCACTAGAACTTATAAACAACGCCGAAAACGAATTTACATCATTTAAAGATTTATCTAAAGGTGAAATAAAAATAGGATGTTCTACTACTCTAACAAAATTAGTTTTACTTGACGCTTTAAAAAAATTTCACTCTAATTATCCAAATATAAACGTCCATATTACAAATGACTTAACCAGTAATTTAATAAATGATTTAAAATTAGGAAAGTTAGACTTTGTAATATTTAATGAAAGTAATATAAAAGAAAAAAATTTAGATTTAAAAAAAGTAAAAGAACTAAAACAAGGATTTATTTATAATCCATTATTTTATAAAGATAATATAAAAGATTTTAAAGACTTAAATAATTATCCACTTATATTACAAAAAGAAGAATCAAATAGCAGAAAACTTTTAGATTATATTTCTCTTCAAAATAATGTTAAACTTATTCCAAAAATGGAAGTTGTTAGTCAAGATTTAATAACTGAATTTACTAATATTGGATTAGGCATTGGATTTGTTATAATTGATTTAGCAAATAAAAATTTCAAAGATTTAGAAGAATTAAAAATAAACAGAAAAATACCAAATATAAATGTATATTTGGCAACTAATAAATCAATATCTTTAACTTTTGCAAGTAAAACCTTTATAAAAAATTTATTGAACAATTGATTTTATCTAACATTTATGATATATTAAATATGTCAAGGAAACTTGCATATAATAAAAAAGAGGATACATTTGACTGCGTGAATCAGATGTAATCCCTTAATTGGATCATCTGAAATCAACCATTGTTGTTTTCAGATGTTTTTGCTATTTTAGGAGTAATATTATTACAACTACAAATAGTAGTAATATAATAACGTATTGAGAAAATTCTCTTTTAGTCATAAATATCACCACCTTTCCTTTATCATTGATAAATAGAAAGGGAAAACATCTGATATTTTCAAATGTATCCATTAACATTATACCAAACATATATTCTTATATCAATAGTATATGTTGATTTTTTTATTTATTTAATTTATAATGTTAATAGAAAGAGAACAACGTTCGTAAGCTGTGGTTATACCGCACCAGATTGATAGGAAACTCGAACTTTTAGAGATAAAATATAAAAACTTTTCTCAAATTAAATTGAAAGTAGTTTTATTTTGTCAATAACGGTGTGAAAAAGGGAATTTCCCTTTTTAAACCCTTTTAAGCATAATTTTAGCAAGGCATAAAGCCAAGCAAAAATTATGTTTTTATTTTCAAAACTTCGTAATGAAAATAAAAGAAAAGCCTATCGCCACTTTCACTCACAAGCGAGCAAAACGTGCCACGGCTTTTATTTTTTCTTATTTGCTTTCTTATTTTGTTTTTTCTTTTTTCCATTATGAATATCTACAAAAGAATTTAAAAAAATCACAAGAAAACTAGATAATAGATTAGAACAACAAAATTATCTTATGACTAGAGACTTTGAAGAACTACAAGAAAAATTAAAAACTTCTAAACCTACAATAACAGGTAAAGAAGTTAAAATTGATAAAGACACTTACGATACATTAAATAACTTTATGAATACATCAAAAAGAGTTATTAAAGATATGCCTAGAAATCAAGCACTATTTAAAGAACTTACTGACTATACACAAACTTATAAAGATTTAGAAAATGAAAAAAGAAATATTCAATATGAGGTTAGAAGATTAGAATATAAAAATAAAGAATTACAACAAGAAAAAAACAAATTAAAAAATTTATTAAATATCATAGTTCAATCACTAAAACAATTCTTTAGAAAATTACTTAAATCAGGAAATGAAAATGATAAAGATAAAGTTGTAGACGAAATAACTAATTATCACAAATTAGATTTATACACAAATAAAGATTTACACGATATAGCAGATAAAACACCTAGAGAAGATGAAATAAATGATTATTTATACACAAAAAATTATGAAAAAGATGATAGAGATTTTGATATTTAAAAAACTAGCTACAGCTCGTGTGATAAAACTAAAATTCCATTTTAGTAACACACTACGCTATTGGCAGAGCCAATAACGGTGTGAAAAAGGGAATTTCCCTTTTTAAACCCTTTTAAGCATAATTTTAGCAAGGCATAAAGCCAAGCAAAATTATGTTTTTATTTTCAAAACTTCGTAATGAATATAAAAGAAAAAGCCTATCGCCACTTTCACTCGCAAGCGAGCAAAACGTGCCACGGCTTTTATTATTTTAGTCATAAATGTTATTATAAAATAACAGATATTAAACTAAGAAACAATCCAATTATAGTAAATGCCAAACCAAATGCTGCACCTCTTTGAATAAATTCTATTTGCCAATCTTTTGACTTGTCATCTTTAAATGTAAAATATAACGCATAACCTATTAAGAAATTACAGAATCCTGCTAAAAATAAAACTATTCTTTGTAATAATGGTTTATCACTATAAAAAGCCTTTTCTTTACTCATAAAGCTACCTCCTACAATACTTATTTTATCATAAATTTTAATAATTTTGTTGTTTTTTGGTACATTTTGTCAAAAATATAGTATAATTTAACTAGTTAGTAGTTATTACTACCTATAAATCTATGCCTAGTGGTTGTTATACTTCCACCAAAAGGGCACAAAAAAAATAAGCCGAACTATAAAACAAATAGTTCGTTTTTTCTTTTTTTCTGTTATAATAAGAAACACTCGAGGTGATTTATATGCTGCAAATAGACGATAATATAAATAAATTTTTTTATAATTTAATAGTTGAATATAGTTCAAAGAATAGACCTGTAGATAATTATTTTATAAAAACGGTAATTAATACTATTATTGACTATGCTAAATTAAATGAATTCTATAACGCATTTATAATCGATAATAAATTAAACTCATTAGGAGAATACAATTCAAAAGCAAAAAATATAAGTATAAATTTAGATGCTATCTCTAAAAAAATAAAAAAGAATTATTATAATTTTACTGATAATGAACAACAAATATATAAATATTTAGCTGTAATATTAATAATTCTTCATGAACTAGAACACGTAAATCAAGATAAATTAATGAAAGAAAATAATTCCTTAGAAAGTAATATTTTAAATGAATCATATAGTTTATTTGAAACTGCTATTGTAGACTTTTATAAAAATTCACATGACTTAACTGTAAAAAGAAATATTATTTTATTAACTCAGGTAATAAAATATAGAAATTTATATTATAAATATTATGATTTAGCTCCTCAAGAAAGGTTAGCTAATTTGAGCTCATATATAAATTGCTTATCTATTGTAAAAAAATTTAAAATGACAAATATAAATAATTATTTAAAAAAGAAATCAAAACTCACTCTTTTAAGTGGATACAAAACTACGCTTATACCAACTAAATATTATATTGAGAAATTAAATCCTGAATATGACAATTGGTCTTATATAGAAAAGCAAAGTGAAAAGCTTAATTTAAAAGAAAGAATGTCATTAGGTTTAGAAATAAGTAAAGATGAATACCAAAAAGTAAAAAAGAAATCAGATAAATTTATATCAAAGTAAAATTTAAGCAATTTGAAAATTAATTGTTAATGTGTTATAATACAAAACCAATAGAGGTGAAGATTTTATGGCTTATTGTAGTGAATGTACTTATCTTGATTTAACTTCACATGATTTAAATGGTAAATTTTGGTGTGAAACTAGATTAGAAAGACATTCTGCTTGCGACTTAGAATGTTATAGATTTTGTAGAGCCTATAGTAGAAGTTCTAGTGAAGCAGAAAGTGCATATAGATATTCAAAGGAACATACAGATGGCAGCGGATGTTATTTAACCACCATGTTATGTAATATATTAGAAATGCCTGATGATAATTATTACCTAGAAACTATGAGAAAATTCAGAAAAAATGTATTACAAAAAGATGAAAAATACAAACCATTATTAGTTGAATATGATATAGTTGGACCTAAAATTGCAGAAGCACTTAATAATGATCCATTAAAATATCAAATAGCTTTAAAATATTTTAATGAATATATTATTCCTGTTATAAACATACTTAGAGAAAACAAAAATGATGAAGCTATTAATTTATACATGAAAATGACTAATTCATTAAAAAACTTCTATAACTTAGGTAATATTAGTCCTACTACTTTAGAGATAGAAAGTGCTGATATCGAAAAGTCAGGTCATGGTATTTATAAAGTTAAAAAGATTGCTAAAATGTAAAGCAATCTTTTATTTTTATACAATTGATTTTTAAATTATATTACTATAAGAACAATATTACAAGTAACCCTACTATAAAGCAATATATTGAAAAATAAATTAATTTTCCATTATTTACAATTTTTCTAAACCATTTAGTTACAAGTAATGTTACTACAAGTGATACTACTACAGAACATATATAATGTAATATCAAACCTGATTCAATATTTAAATCTGTTATTTGAAGTGCCATAGCAGCAATACTCATAGGTATATATAACATAAATGAATATTTGAACGCAGTATCTCTTTTTAAACCTTGAGTCATTCCCCCTACTATAGTAGATCCACTTCTACTTATTCCAGGAAATAACCCTAATATTTGAAAACAACCTACAGTTAAAGCTTCTTTAACCCCTATCTTACCATCATCTTTTTTACCTTTAAAGTTTCTTATCGCAAACAACAATATAGATGTAATTATTAAAGATCCACCAACTATTTTAATATTATCTTCTATTTTATCAAATAAATCAAAATAACTAACTAATAATCCCCCTATTCCTGCTGGAATACATCCAAGTACTATCATCCAAGCATACTTATAATCTTCTTTACATTCTTTATCTTTCTTAGTTAAATATTTAAAGAAACCTTTTATAATTTTAACTATATCATTCCAAAATAATATAATTATAGCTATTAAAGATCCAAAGTTAGTAAGTATTGCAATAGTATCAAAATCAACATTAACATTCATTATTTCTTTAAAAATCATTAAGTGTCCCGAAGATGAAACCGGTATAGTTTCTGTCATCCCTTGTATAAATCCTAAAAATATATATTTTAATAATTCCATATAATCACCTATTTAATTATATAATAAATTTCTAAAATAATAAATAAAAAATTTAAAATATAATAAAATTTATTAGGTGGATTTATGTTATTAAAAATATTTTTATTTCTATTTGGGTTTGGACTAACTACAATCGGTTCCATATATATGATTTGTTACTTAAATTTATTTAGTATTGGGTATAATTTTTTTGAATATGTTAATTTTATAATTAGAAGAATAGAATGTTTAAATTTCTTCTTCGGTATTATACTTATGATTTTATCAATAACTATAGGAGGAAAGAATGAATTATATTTATGATATTTATTTAAACTTAAATAGTACGCTTTTCGATTTCTTTGATTGGAACAAAAATGATAAACTTATACACATAAAAAAGATACCAATATTTAGAATAAGTGAAGAAAATTTAAAAAAATGTGTGCATAACTCAATAAAAGTCAATGAAAATTTTATAAACTGTGTGTACAACAAAACAGAAGTATGGAATAAAGATAATTCGCTTAGTTATTGTGCTCTTTTAACAGATCACAATAATATTCTAGCTATTGAATTTAATGAAGATGGAATAAGTATTAGAAAATCATTTTTATCAGTAGAAGAAGAATTAGAAATACTTGAAACAGTTAATAGATTAAGAGAAACTAATATAGATTTTGAAATCATAAAAAGAAATAATCCAATTTTTAAAACAAGAAAGCAAATAAAAGAAGAAAACTTTGTAGATAGAGAATTAAAAAATATAGATATCCAAAAATTAGATTATATATACTTTGAATGCTTTGGTAAGCACGAAGAAAACAAAAAAGTAATTTTAAATAGTATTAAAAAATTACCTAAAAATAGTAAAACTTATAAAAATCTATACGATATATTAAAATTAACCTCCACATCAAAAAAATAACGTGTTATAATTGTGTTGGTGGTTTTATGATAGAAATTAATTCACTTGATCATAACGGTAGAGGTATTAGTAGATTAAATGAAAAAATTGTTTTCGTTAATAATGCTCTACCTAATGAGATTGTAGAAATAAAAATACTTAAAGATAATAAAAGATTTATTGAAGCAGATGTAGATAGATATATTAAAAAATCTGATATAAGAATTGATAGTCCATGCCCATACTTTGAAGTATGTGGTGGATGTGATATTATGCATTTATCTTATGAAAATCAACTTAAATTTAAAGAGGATAAAATTAAAAACATAGTTGACAGATATCTAAAATTAAATATTAAGATAAATAAAATTGTAAAATGCGATAATTATTTAAATTATAGGAATAAAGTAACATTTCAGGTAAATCAAGATATTGGATTCTTTAAAAAAAACACATATGATATTGTAAACATAGATAAATGTTTAATAAGCGATAACAAAATAAATGAAGCTATTAAATATTTAAAAAAACTTGATTTAAAAAATATAAAAAACATTACATGTAGAGTTGGTTTAAATGAACTTATGATTATTATTGATACAACTAATAAAAATTTAAATATAGATATTTTAAAAGAAATTGCTGATTCCATATATTTAAAAATTAATAAAGAATATATTCATGTATTTGGAAATAAGAATATCTATAAAATGTTAAATGATTATAAATTTATTATATCTCCAGACTCATTCTTTCAAATAAATTTAAATACTTGTTTAAAACTTTATAATAAAGTAAAAGAATATGTAGGAAGCAATAAACAAGTATTAGATTTATATTGTGGGACTGGTTCTATAGGAATATTTGTTAGTAAAAATAATAATATTCTTGGTATTGAGTTAAATGAAGATGCTATTAAGGATGCGAATCAAAATAAAAAAATTAATAATTTAGATAATATCAATTTTATATGTGGAGATAGTGGTAAAAAAATACATAATTTAAATTTTAATCCTGATGTTATAATAGTTGATCCTCCTAGAAGTGGTCTAAATAAAGAAACTATTAATAATATTTTAAAATTTAAAACTAAGGAAATAGTTTATGTATCATGTGATCCAATGACTATGGTAAGAGATTTAAACATATTAAAAGAACAATATAATATAATAGAAATTACTCCTTTTGATATGTTTCCTAATACTAAACATGTTGAATGTGTTACTTATTTAAAAAGAAAATAATGTAAAACAGGTGTATAACTTTAAAAAAAACTACAATTAAGTAGTTTTTTCTATATTTTTTTTAAATTTTATCTGTTATAATGCAAGTGAATAAGTATAGGAGGGATTCTATGTTATATAATTTTAAAGAATATAAACCTATTTTCGATACTCCAGCTAAAAGAGAACAAGAATTAGCTATAGCTAGAAAAATAATGGATTTATTAAACAAAAATAAATATGATAATTTAGAAGAGTTTATTAAAAGAACTAATAGTTATCAAGATTTTTTAAAAAATAATAATATGACCAATGTTGTAAAACATTTTGGAAACACTTTGAATGAAGAAGATTTTACTAGAATACTAGAAACTTTAAGAATCCTTACTAAAGATAAACAAGATTTTGAAAAAGATAATATTAAAACAACTGATATAGAAGATAAGCAATTTGTTTCATATCAAGGACAAAATAAAACCTATTTCATTGATAATTCTAGAACAGATAAATCTATTGAAAATCAAATGAAAGATTTACAACCAACACAGCAAGATTTTCAAACATCAGATATAAAACAAAATACTGAAAATATGTTTAAAGAATTAGAACAAAATAAAAAAGAAAATTTAAAATTACACTATCTACATGAAATCAACTTTGAGCTTTTAAATAATGAACAAAAAGAATTATTTCAAGCTGCCAATAATTATCAACAAACTATTGAAGGTGTTATAAGAGTAGATTTAGAAAAAGGAATTATGGTTGATGAAGAAAATACTATAATGAAAATAGAAAAAGAAAATGGTGAATATGTAGTTAAATTTGATAATGATTCACCAGAAAACGAAATAACAGAACAAAAAAATATTGGATATCAAAAGCAATTAAGACCTAATCCAAATACAATTTATAGTTCGATAGCTTAGAAAGGAAAAAAAATATGAATAATAATCAAATGAATTTTGATCCAATGACTGGACAACCAATTAATAATAATCAAGTATCTCAGCAAAATATTCCAATTGTTGGTTTAGAGCAATCTGAAACAGTAGTGCAATCTCAACCACAAGTTACTCCAACAGTTCAACCTCAAGTAACGCAACAACCAGTTCAAACTAATACAGTCATTCAACAACCAATGCAAAATGTTCCTACTGTTGAACAATCTAAACAAGACTTTATTAATAATACCCAGGCTTTAACACCTGAAAAAAAAGAAGAAAAGAAAAATGGAGTTAATTATACTTTCATTATAATACTATTTATTGCTATATTTGTCGCAATTTTCTTCTTATTCCCATTATTATTAGATTATATTTAAGGTATTTAATACCTTTTTTTTATATTTGAATATACTAGTATAGGAGTGATATTATGGCAAAAGTAGTTATAGATGCCGGTCATGGAGGCAATGATCCTGGTGCTAGCGGTAATGGTATAATAGAAAAAGAATATACCTTAAAAATATCGGAATATATATATAATAGATTAAAAGATTTAGGTCTAGATGTTAAGATGACTAGAACTACAGATGAAACACTAAGTCCAACTGAAAGAGTTAATAGAGTTCTTGATGCATTTGGTAATACTAGTGACGTATTAGTTATTTCTAATCACATAAATGCTGGAGGAGGCGATGGTGCCGAAGTTATTTATGCGCTTAGAAATAAAGATACACTTTCTAATTTAATTTTATCAGAATTAGAAAATGAAGGGCAAAATATAAGAAAGGCTTATCAAAGAAGATTACCAAGTAATACAGCTAAAGATTATTATTTTATGCAAAGAAACACAGGCAATACAGAAGCTATTACTGTAGAATATGGCTTTTTAGATAGTACTGGTGATGATGTAAATCAATTAAAAACGAGATGGGAAGATTATGCAGAAGCTGTTGTTAGAGCTGTTATAGAATACTTAAATTTAACTTATGTGCCTGTAGAAGACGGTAATTACTATACAGTTAAAAGCAGTGATAGTTTATGGAGTATAGCTAAAAAATTCAATGTAAGTGTTGCTGATTTAAAAGAAACTAACGGGCTTACTAGTTCTATGCTTAGTATAGGTGATGTATTAAAAATACCTACTGTTGAAGAAGAAAAAACTAAAGAAAATGTATATATAGTTAAAAGTGGCGATAGCTTATACAAAATTGCTCAAAGATACAATACTACTGTTAATGAATTAGTTGCTTTAAATAATCTTAATTCTACTGCTTTAAATATCGGGCAAACTTTAAAAATACCTACTTCATCTACTAATACTTATACCGTTAAGAGTGGTGACAGCTTATACAAAATTGCTCAAACCTACAATACCACTGTTAATGAATTAGTTGCTTTAAATAATCTTAATTCTACTGCTTTAAGTATCGGGCAAACTTTAAAAATACCTACTTCATCTTCTTCTAATACTTATACAGTTAAGAGTGGCGACAGCTTATATAAAATAGCACAAGCTAATAATACTACAGCAAGCAGATTAATGGAATTAAATAATTTAAGTAGTACACTACTTAGTATAGGGCAAGTTTTAAAACTAAATTAAAAATCTTTAGAGAAAACATCTAAAGATTTTTTTATTTTAATTCTACTTTAATTTTATAATTTATATCACTTCTATAATACTCTATTTCTACATTATCACCTTTATTAAATTTATAAAGTTCTTTTCTAAGTTCATTAACATTATTTATACTTTTATTATTAAACTTAGTTATAATATCTCCTTTTTGAAATCCATAATCATAGCCTTCATAAACTTCTAAAAGTATTACACCACTAATATCAGTTTGATTAATTTCATATTCATTCATTAACTCAATATTTGTAGTATTAGTCAGAATAGCTCCTAAACTAGGTCTATTAATCTCGTTATTTTCTAATTTTTGAACAACATCCATAACATAATTTATTGGTAATGCATATGCAACATCATCAACACTCTCATCCTTTACAAATACAACACCGATAACTTCGCCATCACTATTTAATAAAGGGCCTCCACTATTACCACTCTCTACTAAAGCATTCATTTCTATAGTACTAAACTCACTCATACCATGAGTAGTATCAATAGTAATTTCTTTATCTAAATCAGTTATAATTCCACTTGTTACTGTAGAAATATTACTTATATCATTAGTACCTACTGCATATATCTTATCTTTGATATTTAACTTGTCACTATCACCAATACTCACGCTATTTAAATTTAATTCATCGTCTATTGTAAGAATTGCTATATCAGTATACTCATCCTTAGTTAATACACTAGCTTTAATTTTTTCTTTATCACTATTATAAACATATATTTCATTATAATCCTCAATAACGTGATAATTAGTAATTATATAGCTTTTATCATCTATTTCTTTATAAACAAATCCAGAACCACTACTAATACTTTCTTCATTAAGGCATTCAATATACACACTATAAGTATCTACATCTAGCGCATCTTCCTTATTAAACAAAAAATAAATACCTACAATAATTACTAATAAAAACAAACAAGTGATTAAAACATATCTTACTTCTTTTTTCATTAATCTAACTCTATAATATCTCTCCAATTATCTGGAAAACCTATCTTATTTAAAAAATTATTTATAGGAAGTATATTGGTCTTACCTTCTAACATATCTATTTCATACCCTACTTCATTTATAAATTCTCTAAACTCATTATTAGTAAGTAACTGTTTCATAATAATTACAACAGAAAATAAATCATTTTTTCCATAATTATATTCTTCATCAGTCATATCTATATTTAATAAGTAGTGGTATCTAGTATCAGGAATCACTTTTTGAGTTCTATGATTATATAAAATATCTTCATGAGCACATAAATTTCTATAATTAGATAAAATAGATAAATATATAGCAAGTGATTCTACATCTAAATTATATATCTTAGCTATTTCCATTTGATCAGTATCGTCTAAAATATCATAAAGTTCACCTACTATACCAAATGATAATACTTTAACAAGTATCCATAAAGGTATATATCCATAATTATTTATATAGTGCATAGTAGCTGAGTGTTGCTTACCATTAACCCTTATTTGTCTTTTTACTTTATTTAGTACATCATATACTTGTCTAGATTTCATAGGATCTTTAGTAAAGTTTTTAGGATTCAAGTATTCTTTTTCTTTGTAACCATATTTTTTAGATAATTGATAACTTATAAGAGATTTAATATTATTTTCTACTATTAATAAATTTTTGAAAAATATATTTCTTACTCTTCTATCAAATACAAACATAGCATATAACTCTTCAAATGTAGTTCCAGGTATAAA
This sequence comes from Bacilli bacterium, assembly GCA_017462455.1. Lineage (GTDB taxonomy): Bacteria > Bacillota_I > Bacilli_A > RF39 > UBA660 > UMGS1613. The sequence goes on along the minus strand of JAFTRC010000056.1, from coordinate 10,164 downwards.
ATTTTTATCCTTAGTTGATTTCATAAAAAGATGTCTATAACCATTTATAAAAAAGTAATTTTCTCTAAGTAATACATCTTTAGTCTTTTCTTCATCAGTTATAACAAGACCTCTTGTTCTTAAAATTTCTATTTGTTCCTCTAACGTTTTAAAAGTTTTTCTAGCCATATCATTCACCATTATAATTATATACTAAAAAATAAAAAAATACTAGATTTTTCTAGTATTCATATATCCCAAGTATTTTTTCTTGTTCTGTTTCATTTAACTCGTCTAATACCCATTCATCATTTAATTGTGTTAATGAGAAATAAATAGTATATTTAACTCTTTCTGTATTATCTTGTAATAATCCTAATTTGTAATCATTAAATTTACTTTCATCAAACACTCCATCTTCATCTAATAAATCAGATTCATTAGTTGTTCTATAAGTTTCTGCTTCTGTTAAAGCTTTTGTATAATCATTTACTTCTATTTCTACTTCTACAGTAGCTTTATCTCCATTAACAGTCTCTTCTTTAATTGTATAAGTTAAATCTTGATAATGTTTTTTTAATATATCTCTGTATGTAGTTTTTTGATCTTCATCAAAAGCAACTTCTTGATTTACTATAGAATCTAATTCTGTTAGTACATTAGAATTTAATGTTTGATAATTATTTAAATATTCCTCTACTTTTTTTGTTGGGGTATTATCCATATCACCTAATGAACATCCTGTCATTATAAGACCAATACCTAGTATTGAAAACAATTTTTTCATAAATTCCCTCCCTTAATAATATGGTAAGAAATTTATTAATTATACACTAATTAGAAATTTTATCATACAAATTTTTTATAGTTTCTTTATCATTCTCGTAAATTTCTTTTGACTGATTTAAAATTCCGTCCTTATTTTCGTCATACAAAGTTTTAGATTTATCAATTATATTAGTTATAGTTTCTTTATCATTTTCTAATATCTCCTGATTTTTATTTTTTAATTCATCCTTATTTTCTTGATACCAATCTTTAGTGTCACTAATCCATCCATCTATAGTATTTTTATCCTCTTGTACTATTTCTTCATTTGTTTCTTTTATTTCTTCTTTATTTTCGTCATACCAATTTTCTATTGAATCTAATGAAGAAGTACTTTCAATAGCATTACTTGAAGAATTATCTTTAATATTAACTTCTTCAGTATTATTATTAATTACTTCTTGTTGAATTTGTTCTTCTTTTACTTCAATATTAGTTTGTTCTTCTTTATTTTCCTTTGCATCTATTTTTTCTTGAACCACTTCTTTTTCACTATCTTCATAAATATTAATTGTAATATTCTTTTCTTCTTTAGCGCATCCTAAACATAATAAACTCAAAGCTAAAATTACAAAAAACGTCTTCATAATATCACCTTGATTAGTATTTTAACATTAAATATTACTAGTGTCAAACTCCATATTTTAAACCTTTTTTCTTTAAGATAATCTTTCTTATCCAATCAAAAGGTATAACAGTAATAGCAAACAATATCATTATTTCAAATTCAAATAAAGTAAGCCCGGATGTTCTAAAAATAGTACCTCCATAATATATAAGCAAAACTTGAACTATTACTATAAATATCATTATAAATATAAATACTTTATTTTTTAATATATTAGCAAGTAAATTTAAACGATGAGTTCTTGCATTAAAACTATTAAAAATATCTATAAATATAAAAAGTCCAAAGAAAGCTGTATATAAGTATTTATCGCCTACATCAGGTCTAAATAATTCTTTTACAAAAGGTAATTTTAAAAATAGTATACATATTAATGATGAGTATAAACCAGTACAAAATATTTGACTTAGCATATATTTATTTATTATAGGTTCATTCTTTTTCTTAGGTTTTTCCTTCATATACTCTTTTAATGGCGGTTCAAATGAGAATGCAAGTCCAGCTAAAGTATCCATAACCATATTTATCCATAACATCTGTATAACTGTTATAGGCATCTCTATATTTATAAAAGGTCCTATTATTGATAAAGAAAGAGCACATAAATTTATTGTTAATTGAAGTATTATAAACTTTCTTATACTTTTGAAAATAGTTCTACCAAATAAAATTGCTTTAGATATAGATAAAAAATTATCATCAAGAATTACTATATCACTAGCTTCTTTAGCTACTTCAGTACCACTACCCATACCAAAACCTACATCAGCTCTCTTTAAAGCAGGAGCATCATTTACTCCATCTCCCGTCATACCAACTACTAAATCCATTTCTTGACTAATTCTAACTAATCTACTCTTATCATTAGGAAGGCTTCTAGCTACTATAGAAATATTTAGTAACTTACTTTTTAACTCTTCATCAGTAAGTTTATTCAATTCTTCACTAGTAAGCACCAAATCTCCAGATTTATATATACCTACCTCTGTACCAATTGCAATTGCTGTATCTTTATTATCTCCAGTAATCATAATAGTCTTAATATGAGCATCATTAACCATTTTTACGCCTTCTATAGCTTCTTTTCTAACCTCATCTTTTATAAGAATTGTAGATACTAAAGTTAAATTACTTAAATCAGTAATATTTTTATTTTTAGAAGTAGCTACTATTAATACTCTAACTCCACTCTTAGTATGTTCATTTATTTTATTTTCTATAGATTTTAAATTTATTATTTTTCTTTGATTACCTAAAGAATCATAATAATAACTACACTTTTTTAAAAGTACTTCTGGTGCACCCTTTATTAAATTTAATCCATCTACTTTAGTTATAGAATATTTATTCTTACTATCAAAAGGTATAACTTCATCTTTTTTTATTCTTTTATTATCATTTTTGAAAAACAAAAGGATTGCCCTATCGGTAATATTTCCACCTATTACTTTATCGCCACTATAACTACTTGCGTTATTAGCTATACAACTAAGTTTTACTATGTCATAATACTTTTTATTTTTCATTAATTCTTTTTCATTTTTATATTCTTTTAAATCACCGCTAATCATACTTTTTACTTCTAATTTACCTTTTGTAAGAGTTCCTGTCTTATCAGTAAAAAGTATATTTATACTACCACTAGTTTCTATCCCTACAAGTTTTCTAACTAATACATTGTCCTTTAACATTCTTTTCATATTAGAAGAAAGTACTAAAGTAATCATCATAGGTAAACCTTCTGGTACAGCAACTATTATTATAGTAACACATAAAGTAAGTGCATATAGAATATGACCCGTTATTAAGGGGAAATTTGTTACTGTTTCTTTCATTAAATTAAAATCAAAATTATTATTTATTACTATTACTTTAAACATATATGAGAAAAACACTAGTATTGCACCTATATAACCAATTTTACTTATAAACTTAGCTAGTTCCCTAAGTTTCAACTTTAGAGGTGTCTCAGGCTGCTTTTCTTGTAATTCTAAGGCTATCTTACCATAGAAAGTATTTTCTCCTACACTAGTGACTTTCATTAAAGCTGTATTTGAGTATACAACACTCCCCTTATATACTGTGTTCTTATCGGTATTTTTATTAGGATTAAGTGAAGCTTCTTTGTAAGCTTCTTTAGTTTCTCCATTTAAACTAGATTCATCAACACTTATCCTACCTTTAACAATAATACCATCAGCAGGTATTTTATCTCCTGTTTCTAAACTAACTATATCTCCAACGACTACTTCACTTATTGGTATTTCACTTTTTTTACCATTTCTTATAACCTTACACTTTATTCTAGATACCTCTTCTTGTAATTTTTCAAAAGCTTGTTCACTACCATACTCAGATATACTAGAGATTAATGAAGCTAAAAATATAGCAATCACTATACCAATAGTTTCATACCAATCAAAATTTTTAAATAGAAATACCGTCTTAATACCTAAAGCAATCAGTAATATTTTTATTATTGGATCTCCTAATGTGCCTATTAGTAATTTAAAAAAACTATCTTTTTTAACTTTACTCAATTCATTACTACCATATTTTTTTCTACTTATCTCTACTTCATTATCAGTTAGTCCATTATACATATATACCTCCACACTAAAATATATGGACAACTTATATTTTTAGAACAAAAAAGACACATTGCTGTGCCTTCAAATTATTTTATTAAAGTTTCTTCTAATTTAATATCTTCTGTTTGCTGTATCATCATAGCAATTTCCTGTTTTTCAGTTTCTTGTGCTACTTGTACAAACATTTCGGCAGTATTTCCTTTTAGTTCATTACTGTCATTTTTCAAATCATTGTTTTTGATTTTTTCAATATATCTATTATAATCATTATCTACTATATTTTGAATTTCAACTGGTAATAAAGAATATTTATCTATAGACAATAAATCTATTTCCTTAAATTTCTCTATACTATTTTTATAATATTCAATCCTTGAAAGTAAAAATTCATATTTACTTCTATCTTCCAAAATTTCTTTATCTTCCTGATTTTCTTCTTTTGATTGTTCAGCTTTTTCTTTTGTCTCTTCATTAGTTTCGACTTTTTCTTCTACTACATCTCCTTTATTACTATTTTCAATAGATTCATTAATTTCATGGTCATCATAAGTGACTACATTATTTAATGCACTAATACCATCAACATCTGTTAATTTATCCTCTACTTTATCTTTTTCTTCAACTGTCATACTTTCATATACCTTAGAAGAAGCTAATTGTGTTTCTGCTTTCGATGAATTCAAAATTTCAACCTTCCTATTAAAAGTCAAATCTGAAATATATTCATCTGAATTTTTATCTTGCAAAATAAATTGATTAACAAGTTCTAAATCTGAAAATGTTGTATAAAATCTTTGTTTATCTTCACTAGTAAATTTATCTAATATATTTTTTATTTCTTCGTATTTTAATTGATTTAAAATGATTCTTAAGTTTTTTAAATCTATTTCTTCTAAATAACTTAAAACTTCATAAGGGTCCTGAGAAGTGAGCAAAATAATTTTTTGTTCATAAAGACTTACATTCTTTAAAAATGTTTTTTTATCAGAAATAATATCATATTGTTTAGCATGTTCTGTTATTGTTTTTAATGTTTGATAATCTATTTGATTTTCATTTTCTATCATATTTTATTACCTACTTTCTATTTTCTGAAATTAACAATAATAATATTTTATTTTTTATATTCCATAAATCATCATAAAAAAATAACATCATATCATCTTCATTATTATTAGCTTGTTCAACAGAATCATAATTTTTTACGTTTTTTAAATTTTCTGTATTAATATTATTCTGAATTATTAACTGATTTATTAATTGATCTAATTTTATCATTAATGCACTAAATTCATTTCTCTTTTCATTAGTATCAAGTTTTTTATATAGTTCTACCATCTCATTAGTCATAAAATCACTCCTATTCTTTTAAATTATAACACATATATAGTTTATTTTTCAACAAAAAAGACACATTACTGTGCCCTTATAATTTCAATATATTTATTTACGTTTGCTGACCAATTTGGATCTTCTGCATATTTAGGATTTATTTCTTCAGGAGTAGTTAAACCATAACTTATATAATTTCTTTCTAGGTTGTCTATGAATGCCATAATACCTTCATCTAATGAATTAAAGTAACCATAACTTCCACATCCACTACCTTTTTGACCACCTACGTTATTACATTCACGTACTAAATAACTACATCCCCACTTACATCCTGTTTCATGTAAGATAATAGCAGTAGCCATATATGGGTCTACACCCTTTTCTAATGAATAAGATGCGATTAAGTGACCTTTCCCAGTAATTGTTGAAGTTAATGATTTATCTATTTGATTAGATAATTCTTCTAATGTCATGCCATCATAAACTATCGGTTCAACTTCTTCTATAATTTCTTCTTGTTCTAAAGCTATTTCTTCTACATCCATAATATTAGCATTAGCTTTAGTAACTTCTGTTTCTGTTTGATATTCTCTAACACTAACATTTAAATAAACTAAATATACACAAAATATACCAGCTATAATTGTTAACGCACCCTTGAGGGGCACTAAATCTGCTTTCACATTAACACCTCTTTTTTTTCGAAAAGCACCATTATCATACCATAAATAAACAATCAATGTCAAATTGAGCGTATATAACAAAACCTATGCTTTTTATTTAAGTTTAAGTAACATTTAATCAAAATCAATTAAAAATTCCATAAAATGTCAACTAAATGTATTCAATATATTTACTATAATCTCTAATTAATTCTTTAACAAATATAGATTTATTCTTCTTATCTACTAATAAATAAACATCACTCTTTGTCCTAGTTAAAGCCACATAAAATAATCTTCTTTCTTCTTCAAATGGATATATGTCTTTATTTTTAGTAACATATTTTAATACTTTATCATCTTTTATCTTATTAGGAATACCTAATACATCATCTTTTAAATTAATAATAACAACACACTCCTCTTCTAATCCCTTAGAAGCATGTATAGTTAAATATCTTATATTAGGTTTTATATAACCATTACTATCTATTTTAAAATATTTATTTATATCAAAATTATTTCTTCCAAGTATTAAAATATTTTTATGAGTGTCAAGTATTTTATTCAATGATTTTTGTAAATTATTACCATATATAATTTTAATAGGTCTATCTATATGTTTGTTACTTTTTAACTTTTTATACAATTGTCTTTTATTCTTCATAATAAAAGATCCAGCAACTGTAATTAATTCTTGACTATTTCTATAAGTATTATTAATTTTTAAAACCTTAGTATAACCAAAATATTTCTTAAAATTCAAAAACATATTTAAATCACAACCATTAAATCTATAAATAGATTGATAATCATCTCCTACACATATTATTTTAGCTTTTGTCTTATTTATTATTTCTTTTAAAAATAAATATCTAACATAGGACGTATCTTGATACTCATCTACTATTATATATTTATAATTTTTTATATTATTATTTTTAACATAATCAGTAGCTTGTACAATCATATCATTAAAATCTATACTTTTAGTACTTTTTAATTCTTCCTCATATAAATAATAAATATCAATTATTATACTTATTATATCTTTATGTTTTTTCATTTTAAGAAAATAATCTAATTTATAATTATTAGTCTTAAACAAATTTATAAAAGTTATTATAAGTCTTTTTAATAATACAAGTTCCTTAGATTCCAATATATTTTTATAAGGTGTATCTATTTTATTTAAAACTTTCCTTAATCTTAAAACCATATCTTTATTATTATTAATAATAGAATAAAAGTATTCATCTAGTATATAGCTTAATGTATTAGTAGGTGATATAGTTAATTTATTACCTTTTAATATTTCTAAAGCAAGTTTGTGAAACGTATAAACTTTTATATCATAGTTATAATTTTTCTTTATATTTTTTTCTAAGTTTTCTGATGCATCTCTAGTAAAAGATATACAAAGAATCTCATTTTCTTTTATATTTTTTCTTTCTATTAAATATCTTATTTTACCTACCATAGTAAGACTCTTACCACTTCCAGCACCTGCAACTATAAGATTAGCACATTCATCTGTTATAACAGCTATTCTTTGTTCCTTATCAAGTGAATATCCATTTATATTAGAAAGTATATAATCACTATCAATAAGTTCTTGTTTAATATATTTTTTATTTAATCTATTTATCTTTAATCTTCCATATTTCTTTTTATAAGTATTATCTAAATAAATAATAATAGCACCTCCCTACTATTATTATTCTACAAAAGTTTTCTATTTCCTTTTTATAAACAAAAAAAAATTACAAAAATGTAATTTTTAATCTTTAACTAATACTTTTTGTTTAGGCATTTCATAAATTACTGTTCCTGTTTCTTTATTGGCATCTTTTACAATTACCCAAACCTTATCACCAATTCTATACTTCTTATTAGTTTTCTTTCCTATTATAGCATTTTTCTCATAGTCAAAATAGTATTTATCATCTTTCATATCATCAAAACTTATTTTACCTACAATCATATTTTCTGTCTTAGCAAGCATAGCGTGTTGATAAAGCTCAGTAATGTATACTTTATAAGTTTCTCCTATATGTTTTTGCATATATTTTGCCATTTGGATATTCATACCTTTTTCTTCTATTTCTTTACTAAGTCTTTCTACTCTAGAAGCATTTTCACATACTTCCTGTAACTCTTTTTCCATTTTTGAAATATTTTCACTATTATAATCTAATGTTTCTACCTCATCAATAATTGTATGAATTATAAAGTCAGCTATTCTTCTTATAGGAGACGTGAAATGACAATAATGTTTTAATTGTAATGCATAATGACCTAAATTTTCAACTGAATATCTAGCTCTTCTCATTCTTTTTAATAATTTTGACTTAGCTATATCCAGTTTATCAAATTTATCTAATTCTATTAATATACCTTTTAATGTTTTTTCATCTATATTTTTATAAGGAGGTATTTTATATCCTGATAATTTCAATAGTTCTAATATTTCCTTAATAGCCTTTTCATTAGGTTCCTCATGAACTCTAAACACAAAAGGCAACCAATAGAAATGTTTAGCAACCGTTTCATTAGCTATAACCATAAAATTTTCTATTATCAATTCAGCATTTCCTGGATTTGCTTGTTTAAAATCTACAATTTCTCCAAAACTGTTTTCTACTTGTTCTACATCTCTAATAGCAAAATCAATATAGTTTCTTTCATGTCTAGCTTTTTCTAATACCTTATTTAATTCATTCATTAATTTTAATTGAGGTATAAATTCTTCATACCCCTCAACTATTTCTCCATCTAAAGCTTTATTAACCTTACTATATTTCATGGCTTTTCTAGAATTTATAACAGACTTATATATTTTATAATCAACTACTTGCCCATTAGAATCTATTTCCATTTCAACTGTCTTAGTTAATCTATCTACATTTTCATTTAAAGAACAAATACCATTAGAAAGTTCTTTAGGAAACATTGGATTACAGGTATTATTTACATAATGACTATTACATCTTCTTAATGCCTCTTCAAATAATTTAGTTCCCCTTTTTACATAATAACTAACATCTGATATACTAACATAAAGTTTATAATTATTATTAGGTAACTTTTCTACATATATAGCATCATCTCTATCTTTTGTATTATCACAATCGATTGTGATAATAGATTTACCACGTAAATCTACTCTTCCTTCAATTTCATCTTCTTTTACACAAGTAGGTATTTCTTTTATCTCTTCTTCTACTTCTTTTGAAAATTCTACAGGAATACTATATTCTTCAAAAAGAATTTTTACATCTATATCTTTAGTATTACTATTACCTATTACTTTATCAATTTCAGCATAGTATTTACCATTTCTCTTTTCAGTGAATACATCAATAGTTACATAATCACCATCTCTTAAATCTTTTAATTCATTCTTATTAACTACTATATCTATGTTGTCATATTCATTGTAAGGAATTAAAGTTGCATCAAATCCATTACCACTTACTTTAAAAATTAATTTACCACTTCTTCTTTTAACAATTTGATAAACCTTACCTTCATAATGACCTTTTCTTTTTGATAGTGTTATATTTGATATTGTAACTCTATCTCCATTTAAAGCACCATTCAAGTTTTCATTATCTATAAATATAATTCCATAATCCGTATGTATAATACCATTACCTACTTTATTTATCTCTATTTCTCCATAAGCAAGCCCTAAATCAAGAGTAAATAGTTTATAAACTTTTCCATCAAAAAACAAACGTCCATCTTCTACTAGTGATTTTAATGCACTATTAAAAATATCAGTTTGTTCTTCACCCTTAATCTTAAATTTTTTTCTTAGTTCATTAGTTGTATAACCTTTTTTACTTTCTTCAAAATATGCATAAATTAATTGTTCTAAAGTTTCCATAAAACTCCCCCACTATTACAATTTAATTTTAACACATTTAATTTAATAAAGTAAATATATATTATTATATTATTTAATTTTTATCCAAGAAAATATTTTCTTGGATCTCCCATCTTTGACACTTTGAGGTAAAAAAACTCATCTAGGTATTGAAAAATCTAGTTTTTTTATCATTTTATACTTGCGTACTTTTGTGGAGTGTGGTATAATTTTAATAGGATTGGTGATCATATATGAGACTTAAAAAAT
>JAFTRC010000055.1 GCA_017462455.1 Bacilli bacterium | reverse complement strand
CATTTAAAAGCTAGAATTATGTTAATTAAAGGATTACTAAATCCTATTAAAGCATAACAAAAGAGAACTAAATTTTAGTCCTCTTACCGATTCATTTATCATTAGTTTTTGGTTCCACCAACACTACTTGACATTGAACCTACCTTTTTACCCTTCTTAATAAAAATTATAGACAAAGCTAATCCAACTAGTGCGACTAAGCCTAGAATTATATAAGTAGCTATTCCATCAAACGTGTTAGGAATTGGTTCTCCTTGTTCTACTATTTTTTCTTTTGTTATCTTTAATATTTTAATATCTGATGGGCTTTCTACTGCAAAATAATCTGTATTCTCAAGTGTTGTTAAATAGCTTATATAATTATCTTTACTATCTTTTTCATAAATTACATTAAAATCTGGATCTATTATGTATATATTTGAATCTTCAAAAGACTTACCTGAATAGAAAGCAAATAAATCATTGTGTGTTACTTCTAAGTATTCTTGGTACTTATCATCAAATCCAAAACGAATTACATTTCCATCTAAATCAAATATCACTTCAATACCCGAATTTTCATCAGAGAATGCTAAGTATGTTTCTTCACCAAATGTCATAATATAGAAATAATCTGATCTATCATATCGATATTCTTCATCAAAAATTCCTAATTTTTCTGAAACTATAAAATCAGTATTTTCAAGTTTTAAGACTTCTTCTAATTCTGGCTCTTCTTTAATATAATAATTTCCACTATTATATTGTTCTTCTGATATTTTTCCAATATATTTAGCAATACAATTATACTCAACTTCATAATAATCCATTTCGCTATCATAACCATATGAATATTTTAAGAAAATTTCTTCATAATAAGTAGATAAATCTTCATTATTTGGGTTCTTTACTTCAGAAACAACAACATCATCTATTTTCAAATATACTTTATTATTATCTATACTAGTATCTTCTGTTAGTATATAATGATTACTAACCTCATAAGAAATTTTTGCTCTTCTAATTACATTATCTTTTCCCCAAACGTAATCATATGCTACATCGTTAAAATATAATTTATCGAATTCTTCATTAGTTATTGTCTCACAATTATCTGTTTTAGTAAAATCTATTAAATAAGTATAAAGTGGTGGTTCTTCAGTTTGTAAAACCACTTTAGTTTTATTAGAAACAGAATAAATATAGTAATCTTTACCTTCTAACTCATCACATATATATTCCTTATAACTACTTTCTTCAATTATATATTTATAATCACCTATTTTTATTTCCTCAGCTGAAACTAAATTTGGAATTAATAAAAGCGTCATAATATTAATTAAAACTATATTAAATATTTTTTTCATTTCACACTCTCCTCTATATTATAGATTATATCACACTTTTCATGATTTTCATACATTTTTATTATAACATTTTTATTATTTACAATATTTATTTTTTTATAATCAAAAAAAGCAAACAAATTTGTTTACTTTAATTTACTTATAATAGCTTCTAAATTTTCTTTTTCAAGTTTCAAATTATTTCTTTCTTGCTCAACTATATTAGCAGGAGCTTTAGCTACATAATTTTCATTAGAAAGTAATTTTTCACGTCTAGCTATACTATTTTCTAATCTTTCTTTTTCTTTTATTAAACTTTCTAATTCTTTTTCTTTATTATCTGAACCATCATATAATACACTTACATTTTTATCTATTACAAGTTCATCTAATTCATTTTTTTCTTTAATAAAATTAGTTTTATCTAACTTTAGCATACTAGAAATAATATCAATATTATCTAATTTTTTATAATAAATATTATATTCTTTAATATTATTTTCTAGTTTTATCTTCCTAACCTTAGTAATTAAATCAAGTGTATAATCTAATTCTACATCAAATTCATATTTTTTACTATATTTTGGATAACTACTTGTCATAATAGATTCAGATTCTTTTATTGGTAACATAGAATATATTTCTTCTGTAACAAAAGGCATAAATGGATGAAGTAGTTTAAGTATATCAGTTAATACCTTTAATAATACACTCTTAGTAGTATTATTCATATTGTGTTTAGCAAGTTCAATATACCAATCACAGAAGTTATCCCATATAAATGAATATAATTCACTACCTACTACATTGAATTCATATTTTTCCATATGTTTTCTTGAAAGTTTTACTAAATTATTTAATTTATTTAGTATCCACTTATCACTAATACTTAAATTATCAAGTGTATAAGTGTCAGTAGTTAAATCTTCTATATTCATAAGTACAAATCTTGATGCATTCCAAAGTTTATTAATAAAGTTCCAAGTACTTTTAACTTTTTCTTCATCATATCTTAAATCCATACCTGGCGCACTTGAAGTAGCAAGGAAATATCTTAGTGAATCACATCCATATTCTTCTATTACATCCATAGGATCTACACCATTACCTAAACTCTTACTCATTTTTCTACCTTGTTTATCACGAATAAGTCCATGAATTAAACAATCTTTAAATGGTCTAGTATCTGTAAAGTGTAATCCTTGGAAAGTCATTCTATTTACCCAAAAAGGTATAATATCATATCCAGTAACTAATACATCATTTGGATAATATCTTTCTAAAGTCTCAGTACTATCAGGCCATCCCATAGTAGCAAATGGCCAAAGTGCACTACTAAACCAAGTATCTAATACATCGTTATCTTGTACCCAACCATCTACCTCTGGAGCATCTATTCCTACATATATTTCATCACCTTTATACCAAGCTGGTATTCTATGTCCCCACCAAAGTTGACGAGAAATACACCAGTCATAAGTTATTTCCATCCAGTGATTCATTGTTTTTTCAAATCTTGATGGTACAAAATTTACTTTAGTATCTTTATTTTTTTGATTTTCTAGTACTCTATCAGCTAATGGTCTCATCTTAACAAACCATTGTTTAGAAAGATATGGTTCTACTACTGCATCTGTTCTTTCACTATGACCTACACTATGAGTCATTTTTTCTATACTAATAAGTATTCCTGATTCTGTTAAATCTTTAACAAGTTCTTCTCTTGCAAGTTCACGAGTCATACCACAATACTTACCGGCATTTTCATTCATAGTAGCATCTTCATTCATAACTATTACTCTTTCAAGATTATGACGATTTCCTACTTCAAAGTCATTAGGATCGTGAGCAGGAGTTATTTTAACAACACCTGTACCAAATTCCATATCAGCGTGTTCATCCCCTACAACAGGAATTAATTTATTTAATACTGGTAATACTACGTTTTTACCTATTAAATGTTTATATCTTTCATCTTCTGGATTAACAGCTACTGCAGTATCTCCAAATAAAGTTTCTGGACGTGTTGTAGCAACCTCTAAATATTCATCACTATCTTCTATAAAATATTTTAAATGATAGAAAGCACCTTCATCTTCTTTATAAATAACTTCTTCATTACTTAAAGCAGTTTTAGCAACTGGATCCCAATTTATAATTTTTTCTCCTCTATAAATTAATCCCTCATCATATAATTTTTTAAATACATATTTCACAGCTTTAGTTAAATTTTCATCAAGTGTGAATGCTTCTTTTCTATAATCTAAAGCAAGCCCAAGTTTTGCCCATTGCATTCTTATATTTTCAGAATATTCATGAGTCCATTTCCAACATTCTTCTAAAAATCCCTCTCTACCAAGTTCATATTTATTTATGCCATTTTCTTTTAAACGAGCAACTACTTTCGCTTCTGTTGCTATAGCTGCATGATCCATTCCTGGTAACCATAAAGTATCATATCCATCTAATTTTTTATAACGAATCATAATATCTTGTAAAGTTGTATCCCAAGCATGACCTAAGTGTAGTTTACCTGTTACATTTGGTGGAGGTATAACTATGCAGTAAGGTTTCTTACTTAAATCCCCTGATTCAAAATATCCTTTTTCCTTCCAATTATTATATTTATTTTTTTCAACTTCTATGTGGTTATATTTTTTTTCTAACATATTATCCAATCCTTTCATCTATGTATTCTTTTATATAATCAAAATATATTTTAAATTTATTTTTATTTCCTATATTTTCAAACATTTTATCAATTAATTTATACTCTTTTAAATACTCGAACGAATACTTAAAATTCAAATCAAACACCATAGCTAAATCTAATAAAATTTTATCATCCTCATTTTTTACATTTTTCCAACTTAATTGTTTATTCTTAAAAAAATTATTTTCTATTTCCTCACTTATTGGTTTATTATCTTGTTGCATTAAATCAGGATTTATGCCAAACAAATAAAATATGTCTAATTTATCAGCATCTCTAACAATTTTACAAAGAAGTTGATTGTGCTCACTTAAATTATCTGGATAATTATATTTATTATGATATTTTATTGCATCATATATTTCGTCATAATATTCTTTATTTGTACAATAATTTTTTATCTCATTATTATCAAATAATCTTTCAACAGCTATATCCCCATGATCTATAGATTTAATATCGCTATAAGTTTTATATTTAGTCCATTGTTCAAATCTAGCATAATCATGAAGTAATCCAACTAACATAGCAATCTCTATATTCTCATCACTAAAATTATTATATTTAGCTAGTAACATACAATAATCCATGACTCGATATGAGTGATAAAATTTTCTATTTATATTAATATCATTCATATCATATTTACTTACATGATTTTTAAATGTTTCTTTTAATCTTTCTATATTCATAAAACCTCACAAAAAATAAAAAACTCACAATCCAATAAGGACGTGAGTATATACGTGGTACCACCTTAATTCGTGTATAAATACACCTTTTTATTATAACGGAATAACCGGAAAATCCTATTTACTTAGATATTCAACTAGCTTGCTACCTTCAATTAACTTAATTATTAGTTTTCACCAACCACTAACTCTCTTTAAATTAATATTAATTTACTCCTCAAGTTCAATGTCTTTATAAAACTGTTTATATTATAACTTATAATCATATTTATTTCAAGTTTTTTTTATTCACCGTTGAAAAAAAATTTTAAGTTCCCATTTTTTTACTACTGGGAATTAAGTCGTGAAAAGATATATATTCGTGCACTTTTTTGTTTACTTAAATCATTTACATTAACATAAAATTCATATTTATTTATACTTTTGTCGATATTGATGGTGCTGGTCTTTATTCTACTGCGTCAATTCAGGCGAACAAGCTATTACTAAAGTATATAAAAAAGATGAAGAAAATGAATATACTTTATATTCTTATTATGCTCTTGAAGCTAAATTAGTTTGTGGTAATATGACTTTTTCTTTAGCTACAGAATTCGTAGAAAACGAAACTTATACTGATTATGATGGTAATACTTATAGAAAATTTGATAAACAAGATTGTGAGCTTAAAGCTTCTTATAAATTACTAAAAAAAATTAAACAAAGATTCCCTAAATTGCCAATTATTATTGGTGGGGATGCTTTATATCTGGATAGACCTTTTTTAGAATTATACGATGAATATAAATTTGATTATATTATTAGATATAAGGAATCGGGTGCTCCAACAATAAAAAGAAACCTAGAAGAAATTAAAATTGTTGATGGTAATTATCAATATCAAAATGAAATAATATTTGGCGAGTTAAAAGATAAAGATTTTTATACGGTTAATGTAATAAGCTATGATGAAGAAGTTGTTAATGAAGAAACTGATGAAATAACTATTAAAAACTTTTCTTATGCAACATCTTAAAAAATTACAAATGAAAATAAAGGAAAAATAATACAATTAGGAAGAAGACGTTGGAAAATAGAAAATAAAGGATTTAAAGAACAAAAATCAGATATTCTAAATATTAATCATATTTATACTAAGAATTGTAATGGAACTAAAAATATATATTTATTAATTCAATTTGCTCATACAATTTTAAATTTACTTAATTATGGTAATATTTTAATTATAGGTTTAAATACAACAAAAAATGAAGTAAGTGACCTAATAAAAACGCACTTACTTCAACAATCTTAAATCTTAATTTAAATCGCTTAATTCAATTAAGATTACCTTAATTATACTACAATAATCCAATAATGGGTATAGTTTTTTTTAAAATCACAATAAAATTGTGAATTTTTGTTATATATCAAAAAGAAGAAAAAAATTTTATTTATATTATAAAACGTTCATTTTTCTTCTTTTTTATTTATTTTTACTAATATATGTAATATTTATTCTATTTTACTGAAAAAGATAGACTTTTCTATCTTTTAATCAAGATATCGACTGAGTTTTTAAAACTTATATGTTTTTATTATAAAATAAAAAAGGCACAAGATATTAACCAAATGTTAAACGTAAAACATGAGATATAATATTATTAACATTATCTGCAATGTTTGTAAATAGAATTTGTGTGAAACTTTGGTGAAATTTACCAGCACTTTCCTAGTATATAAAAAATGGAAATTTTTATTCAAAAATTTCCATTCTCTCTTTCAATTATTG
>JAFTRC010000054.1 GCA_017462455.1 Bacilli bacterium | reverse complement strand
GTTATTTTCGTCGTGGAATAATACTCTTATTTTTTATAAAATTAAAAGACTTAAGTCCCTTTTCTACTATTAAATACGGATTTAAGTCTAATAATTTATAAATTTTCTTAAAAAACGGATTTTACTCTAAAAATTTGCGATTTTATGTAATTATATGATATATTAGACCAAGTATGGAGAGATTTATATGATTAATATTAAAATAGAAGAGATTATAGCTTATATATTATGTGATAATCATATATTGAAAAAGTATAAGCTTCAAAAAATAAAAAAGTATTTACAATTAGTTGATATAAATGAAATAAAAACTATTAGTGAAAGAAAATTTGAAATAGAAAAAATTAGAGATAAACAATCAATACCTAATAAATTAAGGAATGATATAGATATATTTGTTAATACAATGGAATCTAAAATTTCTAAAGAAAAATTACAAAATTTATTTTCTAATATTAAATGGGTTAAGATTGTATTAGCAAAAAAGCTTTTTTATAGTCAAGATTTAGGTTATTACAATCCTGTAAAAAATAAAATAAAATTATTTAAAAAATCTTTGATATATCATGAACTTTTGCACTTATCTACCAATGATATTGAAATAAATGATTCAAGTAATGGATTTTTATATGAATTAGATGATACCATAATAGGAGAAGCTATAAATGAAGGATATACAGAACTTTTAGTTGGAAGATATTTTAAAGAAAAACAAGAACTAGTAAAAAAAGAATTAAAAGAAGAAATTTATTTTTACGAGAAAAGGTTTGCTTACGGATTAGAACGAATAGTAGGTCAAGAAAAAATGGAAAAATTTTATTTTGACGCAGATCTTTTTAGTTTAATAAATGAATTAAAAAAATATTATTCTACAGAAGAAGTAATTAATTTTTTAGTAAAAATTGATTTTATTTTACGATATAGAAATAGGGCATTTGTAGGAAATGAAGAACTTAAAATAATTACTTCAACACTTGAATATGTTATTTATTTTTTAATAAAAGGTTATTGTTTAAAACTTTTTAACGAAAATAATTCAGTAGAAAAAAATACAGAATTAATAATTAATTATTTAGAATATATCAATGAGCCAATTGAATTTAGAGCAGGTAGAATTACTAGTATAGATATTAATAAAATTAAAGAAGTTATTAAAAATTATTTAGGAGATAATATTAATTTAGATATTTCCAAAAGTAATGAAAATGTGTTATAATGGACCAGGAAGTGATATTATGAAAAGAAATATAATTATGATATTAGGGTCTGTGATGTGTGTTGTTTTAGCTTCTATTGCATATTTAAAAATAGCTAATACTACAAATGATGCTTTGAAATTTAAAGAAGAATATGAGGCATTAAATGGAACAGAAGCCTATGAAAAGAAATATAAAGAGTTAAATATATCTAGAGAAAACCCAATAAAATATTCTAACTATGATGAAATATTAGATATTATAAAAAATAAAACAGGAATAATTTATTTTGGGTTTCCAGAATGTCCATGGTGTAGAAATGCTTTACCTGTATTATTTGACGTAGCCAAAGAAAATGATATCGATACTATTTATTATTTAAATATTTTAAATGAAAGAGATTCATACACAGTTGAAGATGGTAAATTAGTATATGCTACTGATGAAGATGGAAATGAGAAAAAAGGAACAGAAGGATATTTTAAATTATTAAAAGCTTTAGATGAACATTTGACTGAATATACAATTGTTTATGAAGAAGAAACTTATGAAGTTGGAGAAAAGAGATTATTTGCTCCTTCAGTAGTTTTTGTTAAGGATGGAGATGTATTGGGTGTACATGTTTCTACAGTAACAAGTCAAACAGATCCTTACGAAGATTTAACTGAAGAACAGTACAATGAATTATATGACATATATGAAGGATATATTTTTCAAATGAATAATTCTGCTTGTTCTCTAGATTCAGCTTGTTAAGCACTTTATGTGCTTTTTGTGTTTAGGAGGTAATATATGAATTATCAAAAAAAATTAGAAGAAATGTTGCAAAGTATTAAAAATAGTAATAAAAGGCCAAGTCTTTTATTACATGCTTGTTGTGGCCCATGTAGCTCATATGTTTTAGAATATTTAAGTAATTATTTTGATATAACAATTTATTATTATAATCCTAATATTTATCCAATAGAAGAATATACAAGAAGAAAAGAAGAATTAAAGACATTTGTAAATAAATTTAATAATAAAATAAAAGTAATTGAAGAACTTTATAATCCTGATGATTATTATAAGAACATTAAAGGATTAGAAAGATTAGGAGAAAAAAGTAAAAGATGTTATAAGTGTTATGAATTTAGATTAGATAAAACTGCTAAATATGCTAAGGAGAATAACTATGACTATTTTACAACTACTCTTTCTATAAGTCCTTATAAAAATGCAGATTGGCTTAATGAAATAGGTAAAAATATGGAAGAAAAATATAATATTGACTATTTATTTGCTGATTTTAAAAAGAAAAATGGATATAAAAGGTCTCTTGAATTATCTAAAGAATATAAATTATATAGACAAGATTATTGTGGATGTGTTTATTCTAAACAGATGAGAGAAGCTATAATTAATGTATAGCTTTTTTTCTTTTTATAAATATGGTATAATGATGGTGGTGATAAGATGCAACAGTTTGAAAGATTAAAATTATTAATTGGAGATAAAATAAATGATATTTATTCTAAAAAAGTACTTGTAATAGGTCTTGGGGGAGTAGGCAGTTATGCTGTAGAAGCACTCGTTAGAAGTGGTATTCAAGATATTACCATAGTAGATAATGATAAAATATCTATAACTAATTTAAATAGACAACTTATGACATATCACTCAAATATAAATAATTATAAAACAGATGAAGTAGAAAAAAGAATATTAGATATAAACCCTAATTGCAAAATACAAAAAATTACTGAATTTATCACTTTAGATAATATAAACAATTTATTTAATAAAAAAATTGATTATGTAATTGACGCATGTGATACAGTAACTGTTAAATTAGAACTTATTAGGATATGTAAGAAAAAAGATATAAAATTAATATCTTGTATGGGAACCGGTAATAAAATGGATCCATCTAGATTAAAGATAATGGATATTAGAAAAACTAATTACGATCCAATAGCTAAAATAATTAGAAAAATGGTAAAAGATGAAAGAATTAAAGGAAAAGTAATGGTAATTTGTAGTGATGAACAGCCTAAAGTTAAAATAAGGGAGTTTATTCCATCAAATTCTTTTGTACCAGCTACAGCTGGATTATTGTGTGCAAGTTACATTATAAATGATATAGTAGGTGATATATATGTTTAAAAAATTAGAAGAAATAATAAAAAAAATAGAAGGTAACGTATTAGTCATAGGTTTAGATAATAATTTATTAGATAAATTTGATAAAAATAATAAAGTTAATTTATATTCTATTGCTTCTAATAAGAGTGACGGTAAAGTATTTAGTAAATCTAAAAAAAGAGAAACTAATAAAGGAAAAACAATTAATATAAAAAGATTAAGAAAATATATTAATAAAAAATCTACTAACTATATAATTTGTAACATGAATGAAATGTTTGAGTTCTATAAATATTTTATAAAAGATAGTATATATTTAAATAACAATATTATATATATTTATGCTAATGATGAAATAGATAAAGAATTTATAATAAGCAAATATAAGAGATATAATGTTAAAATTGAATCAAATGATTATAAAAATGGATATATAATAAAAATTGATAATACTAATGGTAAAAATAGCTTCATAAAAGATATAATATATTTCATAAAGGATACTCTTTATAATATTGCTGAAGTAATTGGAAATATAATGGTTAGTTAGGTGCTTTATGAATTTAATTGTTAGTGACTTTGATGGTACGTTTTTTGATGAATATTATAATAAAAATATTGAATTAATAAAGAAATACAATATTGACTTTGTAATAGCTACTGGAAGAAATATACAGTCATTAAAAAAGGATTTAAAAATAGATTGCAAATATTATATATGTAATGATGGAGGATATATATTAGATGATAATTATAATTTAATATATAGAAATTATATAAATAAAGACACAATACAAAAATTATATTCTAGAATAATTGGACTAGGTTATGATGATTATTTTTTTGATAATTTAGAAACATTTAGTAAAGAAATAATAGATAATATAAATAAATTATCAATAAAAATAAAAGATAATAATGCAGTTAGTGATATGGAATATATATTAAAGGATTTAGAAGATGTTTATGCTTATATTAGTACTAATTGGATTAATATAATGAATATAGAATCTAAAAAAGAGAATGCTATTGAATATATTTCTAAGCTAAACAATTATGATAAAATAATTGTTGTAGGAAATGAAATTAATGACTATGAAATGTTAAAAAAATATGATGGATATTTAATAAGTAAAGAAAATAATAAAGTTTTTAAAACAATAAATAATTTTTTAGAAATAGAAACTATAATAAAAAATGATCATTGATCATTTTTTTCTTTTTTGATAATTATTGTTAGATTTTTCAGGTTTTACTACTTCAATATCTTTTAATAAATCCCTTAATCCTATATATAAATCTTTTTTTGAAGTTTTTTTATTAATGCTGTTAGTATTTTCTCCAATAGTTTTTTCTAATGATTTAGTCTTATCAAAATCTTCTTCTATTTCAATTAAATTATTTTTTGTTTCTGTTTCTTTTAAAAGTTTAATTTCATTATTATTGTTTTTAATATAACTTGCAACTGTTGCTAATTGAAATAAGAAGGTTATAAGTATAGAAATATTAGTAGCTGTTGACAAAGCAGGCACTATTACAGATGCAAATCCTAAAACTAATGAAAAGAATAAAGGCCATTGTTTTATTTTGCCGGTCATAGAACTACTAACTTTAAAATTTTTATGTTTAACTTCGTATGGAATATTAATTGCCATTATTAATCCTTCACCTAATAAATTTAATAAAAATAATGGATTAAAAAGAGCTACGTTAATTCCAATCATTATAGAAAAAATTTTATCAGCTACTTGATCTAAAAATTTACCAAATTCACTATTACTATTATATTTTCTGGCACTCCTACCATCAAAAAAATCAGTAATTCCTCCAAAGCCTGTAATACCTATAGACACAATGAATAATGAAAAATTAGAAGTCAAAATAGATATTAAAGAACAAATTGGAATTAAAAATGATGTTACAAGTCTTGAAAAAGTCCACATATTTGCTCTTTGTTTCTTATTAGTTTCTTTATTAAAAAATTCTTTAAACATTGTATTAGTACCATTTGAAAGTTGAAACCAATATTTTTTAATAAGTTCTTTCATAGACATCCCCCTAGTTATTATATTGGAAAACAAGTATATTTTATCACTTTTTCAAAAATTGTCAACATATACCGCTTTTTAAAGCATATATTGTAATGTATTAGGTGACTAATACTTAGAAATGGTAGGTTATGCGATTAAAAATCGTTTGCCATTTCTTTTTTTTATTCGACAATAATTATGACTAATTTATTATATATTAATATTGGTGATAATATGAGAAAAAAGTTTAGAACTAAGAAAAGAATCAAAATAAAAAGAATGTTATATATATTATTAATTATAGTAGTAATATACTTAGTTAACTTTTGTATAAAAAGAATTAACTTAATAAACTCTAACACTATATTTATAAATAGTGTATTAGATAGTAGTAATAATTATTCTTATGATGAAAATAAAAATGAAAATATAGTGGATGTTGTGTTAAATTATATAAGTAATAATATATTTAATTCACCAACTTCATTATTGAAAACAGAATTAAAATATGAAGAAGAAAATAAAGTTAAAAAAGTAGAGTTTATATATGAGGAAAATGAATTGCCTAGAATATATATTTATAATTCTCATCAAGGAGAAAATTACGATTATAAATATTTGGAAGAATATAATATAGTTCCTAATGTACTTATGGCTTCACAGATGTTAGAAGAAAAATTAGAAAATTTGGGTATAAGTACTATAGTTGAAGAAAATGATATTTTAGAATATATGGAACAAAATAATTTAAATCATGGAGGGAGTTATATTGCTAGTAGGTATTTTTTAGAAAAAACTATAAATAAATATCCATCAATGGATTTATATATAGATTTACACAGAGATGCTGCTACCCACTCAGTAACTTATACGAATATAAATGGAAAAGATTGTGCGAAGATATTATTTGTAATAGGGTTAGAGTACGATACTTATCAAGAAAATCTTAAGGTAGTTACTGAATTAAATAATTTAATATTAAACAAATATCCTAGTTTAACACGTGGTATTATGAAAAAGGAAGGATATGGAGTTAATGGAGTATACAATCAAGACTTAGATAGTAATGTTATTTTAATAGAAATAGGGGGACATGAAAACAACATAGATGAAGTTAATAATACATTAGATTTAATTGCCGAAATAATAGGAGAATATTTAAATGAAAAAGAAAACAAAAAATAAAATATTTAAATTTATATTTATGATATTCTTTTTAAGTTTCATAGTTATATATTTTTCTGAACTTACAGGATATTATGAGTTTCAAAACCATAAAAAAGCTACTTTAACTGAAGAACAGATAAGAAAATTTGAAAATGATGTAGCTGAAGGTAAAGAAGTTGATATAAATGAATATTTAGTAGTTAATAATACTACTTATAATAATAAACTGTCTAAAATTACAAGTAAACTTTCAGATGGAATTAGCAATATAGTAGAAAGTGGAGTAGAAAATACATTTAAAATTTTATCTAAACTTGTAGATGGATAATGTTTGTGTTATAATTGATATGGTGATAACATGGATTTATTAAAGAAAGAAAATTGGTGGATATGGTTACTTTTAGCTTTATTTTCTAATGGATCAAGTACAATAGTGCTTGGAGCTATGTTAAATTTATTTGATAAGAATGCCTGGTACACTAAATGGTATATATGGGTAGTAGGTTTAATACTTATGTTCCCATTTGTAATAATGATATATGCACTAATTATAGATATAACAACAAAAACAGCAGCTAAATTAGATGTTAAAGGCAAAGATTATTATTTATCTCCTTTTATATGGATAATATTACTTATAATACCTTTTATAGGTTGGTTAGGCTTTATCGCTCTATTCTTATATCTAAATATTGCTATACTAGTTCAATTATATGATGGCAAAGGTGAAAAATATATAAAGTAAAACATCAGAATTTCTGATGTTTTTTACATAGGATTTAAAGCTAATTTGAATACTTTTTGTTTTGTAGGTTCACCACAAGATAATAAATATTCTTTAGTTCCTATAACGTGTTCTTGCAGTACTGATATTTCATTTTCTTTACTATTTTCTATTACAGGTATCATAATATATTTTTTTTGAATTATTTCCTTATCTTTATTAAATTCATATTCAGTTTTATATTTATATGATTCTAATATTAATTCGCTATCCGTATTTACATTTATTTCTTTTAGATACATTGATAATTTTCTTAAAATATCTTTAGATATGTTTTTAGTTCTATGTGATAGAATTAAATCTGCTGTACCAATTGTAAAGGTAGGAATCATTAAACTTATCATAATATTTTCTAAAATTTCTTTTAGCCCATCTTCTAAAGTTAAACTATGTAGTGCGTCAAATCCCATAAGTATAGCAAAATTAATACCAGTTCTTATTAAAATAGGCTTAACAGTTCTTTGAACAGAAAATCCTGTTTTTGTTTCTTGTACTTTTGATAGTAAATCATAATTAGTCATTATTTTCACTGATCTCTCTCCTTAACTGCTAGTTATTTTATAATATTAATATTTTTTTGTCAAATATATCGCAAATTTTTAGAGTAAAATCCGTTTTTTAAGAAAATTTATAAATTATTAGACTTAAATCCGTATTTAATAGTAGAAAAGGGACTTAAGTCTTTTAATTTTATAAAAAATAAGAGTATTATTCCACGACGAAAATAAC
>JAFTRC010000053.1 GCA_017462455.1 Bacilli bacterium | reverse complement strand
TGCTTATCTTGTGATAAAGCATAAAGTGCAGCAATTACATTTTTTGTTGCAGCACCTGTAATTCTTAATGCAACCTCTGTACCTTGTAAACTCATTCTTACAATAGATTCGGCTGCGTCACCTGATGAATTCATTTTTTTCCACTTCCTTTCCTTTTTCTGTTTCATCATTTAACTCTTGTAGATTTTCTTCCATTTTTCTACTTCTTTCTAAAATATCTTTACATAGCACCACCTCCTCTCGTAGTGGTTTTATTTGTAGATTAAGTTCATCAATTTGCTTTCTTATCTCGTCCTTTTCTTCTTTACTTTTAGATTTTTTATGTTTGTACCATAACTTACTTCTTCTATCCATTAAAGAATCAAGTTCCTTTTCTTTTTCTTCCTTAAACGCAAAAAACTGCTCGTTAGTTTTTAATTCATTTCTAACGAGCAGTCTTGCTTCTTTTGAGATTTCTTCCATCTTTCGTACATCTGCACGAATAGTTGGTGATAATTTTTGATAAGGATACTTTTTAGGAAATACTTTTAATAAGTAGCAATAATGAATATATAATCCATAAATAACTTTTCTTCTTGGTTTCTTATAATCAAATTTGTTATAAGTTTTTTTATTACTATAAGCCTCAATAAATGGTACTCTTGGGGCTTGTGTAGTTTCTATTCTTTCTTTTATTCTATCTATACTATAATCTTCGCCAAAATATCTTTCTATACGAATATTTTTCTTATATGGGTTTCTTCTTATACTTAACTTGTTTGCTCTATAAATAAGTTCATAGTCCATTGCTTTCATTAACTTTTCAAAATCTTTATAAGAATATGCCTGTGCAATAGCACGATCTAAATCTTCTTTTGCAATAGTATAATAATTTGTCCTTTGTATTGTTCCTTTTTGATAATTAGCATAATTTATTTTACTATTCCTACAAGCCTTTTCTTCTAAAACACTTAATCCATATTCTGCACATAGCGAATCAGATATACTGCGAAGTTCTGCATAGGTATCTCTTTTATCATAATACCTCTTACCATCTTTAAATGATACAGAGTTAATTACAAAATGATTATGATAATGTTTTGTATTAAGGTGGGTACTTACAACGACTTCAAATCTATCACCCCACATTTCTTCGGCTAGTTTAACACCAATAGCGTGTGCTTGTTCTGGTGTGACTTCTCCCTCTGCAAAAGATTGAAATGCGTGAAATCCTTGTATGCCACCCATTTTATTATATTGTTGTTTTGTTATTAACATTTCTTCCAATGCAGTTTCTGGCGTACAATTTATTCCAGATACATAATATTGTTTTTCAGTTTTAAAATCTGCCTCAATATATTCAATAACATTATGCAGATTATAATAAGTTTCTTTTCCATATTCGCTATTAACTGTCTTTTCAATGTTCATTGTATAGTCAATAACATTATTTAATCTTTTATCTATCTTCCATATTCCTGTCGTAGCAATTTGTATCACCTCTTTCCAATAAAAAAAGAGATTACCATTACTGATAATCTCAACAAGTTATCTTTCGTTAGTTTCATCTACTCTTCCCAAAATTAATTTCATCTAACCTTCACGAAAAAAGATTTTGAAACATTTATTTGGTATCAATAGCCGCCCTCGAATTTACCTGAAGCCGGGGTCTCTCTATCCGGCATGATAACTTGTAGAAACAATTATATTCTAAAAACTATATTTTGTCAATTTACTCATTTACAATTTGAATCCTTTGGTAAAAAAAATTCCTTTTTAAAATCTATTATAAATTGATTAACCATATCAACATTTTTTTTATATTCTAATTCATCAATAAAACCAAGCGCATTTGCTTTTTTTGCAACTTGATTAAGATTATTACTTAATCCTCTTAAAAATTTTAATTCATTATAAAACCTATCATCTGGTTTTTCTTTCGGCTCATATCCTACTACAAGATTTCTAATATAATCTGACTCTGTTAAACCTGCCTTACTAGATTTTAATTTTAAAAGATAATCTTCATCTCTACTAAACCAGAATTGTTTTTTTACTCCACGATTTCGCATTTGACCACCTCTGGCTCATCATCATACTCATCATTATCTTTATCTCTCATAATAAGCAATCTTTCATATTCATTTATTCTATTGATTTGTAAGCAACACATAAGCGTTGTCATTACTAAACCACCTATAATTAAACCTAATATAAAAAATAATAATTCACTCATAATATCAAATCCTTTCTATTTAATTTTTGCAATAAAAAAAGGTTAGTAAATTATTTCTAATCTACTAACCTAATTCATTATGCAATTTGTTTTATTTATTAACAGTTGCTTTTAATTCACTTCCTGCTTTAAAACTTACACTTTTACTTGCAGCGATTTTAATAGTTTCACCTGTTTGTGGATTTCTTCCTTCTCTTGCTGCTCTTTCAGAAATTTTGAAAGTTCCAAATCCTGCAACTGATACTTTATTACCATCTGCTAATTCTTTTTTTAATAAATCAAATGTTGCATTGAACGCTTTTTCGCTATCTGCTTTTGTTAATCCTGTTGCAGTTGCGATTGCTTCTATCATTTCAGATTTTTTCATAACTATTTCACCTCCGTATCATTAGACATTTTTTATTATAACATAAATATTTCTTTTTCAACACTTTTTGTCATATTTTTTCAAGGGGATTGGGGAGTTTCCCCACAAGCGAATTTATATGGGAGTATAAATTCAGTGCTGGCTAGACAATAATTCTACTCCCCATAAGTGCATTCCTGACAGATATGACAATAATACTCGCAGTTTTTACAATCACAATTCTCATCACATTCGTAGTCTTCCTCGTCATAATCTTCTTCAATTTCTTCACATTCTTCATCAAATTCTTCATTGATTTCTTGTACTGAAAAATCTATTACATCATCATCTTTTGTATCTAAAATATTATTATTAAATACATAATTTGTAATAATTTCTAATGCTTGATTTTCATTTTTGGCATTAACTTTAAATACTTTTTCAGTTGTTTTTTTCACATTTACTTCATAAGTTCTTTCATATTCTTCATCAAAATATCCTGCAATTTCTAATAATCTTATAAAGTCTATTTCTAAACATTTACATAATTTTATTAAATATCTCATATTGATATTTTCTCTTTCCCCTCTCTCAATTTTTGAAATTTCTGCATAACTAACACCAGAATATTCATCTAATTCTCTTAATGTTAGTCCCTCCTCTAATCTTCTATTTTTTATAATATCAGCAACAATTAAATAATCTTTTTTCATAATTTTATCTTTCCTTTCCATATCTTTTTTTATAATTTATTCCTACTCTGTCACATAAAAAATCGTTGAAATCCTTACCAACTTTTGGTGGATCATCAACGACTTCATATTGTTTGGGTAGTATAGTTTTTAATGCCATAGTGGCAATTCTTCCTGCACTATCATTATCAAAATGCAGTATTATTTTTCTTATATTTTGATTTTGATTTAGATAATAATTTAATGCTAATGGTATCTTGCTTTCATCTATTTTTTTAGCCGGTTGATATACTCCTGCTAGTGAAAGTAGATTTTCGTTATACCATTCTTTATTATCTAATTTCATTAAAGTAGCATAAGATAAAAGGTCAATAGCACTTTCAAATAAGTGTACTGAATCGTTTTTATCTAATGAATCTAATTTAAAAGAAAACGCTTTATGACTTCCATAAGCGTCTTGCATATACCTACTAGAATTGGTGGCTCTTATTCCTGCATATCTAGGTGTTTTAAACTTATCATAACCAACAAACACAACATTATTATTTTGATATTGTTGATATATTAAGTCATTATCTATACACTCTTGTATAATATCTTTATCAATTCCCCTACCAACTAAATACTTTATTACTTGTTCATTGTCACTTGCTTTTTTAGGTAGTAATAACCTAACATTCTGCACTTTTTCTTTTTGTTTGTATTGTATTGGTGGACTTATTTTTGCTTTTCCTAATATTATTTCTACTGCCTCAATAAAAGAATAATCTCTAACTCTTATTAGATATTCTAATGCAGTTTTTCCACCGATTCCTTGCGAAAACCAATACCACATACCATTACTTATTTTTAAACTATCGTGTGTTCTAGTCATATAAGTTCCTCTACTAAAATGCACTAACTCGTCTGGCTCATAGTTTTTTAAGTATGTGTATAAATCCATTTCTTTTACTTTCTGAATAACATCTGGTGGATAATATGCCATAATATTACCTACCTTTCTCTATCTTTTTTCTTCTCTTTTTGTTGTTCTAAAACATCTTCAAGTGTTAGTGAAACACTATCTTCTAATACAGAACAAATCCCTGCGTCACAGTCCATCCAACCTTGATATAATTCTTCAAGTGGATCTGGTAGTTTATTTAATGCTTTAATTTCTTCTATATCGTATTTATCTTCTTGTGGATAAAATATTCCAACAAGTTCTTCTTTTATAGCAATTTGATAAGCACTATTTACTATTACTTCTGGCTCGTTCGTTTTCATTTCTTCAATAAAATCTTTAAACTCTTTTTCAAGTTTATTATAAAGATTTTGTCTTATTTCCATTTCATTCATAAACTTTCCTCCTCTAAAATTATTAAAAGCGATTAAAGTATTTCTACTAAAATCGCTTATCTTACTATTCAATTATTTTTGTTTTTTTAAAAAAGAAATATGCTTCTCTTATTCCTCTTAAAAACAATTCTTTTTCTTGAATTATTTTTTTATCATCTAATAAACAAAGAACTTTGCTTAAAGCAGATACTTCTTCTTCTGATAATGCCATACTTTCATCATCTTCAATCAACTTTCTTAAATTAGGATATTGCTCTAACAATTTTTCTTTTTCGGCTATTATATTCTTATAATCTTTGTTCTTTTTTTTCAAATTAACAAAAATATCAGATATAAATTCACCAAAGTAATCTTCAAAATACGTTTCTATAAATGGCTCATCAAATTTAGAAATACTCATCTAATAGTCACCTCCTGCGAAGATTTTATATAAACTTTTAGCAATATTCTAATGTGCGATTTATCGCTCATATTCTTTTTTATACATTTGACTATCAGCAATATCATCATTTCCATCTGCTATTATTTCTTTATCTTTTTCATTAAGATTAAGAATGATGTTTAATTCATCTAATCTTTTTGTTTTAGTTTTTAGTTCTTCTTCTTGTGGAAAAGGTCTAGTAATTTCTTGTTTCGCATTCTCAAATTGTTTTTTAGTATCTTCTAAATTATTTTTAGTATTTTCAATTTTACTTTCAATACCATTTAAAACATTATCAATACGAGTAATATTTCCGTGAATATCAGCACCTAATTCTACATCATAAGATAATATATTTTTCATACCTAAATGAAATTTTCTATCAAAAGAATCAAATGTTAAAATCATTTTAAATCCCCTATATTCACCAATTTCTATTGGGTCTGAATTAGTCATTGACTTACAAATATCAATTATCATTTGTCCTGCCTCTGCTTTGTCGGTATATTCTTTTTCTTTAATATTCATACCTTGAAAGCCATCTATTGGCTTTGTATTTTCATTAAGATGTTTTACGTCTTCACTAATATCTTCTATTCTTTTTTCTAATCTTTTTATTTCAGTTGGATAAAACTTTATAACTTTATCTTCCATTGCATATATCTGACTTAAATGAGTTTGCTTTAATAATTTTAATTTTGCTACTTGTGTATCAAGTTCTGTCTTTTCAATTATTAAAGGATTTCCTGCTGCAAGTGCTTTAATTTCTGCATAAGATAATGCAGTTTCGTCAATATCTTCTGCAAATCTTACAGGAGTTTTTGAAGTCATAATTTGAGAAATAAATCGTTGTTTATTCTCTACTAACTGATAAAGATATGCGTCAAAAGTTCCCTCTGTGACATATCTATAAATATCAACTTCTTCATTTTTATTTCCTTGTCTTATGATTCTTCCACTTCTTTGAGTTAAGTCACTAGGTCGCCACGGACAGTCTAAATCGTGTAATGCAATTAGTCTATCTTGACAGTTTGTTCCTGCACCCATTTTTTGTGTACTACCCATTAAAACTCTTACTTGTCCTTTTCTAACTTTATTAAATAACTCTTGTTTTCTTATATCTGTATTAGCGTCGTGGATAAATGCTATCTCATCTTCTGGTATTCCTTTATCAATTAACTTTGTTTTTAAGTCATCATATATATTAAATTTACCATCATTGTGAGGTGTAGATAAGTCACAAAATACTACTTGTGCCGATTTATTTTCAGTTGTTTTTTCCCATATTTCGTGAATATTATTAGCACAAGTTGCAACCT
>JAFTRC010000052.1 GCA_017462455.1 Bacilli bacterium | reverse complement strand
TATCCTTCACAATCAAAATTTATCTGTATATGTTTATTTAATTTATTATATAGCATTCCTTTTTTCATATCCTTACTCATTATTTTAAACATATAAAATAAATTTCTATTTATTAGATACCTATTTACATTTGTATTCATTTCTATCCCTATTTTTGTTCCATCTTCTATTTCTACTATTAAATCTACTGTAGTTCTTTTATCGTTATATGATGAACCTATTATTTCTGAATTTAATATAGTTATATCTTTTGGATTTATACCTAATATACATTCTAATAGTTTCCTTAATGGCTTTAAATCATCTGGATTTCCAAACACCTTTTTAAACATTAAATCAAATTTTAAAGGTATTATTCTTTTTTCTTCTATCATATTTCACCTCCCTTCACATATATCATTCTACAAAACTTTTCGATTTCCTTTTTTTTTCTAATAAAAAATTTAAAAAAATGTGAAATTTCATCTATTTTTCACATTTCATTAAAAAAAAGATAAATCTTTCGATTTACCCTTACTAATTTTTTTAAAAACTTCCTCTTTTTCTTAAGAATGAAGGAATTATATCATCTGAGTCATCATCATCTTCACTAGAATCTCTATAATTCATATTTTGGTTAGCTTCTACAGGTCTATCAGATCTATAAGCTCTTTGTTCTTCATCTCTTTTTTCATCTTCAAATCCAGTAGCAATTACTGTAACAATTATTTCATCATTTAAATTTTCATTAATAACAGCACCAAAGATAGTATTCATTTCTGTTTTTGCACTATTTCTAATTACTTCAGCAGCTTCTTCTACTTCAAATAAAGTTAAATTATTACCACCTGTAACATTAATAATAGCATCAGTAGCACCATCTATACTATTTTCTAGTAATGGGTTTGAAATTGCTTGCTCAGCAGCTTCTGTAGCTCTATTAGAACCAACACCGATACCAATACCAATCAATGCTTTACCACGATTTTCCATTACAGTTTTAACGTCAGCAAAATCTAAGTTAATAAGTCCAGCTACAGCAATTAAGTCTGAAATAGATTGAACTCCACGTCTTAAAACATTATCTACCTCTTTAAATGATTCAAGTAAAGGAGTAGACTTATCTATTATTTCTCTTAATTTGTCATTAGGTATAACAATTAATGTATCTACATTTTTCTTTAATTCTTCTAAACCGGCACAAGCTTGATCCATTCTTTTCTTACCTTCAAAAGAGAATGGTTTTGTAACTATACCTACAGTAAGAGCACCTAATTCTTGTGCGATATTAGCTATTACTGGAGCAGCTCCTGTTCCAGTTCCTCCACCCATTCCACAAGTAACAAATACCATATCTGCTCCTGCTAAAGCTTCTTCTAATTCCTTTTTACTTTCAAGTGCAGCTTCTCTACCAACTTCAGGTTTAGCTCCTGCTCCTCTACCACCTGTTAAATTCTCTCCAATTTGAATTTTAGTAGGTGCCTTAGCTACGTTTAATACTTGTAAATCTGTATTAGCTACAATAAACTCTACACCTTTAACTCCTGATTCTATCATACGGTTAACAGCGTTATTTCCGCCTCCACCGACACCAATAACCTTTATCTTAGCAACTTGGTCCATTTCTAATCCAAACATAATTTCCTCCTCTATTCGCTAAAGAAAAATCCAAAGATTTTACCTAGCATTGAATCTGATGTATTTAATTTTTTAGAATTTATAGAAGTCATTTGATATACTTCATTATCACTAACCATACTATAGTTTTTATTCTTTAATTTTAATTTACTTATAAAATATACTATATTTCCTACACAAGATGAGTATATATTATTTCTTAGTCCTAGCATTTTTACATTACCTATGTTAACATTTTCTCCAAAAACATCGTTAACAGTATATTCAATATCATGCATATTACTAGTACCACCTGTTATAATAATATAATCTATTTTCTTACTTGTCAAGAGATTTATCTCTTTTTTAGCTTCATTTAATATTTCTTCTAATCTTGACATTACTACTTCTGACACTTCATATTGATTAATTTTTAAATGATCATCATAAGCACTCTTTACTTCAATTATATCATTAACATTAGCATTCTTTTTATTAGCTAAAGCAAATTTTAATTTTAAATTACGAGCTGTTGGAATATCTAATTTATACATATAAGATATATCATTATCAATATTTTTACCGCCCATATTTATTATACTGCTTTTTACTAATATACTTTTATTATATAAAGAAACAGTAGTTATATCGTGTCCTATATTAATAATAGCGCCCGTTTTTTCTTCAAAGTTTTTATTATTAAATGAATATAAGTCTCCAATATTATTTAAACTTATATCAGCAACTTCAATACCAATATTTTCTAGTAAACTTATTACAGAATAAACATTCTTCTTAGGAGTAGTAACAAGTACAGCTCTACATCCTAAAATATTACCTTTCATTCCTTTAGGATTTTTAATAAAGGCTTTATCATCTAAACTAAAATCTACTGGTAATATAGTTACCATTTCTCTTAATGTATAAGGATTTGCTTTCATAGCAACTTCTAAGCATTTAATAACATCATCACTAGTAACAATACCTTCTTCGTTAGTAATTTTTACATTACCTTTAATAACGTTATACTCAGCATTAAATGATGGTATAGAAGCAATTACTTTTGTTATTTTTATACCAAGCATTTCTTCTATTTCATTAAATGCACCTTTAATAGCAGTTGTTGCAAGCTCTACATCTGTTATTAATCCTTTTTTAATTCCTTTAGATTTAAAAGAAGATGCGGCAAGTAAATTTAACTTATTTTGATATAATTCACAAACAACTATTTTTATAGTATCTGAACCTATATCAAGACTAGTATAAATGTGCTTCATCTTATCATCTCCTACAATCCTATATATAATTATACTATAAAAAAGAAAAAAAGTAAAAACTTTTTTTCAATTTCATTAAATTACCATTAATTTTATACTTCTTGTACAATAATTATAATCATTGGTTTAGATTCTGTCTCTTTATAAAAGTATTTTCCTAATTTTTCTCTTATACCTAATTTTAACTTATTATAGTCAATATAGTTTTCTTTTACATTTTCATTTATAATTTCTGTAACTATATTTTCAGATTCTTTAATCAAATCTATATTTTCTTTTACATATATAAATCCTTTAGTTAATATATTAACTTTATTTATAATTTGTCTAGTTTTTTTATCAATATTAGCATTTACTATAACAATACCACTATCACTTAACATTTCTCTATCTTTTAATACCAAATCCCCAATATCTCCTACAGTTTTTCCATCTATAAGAATATCTTCTATCTTAATTTTCTCATCATTTGATACTAAATTACCATTTTCAAATGTAGCTACTTCACCATTTAAATTTAATAATATATTTTCTTCAGGTATTTCTATTTTTTTAGCTAAAATAGCATTTTCTACTTGATGTCTATATTCTCCAGTTACTGGAAAATAATATTTAGGTTTCATCAAATTTATCATAAGCATTATATCTTCTGAAGATGCATGGGGTGATAAAAACTGCTTAGAAAGTATAACAAGTTTAGCTCCTGTTTTAGCTATTTTATTAAATACCTTAGTAGCAGTTATCTCACTACCCTCATATTGAGGTGATAACATAACTACAGTATCAGTTTCTTTTAAAGTAACAAACTTATCCGAATTTCTAAGTATTCTTTTTAAACTAGAATATGGTTTTTCCCTTTCATTAGATATGATTACAAGAATTCCTTCATCATTTACATGATTAATTGGTTTAATTCTTTCTTTATCGAAATCTATATAGTTCATATCTATACCTTTTAATATAATATTTTCTAGATATTTACCCATTATAACTACATTTCTATTAGTTCTCATTATTTCATTAAATAATTCTTGAATCCTATATATTTGAGTTTCAAAAATATTAAAGAATATTCTTCCTTCATTTTCATCTATAGTACTTCTTATTATCGAATCAGCTCTATGATTTGGAGATGTATATCCCCTTTTTTCTGCATACATAGATTCACTCATTAAGCATAATACTCCTTGTTTACCTACATAAGCAAGCTTTCCTATATCCATAGCATACGGTCCAGTCATTGAAGGGTCAAATAAATAATTACCAGTAAATACAATAGCACCATCATTAGTATTTAATACATATAAATAACTATCAGGCAATGCATGAGATACTTGTATTGGAAATACACTTTCAGTTTCAAAATCTATCTTTTTATGAGGTTTTATCTCAATTAAATTAGCATTTTTTATCCCACTTTCCTCTAAATCATGTTTAATAACTTCTAAAGTAAATTTACCTCCATATATCTTTACATTTGGTATATCATTTAATATATCAGCTAAAGCCCCCATTTGTTGATCGTGAGCATGTGTTATAAAGATACCTTGTAATCTATCTTGATTTTCAATTAAATAATCATAATTAGGTATTATATAATCTACACCTAATAATTTATCATCTGCATATTTTAATCCTGCCTCAAAAACATATATTTTTTCATTAACTTCAACTATATACATGTTTTTACCTATTTCATTTTGCCCACCTAAAGCAAAAATCTTAATTTTACTCATATTATCTCCTTTCCTTATTTGTATTAAGCTAATTAATTATATCATTATAAAAGAAAAAAAGCAATTGTGCTTTTTCCGGTTAAACAATTTTTGCCTTGCGACGACTAAAGCCGTTGAGTCCTTCGAACTTCGCCCTCATGGGCTATTTCTACCTCATATTTATTCTACCACGTAGTAACTTATTCCACCACTTGTAGTTTTTGTATCTACTATTGATACGTCAAATTTTAGATATAGGACTGGACGGACCCCGAGGGAGTTGACAGCGCCGGTGATGTAGACAAGGCCAGCCGAATCCACATAGAACACGTCATCCGAGTCACTGGAACGAGGGGTTATGGTCCATTGATAATCTGAATTATATAGCCAATCTAATCTGTAACATGATTCTGTTGCGTTATAGTTAAATAGATATTCATTACAACGTCCTAAATCTGTTGCATATCCATAATCACTTGGATACATTAATCCTGTCTTTCCTACCCATTCCGTTGGATTTCCACTATATACTGTTGTTCCTCTTTCCCATTTATAATATCCTTCTGAATATAAATCTTGATAATAATTTGTATCTGATGATGAATATGATAATCCTCCCAAGTTCCACAATACATTTTCTACTTTATTTGTTACATTTGTACTTAAACTAGTGTAATAATCTCCTGTATTTAGATAGGTATTTAATGTAGCGGTATTCCAATTATTTACATCATTACTATCCCAAGCTAAATCTCCTATTGAATCATCTCTTATTATTTTTACTAGTTTTTCTGATGCACAATTATCATAATGCCCATCTGAGTCACTATCTGTGTTACATGGTAATTCATCTGTCGCATATTTTGTTTCAAATACTCCTATTATTCTCCATAGCATTACCTTACCACTTGAATCTGTATCACCTATGTCTATATAATTATTTGGACTTTCTCCATAGTATCTTAAGTTTCCTCCACTTGATACTGTTCCTCCTAGTCCATCATCTATTATTCCATTTGTTGTATCTACATTGTATGTTATTGAATTATTTGTTACTGTACTATTTGGGCTATATAGATTTGTTATGTATTGTACGAGTGTTGGGTTAGTATCTCCAGCACCTCCTGAACTATCAGAACCACTATCTGTTCCTGTTGAACTTTGTGCTGTTGAATATACTAATTCTATATCTCCAAAAGTAACTGTAAATGGACCATCTGCTCTTGCAGGTCCATTATATGTAATTTGTACTGTTACTTTTTCACTTGTTGGTTGACTACCAGTTTGTTTAGTTAAAACATTTGTAATTCCTGATGTTGTTGTTCCTGTAAATTCACTACTTCCTATTGTTATTTTTACAACTATTGTATCACAAGCATTAGCTACTAATGTTTCATCAGTACCTGTACCTGCTGTACATTCTCTAAACGGACTACCATTATATAAAACTTGTGTTAAATATGCATCAAAAGCAGTTTCATTTAATACATAAAATTCATATTTAACACTATCTCCTGGAGCTTTAAATGTTGCTTTTAAATTTTCTATTGTAGGACCATCTGTATTATCTATAATAGCATTTTCTGCAGTAATATCGCCTGTTTTAATAGGTTGTACAGGATTACTACTTCCATCTTTAACACTACCACTTTCTTTTGAAAATTTTATTTTAAAAGAATTATGATCAGGTGTTACCGTAGCAGTTGTGTTTATCTTTAAAGATGCTGAAAAAGCCGCAAAACCTATTGTTATACATAAGGCAGCAACTACAAGCATACTTACTATAAATTTTTTCTCTTTCTTATTCCACATAGTTTCTACTCTCCTACCTATATTGATATTATAATATTTTATAGAAAAAAAAACAAGTATATTTTTATAAAAAATACTTATTTTTTTAAATTTTACAATTTGTCTATATTTATTCGTTAAATGTATCAAAATATTCTCCACTATCTAAATATAGTATTCCTTTTTGATTATCAAAAGATTTAATCATTTCAATATATTTATTAATAGTTAAAAACTTATTTAAAGTTAAATATACATAATTACCATCATTCATAAGTATAAAAAATCTTTCTTCATCAACATCATTAGGTTTATATTCAATTTCTGACATTCTATTTAATATATCATTATCTACTTGTTTTAATTTACTTAAAAATTTATCATATATAGTATCTGGTATTTTATTTATAACTGTTATTGTAGAAAATTTATCATCTACTTTATCACCATTATATAATATTGTTTTAACTTCAGATTGATAATAAAATAAAGGATAATTTTCTTTTACTTCTATATATACTTTATTTAAAAATAGATTTTTATTTACTTTAGCTGAATAAATATATTTATTTTTTTCTAATCTGTTTTTTATACTATATGACATATTATTTATACTATTTGGATATTTAGTAATTCCCGCCATATCAATTATTTCTTGATCTGTTAAATAACTATTACCACTAATATATATATTAGTTATATTAGTATTAAATAATTTATATATAAGAAGAACAATAATTATAAGAATAATTAAAAATATAAAAAACCTTTTTTTATTTAACTTTCTTTTCTTAACTTCCTTCTTTTTAGCCATAGTATCACCTATTCTACAAATTCTTGTTCTACTTTTAATTCTATATTATATTTATCTTTTACTTTATCTTTTATTTCATTTATTAGTTTTTTTACATCTTCACCAGTAGCACTTCCAGTATTAATTATAAAATTAGCATGTTTTTCACTTACTTGTGCCCCACCAATACTTTTACCTTTATATCCTATTTCTTCTATTATTCTACCTGCAAAATCTCCTTCAGGATTTCTAAATACAGAACCTGCACTAGGATATTCTAAAGGTTGAGTTTCTACTCTTCTTTTTTTTCTTTCATTAATTAATTCCATTATTTCTTCAGCATTACCTTTAATTAAAGTAATTGTAGCTTCTAAACATATATAATCTTTATTTTTTTGTAAAAAAGATGTTCTATAATGAAAATCTAAATCTTTATTTTTTAATACTTTTATTTCGTAATCAGGAGTAAGTACTTTAACATTAGTCACTATATAACCCATATCGGTTTTATAAGCTCCTGCATTCATATAAACAGCTCCACCTACTGTTCCAGGTATACCAGTAGCAAATTCCATACCAGTAAATCCTAATCTAGAAACACGTAAAGCTAGTTTATTTAACATGTATCCAGCACCTACTATTATTTTATTACCTATTATTTTTAAATTATTAAAATTATCTAACTTTATTATAACTCCATTATATCCAGAATCATTAAATATTACATTAGAACCATTACCCAATATCATATGTTTTATATTATTATCTCTTAAATACATTAATAAATCTATTAAACAGTTTTCATCTTCAGGTATTACTATACAAATAGCCTTACCACCTACTTTATAAGTAGTATAATCTTTTATTAATGGATTTTCTATAACTTTTCCTACGTGTAAATTCTTAATATCTTTTATAATATTCATATTTACTTCCTATCTATTAATTTTTTTATATTATCGTATATTAGAGATGCACTGTTAGGTACTTTAAATGATTTTAAATTACTTTTCATAAGTTTTATTTTTCTTTCATCATTTATAACTTCATCTATTTTTCTAACTAGTATGTCTCCCTTTAAATCTTTTTCTTCAACTAATATGGCTGCATTCGCATCTACTAAATCTATCGCATTTTTATATTGATGATTATTTGGTACATATGGACTAGGTATTAATATTGAAGGTAAATCTAAAGCAATTATTTCACTTAAAGTAGAAGCTCCTGCTCTAGTTACTATTAAATCTGTGTTTTTCATTATTCTAGTCATATTCTCTATATAAGGAACTATATGTACATTTTTTGGAAACTTCATTTTATTTATTTCTTCATAATCATTTTTACCAGTAACATATAATATTTCATAATCTTTATTATTAAATAAAGTCATTGTATTAGTTAAAAATT
This sequence comes from Bacilli bacterium, assembly GCA_017462455.1. GTDB lineage: Bacteria > Bacillota_I > Bacilli_A > RF39 > UBA660 > UMGS1613. The sequence continues at coordinate 6,619 of JAFTRC010000052.1, read as the reverse complement.
CATTAACTTTACTTGAACCTAAAGACCCCATTACAAATAATACTAACTTTTTATTTTTAGGTATCCCAAATTCAGTTTTTTCCATTGGAGTTTTCTTAACTGCATCTTCACTACAAGGATTACCAGTAAATATTGTTTTTTCTTTAGGAAATTCATTTATACTAGATTTAAATGATACACCAATTAAATCTACATAATTAGCTAAACTTAAATTAGCTTTACCAGCTACACTATTTTGTTCATGTATAAAAGTTTTAATACCAAGTGAGTGAGCAGATGTTATTACCGGATATGTAACATATCCACCTACTCCTATAACTATATCAGGATTAAATTCTTTTATCATTTTTTTACAATCTCTTTTAGCTTTTAATATACATTTTATAGTTTTAAAATTTTTTAATAAATTTCTTCTATTAAAGCCATATATTTCTATAGATTTAAAAGGAATATTATATTTAGGTACTATATCTTTTTCCATTCTATTATGAGTTCCTATATATAAAAATTCACTATTTGGTTCTTTTTCTTTTATTTTATTTACAATAGCTAAAGCTGGATAAATATGTCCTCCAGTACCTCCTGCACTTATAACTACTTTCATCTTATCACCATCTTTATTATACCATAATTATATTCAATTACAAGAATTTATAGAAATAAAAAGGCTCATTTTACATATGAGTCTTTATTTAAATTTTTGTATTGTTATATTTTTTAGTAAATCATAAGATACATTATAATTTACATATATATTATTAAATTTCAATAGTGTTGTCAGTTTCACGTGTTTGTTTTAATTGATTGACAAATGCAATTCTTGATTTAATTTGTTCAATTATTTTATTAATTCTTTCATCAGTTAATAATTTATTACTTAAAAGTATTTCTTTAACTTCATCTGCAAATCCATCAAGTTTACTTACATCAAACCAACTAATATTTTTAACTAAATTCAATTGAACTTTTTCATATTCTTCAAATGGTTTTGTTAAAAAGAATTCACCAATATACATATCATTTTCATCATACCACAATGAACAACCATTATCAAATATTGGAGCAACTCTTTCAAATTCTAATGTTTCTACATTTCTTATAACTCCAAAATTATTAAAATGTCTATCTTTGTTTGCTAAAATAAAATCACATATTATCATCTTATCAACTAAAAGATTAGCATTTGGAACCTTTAATTCATTCAAACACCTAACGTAGTGCTCGTATTTGTTTTCATTATCTTTAACTTCATAGTATTCATTAATTTTCCATGCCGGAATTAATTCAGTTTCTTTTGTAATAAAATTCTTACAAATAGATAACGCTCTATCTTTATCAAAAACAATTTCATATTTTACATATTCTTCATCATTTAAAATTCTATCATATAATCTTGTAGCAATTAATTCATTAAAAGGTTCTTGATTTATCATTTTGCCACCAGCTTTTACTAAATATCTATCACCATTTATAACTTTCCATCTTTTTTCATAATTACCATTACTAGTCATATCTGGAGTATTTAAATTTAGCTTAACTGAAGTTTTAATGCCATCAAATAATATTTTCCCTATATCTTCTGAAAATTCATTATCAAAAAAATTTATATCTTCCCACATAATATCTTCATCTATTTTTTTTACCCAATATTGATCAGATAAAGATAGACAATAGATTTTAGAATCTAATAAATCAAAGTTGTCTTTATCATAAATATCACTTTTCTGTAATACTTCTTTTAATCCATTTCTTGATGCGGGTATTTGTCTATTTTTCCACCACTTATTAAATTGACTTTTATCTATTTTATCATCTTTAATTAATCCAAAAGGAGCATATACTTCATTATCAAGATAATTTCGTTCAAACTTTACTATTAAATGTTCTTCGTCATTGTATTCAAAATCAAATATTTTTTTATTTTTATTCATTAAAGTGAATTTGCTCATTTAATCACCCTTTTATTTATATCACAACTGTTAATATTATACCATAAAACAGGTGATAATACAATTTTCGCATAACTTTTATTTTATTTTTATTCTCTCATTCTTCATTTCGATATGAATTCTTTGTACTACTGCAAGTGTAGCTATAAGTGATAATGTAAAACTACCACCATAGCTCAAGAATGGAAGTGGTACACCAGTTAAAGGTATTACTCCAAATAATCCGCCTAAATTTATAAGTATGTGCAAAAATATATAAGTAGATACTCCTAAACATATATATCTATGACTTAATTTTTTTACTCTCATAGATAATTTTAATATTCTATATATTATTATTAAATAAGCTATAAATATTAAAGAACAAATTAATACTCCATTTTCTTCTGCTATAATAGAAAATACCATGTCTGTATGAGGCTCTGGTATATAAGAATACTTTTGTGTACTCTTACCTATTCCAACTCCAGTAAGACCACCATTGTTTATAGCTATAAATGCGTTACAAACTTGATATCCTGTATCTTCATATTTTGCACATGGATTAATAAAATTATAAAGTCTAGATGTTTGTGCTTCTGAAAGTATATATCCTGTTATAGAAAGTCTTGCAATTAATAATATTACAACAATTATTATAGCTAAAAAACCTGCTTTCAATTTTTCTTTAGTAGATATAGGACTAAAAACAAATAATACTACAAATATACCTAATAATATAATAGCTGTACCTAAGTCTTTTTGTAAGAATACAAGTATTGGAAATATTAAAGCAAAACCTATTATTTTCCATATAATCATATCATGTTTTTCATTTACATCTTTTAATTTTTTAAAATACATTTCAAAAAGAAGTGACATTGATACAATAAGTGTAGGTTTAGCAAGTTCACTAGGTTGTATCTTCATAAAGCCTAAATCAATCCAGTTATTAGCACCTCTAGTTGCAACTCCTTTAAGTATCAAAAATAAATTCATACCTAATACTATTACATATATAAAAACTATCCATTTTTTATAGTTTTTTGTAGGTACTTTTAAAACAATTAAATAAGCTATTAAACTTATAATAAGTATTATAGAATGCTTAAAAAAATAGTAAAAAAGATTAGCGTCATTATTTACAACTGCTTCTCTACTTGAAGCCGTAACTATATTAAGTGTCCCAAACACTATTAAAGCAAGTACAGTAAAAAATAAGATTTTATCCATATCAGTAAAATATTTTATTTTTCTTTTCACTGTAATCACCTATCCTATTATTATAATAACACATATCTAAAAATTTCTCAATATAGGTATTTTTAATTAACATTTTTTGTATAAATTAATATGATATATTGACTAGATTGGAGGGAACTATGTATTATTATGGTGGATACCAAGGATACGGAGGATATCCTTATGGTGGATGCGGTTGCAACCAAGGTTGTGGTGGCGGATACGGATACGGTGGTACTGGATTCGGAGCTGCTATAGTATTAGTATTATTTATATTATTAGTTATCGTTATAGGAGCTAGAGCTTTTGATAATAATAGATAAAAGGATTCCCTTTTATCTATTTTTTAACAAAAAAACACTAATTATTTCAATTAGTATTTATTAATCTAAAACCTCTGGCATAGGCAAATCAAATGTAACATGATTATAATGTTCTATACCTTGTTCTTTACAAAGTTCAGTATATTTATCATCCCAAGATAATCTATAAGCATCTTTTATATTTAAACCTAATAATTCAGTCCATTTTTTTACAACTACTTCAGGATCTTTATCATTACTCTTATTTTCAATTTCTAAAGCTATACCAAAAGGATATTCATCTACAGATATTTCTACATCTTCATTTGTAAATATAGTTCTATACCTTTCATAGCTTTCTATAGACTTCATTTTTAAAACATTATTTACAATAAACATTAAATTTTCATATTCATCTGATTTTATTGTTAATTCTACTTCTTCTTCTTTATTAACATCTGTAGAAAGTGTTGATTTAATTCTTCTTTTCCAACTTAACTTACATTTAGAATTTGTATCATTTTTAGTGATTCTTACTCTAAACCTTCCATCTATTTCTTTTGAATAAAAACTATTTTCTTCGCTTGGATGATCAAATTGAGTTGTCTTTTCATAACTTCTTTCATTCATTTGTAACTCTTTAATATTTTTTAATTTTGAAATTATATCATTTAGTTTTTCTGTTGAAAAATAATATCTTACTTCATATTCCATATTAATTATCTCCTTTTTCATCAAATGATTTTTTTTCTATTAGTTTTTTCTTTACTTCAAAGCTTTCTGTTGTTGAAGGATTAAAATCATTATTTTTCAAAGTAAAATTAATCCAATTAAGCGCTATTTCCTTTATATATTTAGTTTCCTGCATTTTTAAATTCAAATCTTTACCATAATAAGTATCAATAAATAAATTTATACTATTATTATCTACTCCTCTTTTTTTAGAAAAGAATAGTAAAGCTATTAAGATTGCAACATCACAAACTGATGGTCCATACTTAGCATCATCGAAATCAATAAAACCTATTTTGTTTTCATCATAAAATATATTTCCTTTTGTCAAATCAAAATGCAATAATGATTTTCTCTCTATATCACATGATTTTAGAAAAGGTACTTCTTTTAATTTATATTTGTTTATATTACTACTAAATTCATGTAGTTTTCTTAATTCTAAAGCAATTTTCTTAATAATTTCTTCATTTAACTTATCAAATTTTTTACCTATTTGAATCCCCTCAAGAAAAGAATATAAAACTATATATTTTGAAGTTAATATTTCTACATAGTGAGTATTATTTTTACTTTGCATTATTTTAGGTATATAAAATTTATCGCTTAATTCAGAGTGTAACTGAATCATAGATTTAGTATGATTTAAATCATCATAAATTTTTACAACAAATTTTGTAGTATTTGAATAAATTATATAAACATTCCCTACACTAGATTCTACATTTTTTTCTATTTTAGTTATTTCAATTAAATAATTATCACTTATTATTTTAACTAACTTTTTTAGAAATTCTTCCATGTTTTCCTCCTATTAATAGTACACTAATTATAACATGTATAATTCTTTTTTACAAAATAAAAACACTAATCATAGTAGCTAATATTTAATATTTTATATTCTTAAAAAATATTGAGGATAGTGTGGTACTATTATTTACATTATTAATCTCTCTTATAGAATCTAGAGCTTTTGATAATAGATTAAAAAATTTCCATTTTATCTTTTTTTATGATATAATGTTTCACGGAAGTGATTTTATGTATAAAAAATTAAATATACTAGACGAAAAAGATAAAAGATTAAGAAATATAAGTAAAGATGCAACTTTACCTTTATCAAAAGAATATAAAGATATTATAGAACACATAATTAAAGAATTAACTTATAGTCAGATAGAAGAATTAGCAGAAAAATATAATATAAGACCTGGTATGGGACTAGCTTTTCCTCAACTTGGTATAAACGAAAGAATTATTGTTATAGTGCATGAATATGACGAAGGTAAATTTGATAATTATGTTGTAGTTAATCCTAAAATAGTAAGTTCTTCTGATGAAATGATAGCTGCAGAAGCTGGAGAAGGATGCTTGAGTGTTAATAGAGATGTTGAAGGACATATACTTAGAAATGCAAGAGTCACTGTTGAAGGTTTTGATGTAGATGGTAATAAAATAAAAGTTAGAGCTCGTGAAGAATTGTCTATTGCTTTTCAGCATGAGATAGATCATTTAAATGGAATACTATTCTATGATAGAATAGATAAAAATAAACAATTCTATACTGAAGATGAAATTAGATTAATATAGGGAGGAATTATGAAAGGGGCACTAAAATACATAGCGCTAGTTTTAATAGCTTGTATATTTTCAATTATAATTTATTATTGTGTTTAAAAAAAAGGATTTTGAGATCCTTTTTTAATTTAAATTTGAAGCAGATACTGTAATTACTGGACGGATACCAAATGTTCTGCTGGTAAGTTCTCCAGTCTCCCAAGCAAAAATCTCAAAACTATCTAATGTATTATATTGTGTATTCATTGCCCAAACACCATAATAATAGTGTCTTGTTGAGGTCCAATAATCACCTTTTGACCATTCAGGACATTCCTCGTAATAATAATCATCACTATTATACATATATATTTCTCCATAATCTTTTAGTACTTCACTACTACATACATATTCATTAGCAAGTTCCTCGAATTCTGGTAACCTGGCAGATTGAGATAAATTTGTCCAAGTTGATGTTAAGTTTACTACCTCTGTGCTTAATTTTGACCAATTATTTGAATCATAAAAATTAACCTCAGCTTCAGTTTCTACTTGTTGTATAGATTCTTCATCAACATATGTATAATTATCAACTAAATTCTCACTCATAAGTAAATTAACATAATTTCCACTTGTACTTAATACATAGAAATCATAACTTTGTGAACTATTTACTTTGCAAGTATATTTTGTTCCTAAGGCTGTACTTTTTATTCCATCCACCGCTTTACATATCGCATTTGGATTATACTCTCCTATTGTTATTACACCGTTAGAACCCATACTTACAAGCCATTCATTAAATAAAACATCAACAAGACTTGTTACTTTATTATCAGTTATTGTTATACTTCCTTC
>JAFTRC010000051.1 GCA_017462455.1 Bacilli bacterium | reverse complement strand
GTGGGCGCAGGAAAATTGAGGAGAGCTATCCTTAGTACGAGAGGACCGGGATGGACCTACCTCTGGTGTATCTGTTGTCACGCCAGTGGCAGTGCAGAGTAGCTATGTAGGGAATGGATAACCGCTGAAAGCATCTAAGCGGGAAGCCAACCTCAAGATGAGTTTTCCCATTCGTAAGAAGTAAGACTCGTTGAAGACGACAACGTTGATAGGCTGGAGATGGAAGCATAGTGATATGTTGAGTTGACCAGTACTAATAGATCGAGGATTTAATCCTATAATTTATTTCTGATTTGAGAGATTAACACATTATCATGTTTTCAGAGAATTATTTCTCTAATAATTTTATTGGTGACGATAGCAAAGAGGATACACCTGTTCCCATCTCGAACACAGAAGTTAAGCTCTTTAACGGCGAAAATAGTGTAAAAGCGAAGATAGCAAGTTGCCAATTTTTTTTTGCTCTTTTTTAATGTCTATTGAGTAACAAATTCAAAAAATCGTCTATAAATATTCTTTTAATGCAAATAAATTTATAAATGATTTATTTTTATTGAAATATTATTTATATTGATGGTATAATAATAATGGTGATTGAAATGGAATATAAAGTTACAACTTATAGCGAATTGGATACAATTGAGATTGCTCAAAATATTGAATCTGAAAAATTTGAAAATATGATAATATGTTTAGATGGGGAATTAGGTAGCGGTAAAACTGTATTTACCAAAGGTATTGCAAATGCACTTGGGATTGAAGATCACATAACTTCCCCTACATTTACTATTATAAAAGAATATACAACAGGAGAAATGCCTTTATACCATATGGATGTTTATAGATTAGATGGCAATACTGATGGAGTAGGAATCGAAGAATATTATAACAAGGGAGGAATTGTTATAATTGAATGGGCTAAAACAATTAAAGATATTTTACCTGAAGAAAGATTAGAAATTAAATTTAAGGTAGTAGATGAGAATAAAAGGGTTTTAGTGATTACTCCATATGGTAAAAAATATGAAGAAGTATGTGAGGCAGTTTTATGAGAATATTACTAATTGATACTTCTACATCAAATATAACAGTATCAATTGTTGAAAATGATAATATATTATACAATTATCATGAATTTATAAAAACAGATATGTCTTCAAAAATAATGCCTATTATTAATGAGGGATTAAAACAACTTAATTTGACTATAAACGATATTAATAAAATTTTTGTTGTAAATGGTCCAGGATCATTTACTGGTATTAGAGTAGGAGTAACAGTAGCTAAAACTATAGCTTGGGCATTAAAGAAGGATATAATTGCGTTATCTAGTCTTGAATTAATGGCTACTACTAATACTGATAAAAAGTATTTGGTACCAATGATAGATGCGAGAAGGGGTAATGTATTTACTGGGATTTATGATAGAGAACTTAATTGTGTAAGTGAAAATAAATTAATAAAGCTGGAAGAATTTATTAAAAACTTAAATAATGATTATGAATTTATATCTTATGATGATATTGAAATTGAAACTATAGTAAGACCAAATATTAATATTTTAAAAATTATAAACAAGCATATAAATGATGAAGGTGTTAATCCACATAATTTAAACCCAAATTATTTAAAATTAACAGAAGCTGAGGAAAATAAATTAAAAAATGATTAGAGATTTTGAATATAAAGATTTAGATGATGTAAATAAATTACTTAGAACATTTAATTGTCAAATAAATAATGAATCATTTAATAATGATTTCTTAAAAATATTAGTGTATGAAGAAGATTTCATAAAAGGCATCTTAGTTTATCAATACCTCTATGAGAGAATTGAAATAGATTATATTGTAGTTAATCAAGAATATAGAAATTCAGGTATTGCGACTAAATTATTAAACTTTATGGAAAATGAATATAAAAATATTAATAATATAACTTTAGAAGTAAGAGAAAGTAATAAAGAAGCAATAAGCTTTTATTTAAAAAATGGATTTAAAGAAGCAATAAAAAGAAAAAATTATTATAAAGATGAAGATGGAATATTAATGATAAAGAATTTAGGTGAGTAGTATGAATGATACTTATATATTAGGTATAGAAAGTAGTTGTGACGAAACTAGTGTTTCAATAGTAAAGAATGGTTGTCAAGAAATAGCAACCGTTATTCTTTCACAAATGGATACACATTCTTCTTATGGTGGTGTAGTTCCTGAAATAGCTAGTCGTATGCATGTAGAAAATATAACTATAGTTATTGAAGAATGTTTAAATAAAGCTAATATGACTATGGAAGAAATAGATGCGATAGCTGTAACATATGGACCAGGACTTATTGGATGCTTACTCATAGGCGTAGGTGCAGCAACAACACTTTCATATATATACAATAAACCACTTGTTCCAGTTCATCATATTGCTGGACATATATATGCGAATAACTTAGTTAGTAAAATGGAATTCCCCTTAATCGCACTTGTAGTATCAGGTGGTCATACTGACTTAATATATATGGAAGATGATTATAAATTTAAAAAGATTGGTGGAACATTGGATGATGCAGTTGGAGAGTGCTACGACAAAGTAGCCAGAGTTATAAATGTACCTTATCCAGGAGGTCCACTTGTAGATAAACTATCTTATGAAGGTAGTGATACATATCCACTTCCTTTACCACTTGACGATGATTCTTATAATTTTAGTTTTAGTGGTATAAAAAGTGCGGTTATAAATTTAGTGCACAATGAAACTCAAAGAGGAAATGAAATAAGAAAAGAAGATATAGCTTGTTCTTTCCAAAATAGAGTGGTTGAAATATTATCAAAGAAAACTATGAAAGCCTTAAAAGAATATAATGTTAAAAATCTTATAATAGCTGGTGGTGTATCAGCTAATAGTGGTATTAGAAATAAATTTACAGAACTTTGTCAAAAAAATGACATAAATTTGACAATACCGAATATAAAGTATTGTACAGATAATGCCGCTATGATAGCTGCAGCTGGATATTTTGCTTATAAAAAAGGTATTAGAGCAGATATTGATTTAAAAGCAACTGCAACTACTAGTTTATTTTAAAAATACTATAAAAAGTATTGACAAATAAGACATTTAAAGGTATAATCAATACATATGAAAAAGGAAAGCGATGTATCCACATCCACCCGATTGCAAAAGTGATGGGTAAAATGCCAAAGAATGAATAATATTTATTTAGTGGTTTAAGTGGATACTATGCGTATGCACTTTTTTCATGGTATAAGATATTAGGAGGTGTTTGTTATCGCAAACAAAGAAAAAGATTTGTTTATAAATGAACAAATTCGTGCTAAAGAAGTTATGGTTATAGGTCCAAATGGGGAACAATTAGGTATTAAATCTATTAAAGATGCTATCACTTTGTCAACCTATGCAGGTTTCGATCTTGTAATGATCAATCCAAATGGTAATCCACCGGTATGTAAAGTAATGGATTACAATAAATTCAAATATCAAAACAAGAAGAAACAAAAAGAAAATATTAAAAAACAAAGAGAAGCAAATTTAGAAATGAAAGAATATCGCTTATCAGTTTCAATTGATGTACATGATTTTGACACACGTGTTAAAAATTCTAGTAAATATCTAGAAAAAGGACATAGAGTAAAAGCATCTATTCGTTTTAAAGGTCGTGAAATGGCTCATACTGAGTTAGGTCGTGAAGTTTTAATAAGATTTGCAGATGCATTATCAAATGTAGCTGATGTAGAGCAAAAGCCAATTTTGGAAGGTAGAAACATGACAATGATACTTATGCCAAAGAAAGAAAAATAGGAGGAATATTATGCCAAAAATTAAAACACATAAAGGAACTGCAAAAGTTTTAAACAAAAGAAAAAATGACGTTAAAATAGGTCATCCAGGAACAAGACATAATACTGGAAAGAAAAATACTGCTTCAAATAGAAGTGGAAGATGTGCATCAAGTTTAAGTAAAGCAGATGCAAACAGATTCAAAAAAGTACAATTTTAATTTAAGAAGGAGGAAACAAAATGGCAAGAGTTAAAGGAAGTAATATACATAAAAATAGAAGAAAAAAAGTTTTAAAATTAGCTAAAGGTTATTTTGGAAGTAAACATAAACTTTACAAAACAGCTAAAGAACAAGTTATGCATTCATTAAAATATGCATATAGAGATAGAAAACAAAACAAAAGAGAAATGAGAAAATTATGGATAACAAGAATTAATGCTGCATGTCGTATGAACGATATTAGTTATTCTAAATTTATTTCTGGATTAAATAAAGCAGGAGTTGCTATTAATAGAAAAATGTTGAGTGAAATAGCAATAGATGATGCAGCTGCATTCACTAACTTAGTTAATATTGCTAAAGCTGCTTTAGAAGGAAAAACTATTAAACAAGAAGTTAAAACTACAAAAGTAGTAAAAGAAACTAAAACTACTGAAAAAAAAGCAACTGCTAAAAAAGAAGAAGTTAAAGAAGATATATCTAAATTAACAGTAGCTGAATTAAAAAAATTAGCTAAAGAAAAAAATGTAGAAGGATATTCTACAATGAAAAAAGCTGAATTATTAGAAGCTTTAAAATAATCCTTAGGGATTATTTTTTTTGTTAATTTGACAATTTAAAAAAAAGTGATATACTATTACCCAACAGAGGTGATAGTATGGATAAATTAGTTAGTAATATAAGAAATATTCAAATTTATGATAATAGCATGTTTCATTTGGAAGATGTGTTAAAAAAATATGAAGAATATTTAGATATTCTAAAACAATTAGAACCTAATAAATTAAAATATTTTATAAGGCATTTAAAAAACAGGGAAATAATTAATAATCAAGAAGCTGAAATGGAAGAAAGCTTTTTACTTGAATTATTTAAATTATCACAGAGAAAAGATTCGATTGATATAACAATGAAGTACTTTGAGGATGATAATTTAACTGTTGATGAAGTAAAAAAAATTCATAGAGTAGTTATAAAAGGTAGTTCAGATGACTTAGAATCAAATTATGATTTGAGAAGCGATAATAATAAATGGGTTGGTGCATATGGAACCAATGGTCAAAAAAGAGTTGACTATATGCCACCTGATTATAATGAAATAAATGAATTATTAACAGAAGTATTATCTTATTTAAACGAACAAGATAATACTAACTTTATAAATATATTTATAAAACCTTTAATAGCTCATGCTGCAATAGCATATCTTCAGCCTTTTGGTAATGGTAATACAAGGTTAGCAAGAGTTTTACAACATTGTAAAATATGTAATAGTACTAATAAATTATTTGGTACAGAATTTACTCATCCTACAATTTATTTATCAAAAAATTATTTATTAACACGAGCTCAATATAGAGGATTAATTACCAATATAGCTGTTAATAAAGATGATGGAGCTTGGAATAAATGGTTCGATTATAATTTAACTATGTTTGATGATCAATTATATTTCTTAAATAACCAATTAGATCAATATAGAAAAATCAGATAAGGATTATAAATTTTTTATAATCTTTTTTTGTTGTTTGAAAAAAAATGATAATCATGATATACTTATTAAGTACGATAGAGGTGGTAGTATGTATATAGATGCAATAATAGTGGTTGCTTTAATAATAGTTGCGTTTTGTTGGTTTAGAAGATTTTCTAAAATGGTATATGCGGTAGCTATAATAGATATATTTTTAAGATTATTAAATTATATATCTGCAAATATAGGAATTAAAGGATTCCACAAGTGGGTAAGTGCTATATTTCCAGAATCAATTCCAGGCTTACTTGATAATTATATGAATGGCATTGTATTAACTGTATTTGTATGGATATATGTATGTTTAATGGTAGTATTCTTATTCTACATAGTAAGAACATTTATAAGAAAAAAATAGTTGACAAATATTAATTATAATAATAAAATAAAAATGTAAATAAAAAATTTACCTTATTAAGAGTGATGGAGGGACAGGCCCTATGAAATCCGGCAACCTATTTAGTTAGGTGCTAAATCCTGCGATAGAAATATCGAAAGATAAGGATAATCATAAACACATAGATTATTCTATGTGTTTTCTTTTTAAGGTATAAAAGGAGGTATATTATGAAAAAATTATTTACATCTGAATCAGTCACACCTGGACATCCAGATAAGTTATGTGATCAAATATCTGATAGAATATTAGATGAATTTTTAAAAGGAGATCTAAATTCTAGAGTAGCCTGTGAAGTATGTGCCCATAAAAATGGAATTGTAGTAATGGGTGAGATTACTAGTGCATCTAAAGTTGATGTAGAAAAAGTAGTTAGGGATACTATTATTGATGTAGGTTATGACAATGATGAGTTAGGTTTTAATGGTAACAACATAAAAATAGATTTAAATCTTAATAAACAATCTAGTGATATTGCCTTAGGAGTAGATAATTCGTTAGATAATAATGATATAGGAGCAGGAGATCAAGGAATGATGTTTGGATATGCAACAAATGAAACTGATGAGTTTATGCCATATCCAATATATTTAGCTAATAAACTATCCTATGCATTATATAACTCATTTAAAGAAAAAAAGATTAAGTATTTAAGACCAGACGGAAAAACTCAAGTGACTATTCTTTATGAAGACGATAAGCCTAAATATGTAGATACTATTGTTATATCAGCTCAGCACGATGATATAGATTTAGATATATTAAAAAAAGATATAAAGAAATATGTTATAGATGCTGTAATTCCTAAAGAGATGATTAATGAGAATACCAAAATATATATTAATCCGACTGGAAGATTTGTATTGGGAGGACCTGCCGCAGATAGTGGCCTTACTGGTAGAAAAATAATAGTTGATACTTATGGCGGTATATGTGGACATGGTGGAGGTGCGTATTCAGGAAAAGATGCTACTAAGGTAGATAGAAGCGCTTCTTACTATGCTAGATATGTTGCTAAAAATATAGTTGCCGCTGGACTTTGTGATAAAATAGAAATACAAGTTTCTTATGCTATAGGTGTATCAAAACCAGTCTCACTTTATATAAATACCTATAACACTAATAAAATAAGTGAAAATAAAATATTAGAAATAATAAACAAAGTGTTTAATTTTGAACCAAACAATATAATTAGTGAATTAGATTTAAGAAAACCAATATACCACTTAACAACTTGCTTTGGACATTTTGGAAAGTCTAAATTAGCTTGGGAAAAATTAGATAAACTAGATTTAATAAAATCTTTAAAAGACTAGCTTTCATAGTCTTTTTTATGTTAAAATATTATTGGTGGTAGTATGAATTATATAGGATCAAAATTTTCAATATTAAGTTACATTGATGAAGTAGTAGAAGGTGTAGTTAAAGAAAAGAAAGATATAACATTTTGTGATATATTTGCAGGAACAGGTGTAGTATCAAAATACTTTAAGGAAAAAGGCTATAATATAATATCAAATGATATAGAGTATTTTAGTTATGCTACTTTGAAAGGATTAATTGAGAATAGTGATGAATTAAAATTTGAAAAATTACAAAAAAAGCATATAGATCCTTTCATTTGTTTAAATGGACTAAACGGTAAAAAAGGATTTATTTATAAAAATTATTCGCTAGGTGGTACTAAAAAAAATGAGTATCAAAGACAATATTTTAGTGATGATAATGCTAAAAAAATTGATGCTTGTAGAATAAAAATAGAAAAATGGAAAAAGAAAAAATTAATAAATGAAGGTGAGTATTATTATTTAATAGCTTGCTTAATTGAGGCAGCCGATAAGGTGGCTAATACAGCATCTGTTTATGAAGCCTTTCTAAAAGAAATGAAAAAAAGTGCTTATAAACCAATGATAGTAAATCCATTAGAATTAATATTTAAAAATAAAAAGTATGAAATTTATAATGAAAATTCAAAAGATTTAATAAGAAAAATAAGTGGAGATATTCTTTATTTAGACCCTCCATATAACAATAGAAAATATGATACTAATTATCACATTTTAGAAACTATTGCTCTTTATGACAATCCAAAAATAAAGGGAAAAACAGGAACTAGGGTAGAGAATACTAAAAAATCTAATTATTGTATCAAAGATAAAGCTGCTATAGAATTAGAGGATTTAATCAAAAATGCTGACTTTAAGTATATTTTACTTAGTTATAATGATGAAGGAATAATACCTATAGAAAAAATAGAAGAAATGATGAAAAAATATGGTAATTATAAAAGATATGAAAAAAAACATAAAAGATTTAAGTCAGATAATGAGAGAACGTATAAAAAAGATTACACAATTGAGTATATTCATTGTTTAGAAAAAAATAAATAATTTCAATTTTTATCTTGTAATTTTATTACTCGTATGATATATTTAAAGTGGTGATAATATGACAAGAAAAGAAAATGCGGTTGAATTGATGAAAAAAGTCATCAGTGGTGAAAGTTATTTAACATTTAAGGAAATTGCACACATAACTGGATATCATGAAAAATATTTACTTAAGTTAAAAAAAGATTTAGAAAATGGCACTCTTAGTTTTGTTCATGGAAACACAAACAGGAAACCAAAGAATACAATAACACAAGAAGAAAGAGAATATATCATAGAATTATATAAAAGAAGTAATACTTCAATTAGAAAATTTTGTAAATTTTATGCTAAAAGAAGTTATTCTTGTATTTGGCATGTTTTAAAGGATGCTGGTTTAATATAAAAAACTAAAAAAAAAAACAAAAAAACTTGTTTTTTTTTAATCTATATGGTAACATATATATAGATAATACAATAAAGATAGGAGTTATAATGTTAATTTTAGTATAAATTAAGCGACTGAATGGTGGTTTTATTATACTAGAAAGTATTGAAACATATTATTTTGGGGATATTGGTAAAAACTTTTTGGTATTTTATAAAATTATTTAGGAGGCGTTTAATGAAAAAAAGTTATATAAAAATGTTAATATTTCAAGCAGCTATATTATTAGTGCTTATTCTAAATAGTTTTGTATCAAATATACTAAAGGGTTATAATATCGTTCTATTTTTATTGTTATCAATAATATTATTTAAAATATTTTTTGGAATTGAAAGAGATAGGCATAGATATACAAAGGATGTTTTTTTGGATCTTTTTATATTCTTGTTAGCTTTTTTCATGCTATATTATATTTTTGGCCTTGTAATAGGTCTTGCTAGAACAGATAATTATTATACATTCTTGGGTTTTAAAAACTTTGTCATCCCAATTACATTAGTAATTATATTAAAAGAGTTCTTAAGATATGCAATGCTACAAAGGACACACGATAGTAAATTATTAATTGTTATTACATATTTAATATTTTTACTTTTAGATGTTTCGGATGCGATATATTATAATGATTTTTCTAGTGGCTATGATGTGTTTATATTTATTGCACTTTCATTGTTACCAGCAATAACTGCAAATTTAGCTTGTACTTATATTTCTAGAAAGACAGGATATAAACCAATAATTTTATATTTATTAGTAACTAGATTATATTTGTATCTGCTTCCAATAGTGCCAGATCCAAATGAATATATAGTTTCAATAATAAATTTAATTTTACCAATTGTATGGTTATATAGAGTTTATGTATTCTTTGATAAAGAAAAAGATGAACATTTAACTAGAAAATATAATAAAAAAAGTGTTTTAGGAATTTTAATTCCAAGTGTTGTAATAGTTGTTTTAGTGTATTTTACTTCAGGATATTTCCGTTATTATGCTGTGGCCATTGCTAGTGGTAGTATGTCACCTGCAATTAATAAAGGAGATATAGTTGTAGTAGAAAAAATAGAAGATAGATATGAACGATTAGAAGAAGGCCAGGTACTTGCATTTAGATATAATAATATTGTAATCGTTCATAGAATTATTGATATTGTAGAGACAGATGGAGAGTATTTCTTTTATACAAAAGGGGATGCTAATAATAATGAAGATGATTATGCTATAGAACAAAGTGATGTTGTTGGTGTAGTAAGATTTAGAATACCATATGCAGGGTTGCCAACTGTATGGTTGAATGAATAATAGGAGGTATAATTATGGATAAAAAGAGGGAAGTTAAAGAAACAATTGATGAAAGTAATTTAAAAACAGAAAGTAAACAAAAAAAGAAGGCAGAGATAAAAAAATTAAATTTAAAGTTTAAATTTATGAAAGATACTTATATAGGGTATGGTACAAGAATAATTATTTTGGCAATTCTTTTCTGTGTTTTGTTTACTGTAAGTTTTCTGTTTGTTAGTAATTTCTTGACTATAGATGATGAGAAAGTAGTAAATTATAGAGAAAATGGTAGTTTAGATTACAAAGTATACTTAAAACCAAATGAGTTCTATGAGCAACCATATTTAGGAAGAGATATGCTTTATGTAGCTAGTTTAATTAAAAATATTGATTTAAACTTCAATTATCAATTTATGATAAGTGAAACTAAAAATTTAGATTTTAATTATAGTATAGTTGCTAATTTAAAAATTACTGATCAATCTGAAGCCAATGTTTATTATCAAAAAGAATATACATTATTGAATAACAAAGAAGCAAAATTAACTGCTAAAAATCAATATGCGATATCTGAAAATGTGTCTATAGATTATGATTATTATAATCAAATAGCTAACAATTTTAAAACTTCATATGGAGTAGATGGTGTTAGTAATTTGACAATTTATTTAAAGATAAATAAAAACGTAATGGAAAATGAAACATCAATTTTAAATAATGGAAACTCAATGTCAGTTAAAATACCTCTATCTCAAAAAGCTTTAAATATTAGTTTTGATGATAGTGGAATTAATACAACTAATAATATTGTTACTAAAAAATCAGTTACATTTAATAATGCTTTATTTGCAATATTAGCTGTAGTATTCTTCATTGGAGCTGTAGCAGCACTTTTAAGAACATTAGAGTTATTAGCTTTATTGTTCCCTAAAAAATCTAATTATGATAAACAAGTAGATAAGATTCTTAAGGAATATGACAGATTAATTGTTGAAACTCCAACAGTTCCAGATTTAACTGATAAGAATATTATAAAGATTAGGAGATTTGAAGAATTATTAGATGCTAGAGATAATTTAAAATTGCCTATTATGTATCATAATCTTATAAATCATCAAAAATGTTATTTCTACATTAGACAAGAGGATACAGTTTATTTAATGACATTAAAAGCAGCGGATGCTGATGTAATAGATCAGAAAAAAAATAAAAAATGATAATTTAAGGTATTGACTATTAAGTTAATACTTTTTTTGTCAATAACTATCTATTTACTTTTTTATATAATATTACATAGTTGATAAAATTAATGCTAATGAAAAAATAAAAAGAAGATTATATGTCTAATAAATGGTAGTAAAATAAAACTACTTTTTAAAAGTCATTCAAAAAGAATAAAAGCATATTTAGTTAGAGGTTTAATTATAGTTATAAGAGATAAAGATGCCTCAATAATAAAGATGAGTGAGTTAAACGATCAGAATAGCTTTAGCTGTATGTGATTTATTATGTTTAGAAAAAAATTGCATACATTAGAAATTATTAAAAATGTAATAGTGTGTATTAATTTGCTTGATGAAACACAAAAAGACGAGTAAATATAGATTTAGAAAAGTTATACACATATTTAAGCACTAAAGTAGATGAATAAGTGCAAGAAAATAGGAAGGTATAGACGATTATTAGATACTATACTAAGTTATCCACAATTATCTTTTGATTTTGAATATGAAGAAAAAATAGAAGAGTGTATAAACATAATTATTTAACATACAATTAATAGATTTGAATCAATAAAAATGATAATAGAAGTAAATCAGTAAATCTTATAATACAAGAAAAAATAAATAATGATGTAGTTAAAAAAATCCTATAGGGAAAAAATTAAATTTAGACAAGATACTTACAAATAAACTAACTGGAATTCCAATTATGATAATTATGCTTATGATTATATTTTGGATATCAATTGTAGATGCTAATTATTCATCTGATTTTCTATTTGATATATTTATTATATTTCGTTTTCCTTGTTCAACAACTCTTATTACTATTTATAAAGAAACAAAAAGTATTAAGTGGACTTTCCTTTCGTTTTTAATACCTCTTCTAATAGATATAATGATTTGTATGATAGTTAATTTTATTGGAACTATAATAATTTGATACTAAAAATAGTATCTTTTTATTTACATATTTTATCATATATAGTAAAATATAATTATAGAGGATAGGTGAAAATATGAAAAAATTATTTAATATTTTGTTTATAACAATCGTTAGTTTATTAGTATTACCAATTATGGTAAGGGCAGAAGTAAAAACTTTTGGCGATATACAGTATACAATTGAAACAGAAGATATAAAAGATTATGTATGTGAAGAGATAAAAGATCATGAAATTTATTTATCTGAGATTTATGATGTTAATAAACTATTGGTTTACGATGTTACTGATGATAAAGCATATGTTATTGATTTAATAAATCTAGGAGTGTGTACTGAATTTGGTGGCAGTTATCCTGATTCTGGTAATATCACTTATATTTGGGGAACTAATAATGATATTTACGAAGCAGTATATGAAGAAAATTCGAATTCTAGCTGGTACGAGATTGTTGCATTAGATACTAGTTATCCATTTATTAGAGCTGAGGGACAATATGATGCGGATGCTGATTATTATGAGATTAATGATGATAACGAAGCTATTTTGGTAAAAGAAGAAGATAAAAATGAAGCGGATTTTAATGCAGGAAATTATTATACTATTCTTGAACCAATAAGTAAAAAATTATTATCTACTTTTGAGACAACTAATTTTGTTGCTCCAAAAGAAAAAACTGGTTTAGATAGTGATATTTCATACTCTAAGAATAATTTTTTATACCCAATTAATTTTAATAATGAAACATATTTTGTATTTGTAGATTTCTCTACACAATATTTCGCAGCTTTTGATAAAGATGGTAATTATCAAACATTTGGATATGATAAACTTGTTTTATATTATGTTATTGATTCTTTTGAAGGTGATTATGTCGTTTTGTATACTGAACAAGAAGAAAAAGTATATGCATCAATATTAGATAAAGATTATAATTTAGTCTTATCAAAAGAATTAGATGATAGTATGAATTTAAATTTTATAGGAAAAAATAGTTCTACTGATTATTTATTTGAAGAAACGGATAATGATAGATCACTAATATCAATTACCAAATCAACAGTAAAAAATGAAAATGTTCCAAATATTCCAAATACTTATGATGGAATAACAACTTCAATAGTTATTGGTATTATAGCTCTATTAGGTTTAGGATTATCAATGCTATACATAAAAAGAAAAAAAGTTAATTAAGAAGACTGATTAATAATCAGTTTTTTTATTGTAATTATTTTAATTTTTGTTATAATAGTTAGTAATTTGAGGGGATAGTATGGATAAAAAATTTAATTTATTATATAGAAAAGCATATGGTATAGTGACTAATAAAATTGTTAATTTAGGAGATGCAGGAATATTTTCTTGGATATATCCATTTACAACAGAAAATATAAACGGATATATAAATATGTTTGATTTGGAAAATAAATCTTTACTTACAATAGGTTCATCTGGTGATCAAGTTATTAATGCATCATTAAAAAATTGTAAAGATATAACTGTTTTAGATATAAATCCATTTACCAAATTTTATTTCTATTTAAAAAAGGCCGCTCTTTTAACTTTGGATTATAAAGAATTTGCTAAATTCTTTTGTTATGAAGATTATCCCAAAGTATTTAAATTAAATTCTGAAACTTTTAGTCTAGATAGTTATAAAACATTTAAATCAAATTTAAAAGAATTGGATCTAGAATCGTTTATATTTTGGGATACATTATTTAATAATTGTAAATCAATAGATATAAGAAAAAACTTATTTGAGCACGATGAAGAAAGATTAAGCGTAGTAAAAGAAATGAACTTATATTTAAAAGATGAAGATATGTTTAATAAATCTAAAATAAAAATAAAAAATATAAATCCTAAATTTATAATAGGAAATATATTTACAGCAAAATTAGAAAGAAAATATGATAATATATTTTTATCAAATTTAGGAACTTATTGTTCAGTAGAAACTTTAAAAGTGTTAATTGATAAATTATCTTTAAATTTAAATGAAGATGGAAAGATGTTGATGTGCTATTTATATAGGACTACAATGAATACTAAATATAGAGATGAATGGGATCCAATATATGATTTAGATAAAACTTTTGAAGTATTAGGCGATTATATAACTTCTTTTGAAAGTTTCCAAGGTGTCCAAGGCTTAAAATTTGAAGATGAAAATATGAAAGATAGTGTTATGATATATCAAAAGAAAAGAACTGATTGATTATATAATATATTTTGATGTGAGGTATAAAATGTTTAAGGTTAATAAATTAAAAAATGTTAGTGATGAAAAAATAATTATTGATTATGTAACTCAAGATAAATATGAAGTGGGTAAGGGTATAGTAGATTCTTTTAAAACACTATCTTTTTCTATCGAAGGAAAAATAGATGAAAATGAATATACTTTATGTTTTGATTTGAATTGTAAATTAGAAGAATTATTAAAAATTGAACCATCAAAATCAATTGACTTTAGTAGTTATTTATTTAATTCTGAAACTTATTTTATGGTTAATGGAATAACAAATTTAGATCCTAAAATAGAAATTAGAACTAATAGATATTTAAAAAATAAATTTGTAGTATTAATTTATTTTTATACAGATATTACTTTAGATGATGAAATATATTCTGGTATTATAGAATTTAGCTTTAATTTAGATGATTATTTAGAAAATTAAATAATATTAATAAAAACTGATTTTTGTTAATCAGTTTTTTCTTGATACTTTTTTCTCTATGAAACTAACAATATAATACATTAAAGCAGCTACTATACAAAGAATAAATATACCGCTTATAACAAGGCTTAAATTAAATACTTGAGAACCATATAAAATCAAATAACCGATCCCTTTTTTAGATACTAAGAACTCTCCCATAATAACACCTATTAAACTCATGCTCACATTTATCTTTAAGGCACTTATAATAGTATTTAAACTATTAGGGAAAATAAGTTTAAAAAATATTTGATGTTTTTTAGCTCCTAATGTCTTCATTAATTTAATCTTATTTTGATTAGTACTATTAAACCCTTCATAAACATTTATAATAGTTATAATAAGTGATATTAAAAGTGCCATAACTATAATAGATTTAATACCAGCTCCAAACCAAATGATTATAATAGGTCCTAAGGCTACTTTAGGCAGACTATTTAAAATAGTAAGATAAGGTTCAATAATTCTTTGTATTCTTTTATTCCACCACAAGATAGAAGCTATAACTGTACCAAGAATAGTTGCTATAGAAAAACTTAAAAAAGTTTCATATACAGTAACCCATATATGACTAAATAAGTCTTTAGTATTATACAAGTTTACAATAGTTTCTAATACTTTTCTAGGACTAGAGAATATAAAAGTATTAATAATATTAAAATCGGCTAGTATTTGCCAAATAATGATAAAAATAACAAGTATTAATATTTGAAAAAGAGTAACAATAATTTTTTCTTTTTTTAATTTTTTTAAAAAGTTTAAATGTTCTTTACTATACATGGAAATCAATATCCTTCCATATCTTATCATAATAATAAGAAAATTTTTTATCTTTTCTATTATTAATAGGAGTAGTTCTATTTTCTAATTCTATATTATAAACACTCTTTATAGTTGCAGGCCTATTAGAAAGTACTATAACCTTATCACACATACTTACTGCTTCGGCTATAAGTCTAATTAGTATGACTACTAAAACCATTGAAATATAAGACGTTATACAATAAGTGAAACTATTAAGGTTGTGAAATTTGCATCGAGATATTTATTTGTGAGTGGTTATGTGTCTTGATAGTTTAGAATCTCTCTTACATAGGGAGAATTTTTTTGTAAGGAGTTGTAATTTATGGGAATTGCTGGTATTACTTACTTAAGTGTTTGGTTAGGGGGTGAATTAAATATGGAGAAGATAAAGGTACTACTTATAAGACCAAATGAACTTCCAAAGGAAATGACAATACCTAATACATTACGAGCAAAACAGAAACTTGTAGGTGGTTTGATAGAAGTATGTTACATGCCTGATGATAGTGAAGTTTGCTTGGTTTGTAACGAAGAAGGTAGAATAAATAATCTACCAATTAACCGAGTTATAGGACGCAGTATTATACACGGAGATTTTTTTGTAGTTGGAGATGATTATGAAGTTGGGGATTTTAAGTCATTAACTAGAAAACAAATAAAAAAGTATGAAAAATATTTTGGTGAAGAAAGTATAGAAAAGACTAATAGTAGGATTACTGCTCGTAAGTTAGCGGAAGAATTATTTAGAAGGAGTATTAAATAGTATGGGAAATAAGTATAATAAATACAAATGTAGTAAGAAAAAGCAATTCACCCCAAAGGATAAAGAAGAAGTATCTTCTGTAGATTTACATGACAAGAGAGTTATTATTTTATCAGGGGATATTGATGATAAAGCAGCAATAAATACGGTGGAGTTACTGCTAAAGATGGATGCTTGTAATCATAAAGATATAACAATGTTTCTTTCTTCACCTGGAGGTTCTGTATATGCTGGTTTCTTAATATATGATGTGATGAACTTAATAAAAAGTAATGTTAGAACAATTGGGTTTGGTAGAATATCTAGTATGGCAACTATACTTCTAATTAATGGAGCAAAAGGAAAACGATGCATATTACCGAATAGTTCAGTTATGATACATGAAGTAAATACATTTACAGAAGGAAGAGTGTCCGAACTTAATGAAAGATTAAAGCATACAAGAAGTTTAAATGATAGATTAGTTAAAGTGATGGCAAGTAAAACAAATAGAAGTGCTAAACAGATAAGTGAATACATTGTTAATAAAGATTATTGGATGGATGCAAAGACTGCACTTAAATATGGGTTTGTAGATAAGGTATTAGAAAATGAACAATAAATATGTGTATGAATATAGAGAATTAAAAGATGTGACACAATTTAGTATTAGTTTCTGTTATAATAGGTATGATGGAACAAATCAAGATGAAGTATTTAACAAGTTAATTTTATGTATTACAACAATAGCAAAAGGTTGTGCATTATCTAATTACAATATTGATATTATTAATGAGTTCTTAAGTTTAGCACCACATAATAGTAGACTAGATATTAGAGAGTATTTAAAAGAGGTATGATATATGGAACAGAAATTAAAAGAATTGCTACAAGTAATAGACGATCATTTCAATAAAGAAGTATGGCATTCAGACCCACCTTTAAAGGAAATAGATTCAAAATTATTAGATTTAGCACTAAAAATAATTTACATAAGGAAACATCTTGATAGTATAAAGGATATAGATAAGGAGTTGGAGCACCTTAAATTTTATATACAACAAGAATTTAAAGTACCTTTACTAGAAAAAGAAATACAAGTATGGTTAAAGAAAGATGAAATAAGACACAAAGTAGTTTTAGATGTATTAAAGCAATTATAGTGGTTTAGAAAAGTTTTAGGTGCTCCTGCTGGGTGTTTGGTTGTTTTATATAAAAAAGACGCACAAATCGTGGTAAAATTGGTATTATTTTGTGGTTAACGCGAAACTTCTTGCAGACGACATTATTTTAACTAATTATTTGAGATAATTATGTTTGGAAAGAGTGGTCGATGTCTGTGAGAAGTTATGACAAACAAACTTTATCTCAATTAGTGAGAAAGAACATTAGAAAATACAGATTAATGAGAAAATATACATTGCAAGAATTAGCAGATAAGACAGACTATACACATGGGTATGTAAGAGATTTAGAAAGTTTAGGTATAGATAAAACACCTACGCTTGAAGCATTAGGAAGATTTGCTACTGCATTAGAAATAGATATAAGACAATTATTTGATGATGTTAAAGAAGACAACTAAAAGATTGTCTTTTAATTTGTAAGAAATGTCGTCTGTTAGATTGACTTGTATGTGTTTTCATGATAATATTATACTAGAAGGAGTGGAGTTATATGGAACTGAGAATAAGTGCAAAATTACAAGGTATTTTTGAAACTTATAACATATTTGTTGATGATGAAAAGATTATAAAGGTAAGAGGAAATAAGACAACTGTATTGTCAGTATCTGATGAAGAGCATACAGTTCAATTAAAAGGTGGATCAGGAAAATCAAGCGTAATTAAAATATCTAAACCTACTAAAAAAGATGAGTGTATTGATTTATCATTTATAACACATTATTCACGTGCTTTTAAAGAAGGTTATTTTGAATTAATTGAGGATTAGTTATGGCAAAAGTTGAAGTAATTAAGAGTAATGAGAATACAAATAAACCCAATTATGTATGGGTTGCATTTATTGGCGTATTTGTTGTTTTGGGAATAATAATGTTAATTTTTAATATTACTGGTAGTCATAATAGTGAAGTAAATGAATATTTGGCTTCTCCGTTATCAGATTGTTCTGAATTTACTTTACAAGAAGGAATTGATAGAATTGATGCTGTTTATAATAAAAATGGTATTGATTTTAGTTATAAAGTTGAGAAAGGTACAAGTGTATCAGGGGAAGAATTAATGTACTTAAAAATGTATAATATGTATGGCTTGTATAATACCGATGTTTATGTAAGCCTAGAATTGATTGGTGGAGAAGTTGAAATAGGAGATTTTGTTTACAAAATAAATGGTCCGGCTTTGCAAAATAGTCAAAATATTAAAGCACTACTTTGTGATTGGTAGTAAAAGGAGTTGTATTAACATGGGTTGCTTATTTGCGTTACTTGCTATTGTTTGTTATATTTTAGGCTTTTTCTTAAATTTAAACGGTTTATATTTTTATGGGCTTCTATCTATATTTGTTGCAACTGCACTCATAGCTATAGGAAAAGCGATTGTAAACCATATACCCGTCAACAAATTGTTTGCTAATGGTGATATTGTAGGAAAAGATTTAAAATATATAGAAGATATCATAGGTCAACATACAGATGTTGATGTATCAAATAATAATTCTAGAGTATATAAATGGCAAGATAGATTAGAAATTATTTGTGATAAGAATAATGTATGTAAAGAAGTATTAAAGAGAAACTAGATAAAGTTTCTTTTTTTTTTTGTTATGTTCTTGCACTATTATAGATTATATGTTCTTATATTAAGGTGCAACGAAATCATTTGATTTCGTTTATGCTGAAAACTTGCCAATTATAGTGGTTATTTATATAAAAATAGGCAGATTTTCTGCAACGAAATGTTTGTAGGGATTTCGTTTAATCGTAAAAGGAAGTGAAAATATGGTATATGGTTATGCAAGAATATCTACATTAGATAAAATAGAATTTAAAAATGGTAAGCAATTAATAGATTCACAAATTCAAGAATTAAAGCATCTTGGTTGTGATATTGTAATGTATGATATGGAGAGTGGACTTTCAGAAGACAGAAAGGAATTAAATAAATTGCTTGATATAATTAAGCAAGGAGATCAAATAATATGTGTTGAACCAAGTAGAATAACAAGAAGTGTTAATGGTATGTGCAAAATATTAAAAATAGCGGAAGAAAAGAAAATAAAAATTACTTTAGGTTCATTAGTAGTAGATTTTACAAATGGTGACGCAGACCCAATATCTATTGCTATAATGAAACTTATTACGACATTTTCTGAATTAGAAGCAGAACTTATTAGATATCGTGTTCGTAGAGGTGTAAATTATTCTAAAAATGTAAAAAAAATTAAACTTGGAAGACCTAAAACCACATATGATAAGATACCTCAAATATTCTTTTACTATTTACCAAAATATCAAAATAAAGAAATTAATAAGAGTGAATTTTCAAAATTGACTTCTTTATCTATGCCATCTATATATAAGTATCTTGGTATAATAAATAGCCAGCAAATATGATTTGCTATTTACCCGTTTCTTTTAGTTCCTAATTATATAATAATTTACCTGTTCTATTATTTACTTTTATATATTAGATTTTTATATATAAAAATTTTTTATGAAGGTGGTTTTGCTTGTAATACAAGGGATTTTAGGGCGATTATAAAATTTGTCAAAAAAGATATTGACTTCGTTTATAAAAAGTAGTATGCTTAATCCGTAAGAAAGAAACAATAGTTTTTGATTCTAATATCAAAAACTATTATACAGATATTATTTAGATAGTTTACTTTCTTTCATTTATTCAGATATATACCTATATAAAAAAAGACTTATACAGATATTATACCTAAATTTAATGAAGGGAGGTTTTTATTATGCAAGAAAATAAAGGATTAGATTTAATTTCTTTGTCAGTTGAAGCAGAAGCAAAACTTAATTATGATTTACAACAAGAATTAGAACATACAAAAGAGCAACTAACATTTGCAGTTTCAACATTAGAATTAAACAAGAAAGAATTTGCTGAAAAGAATGAAATTATTCACTCTTTAGAAAGCAAATTAAAAGACAAAGATAAAGAAATCTATGTACTGCAAAAAAAATTAATTGCTTCACAAGAAAATGAAATGAATTTAAGTCAATTAATGTAGGGAAGGAGATAGTATGGCAAGAAAGGAAAAGCAAAATGCTAATCCTAAAGATATTGCCCTATCTCTTCCTAACTATCTTGATGAAGTAGAAGTTATTAAGAGCAATATCTTTATCTTGGACCATATCTTAAAAGGTGGAATTGAACTAGGATCATCAATTCAATTTATTGCAGAAAGTGGAGTTGGCAAATCAACTTTGGCACTACAACTTGCCAAAAACTTATGTAAAGATAAAAGAAAGGTCGTATTTGTGGATACTGAAGCGTCAATTACAAAAGAAATACTTGATAGTACAGGTGTTAATGAATATGTAAATGATAGTTTCTTCTATATAAGAGAAAGCACATATGATAATGTTGAAAAATACTTAGATATGTATATAAATACAGGTGAAATATCACTAGTAATTATTGACAGTTTAGCAGGCCTTATCAACAAATGTTTTACAGATTTAAATAAAGGTGTGTCAGTAACAACTAATGCTACTTTATATAATTCTAGACCTTTAACTATATTTATGAATAAGTATAAATCTTTGGCAGCGTCTAAAAAGTTTGGGTTAATATTAATTAATCACTATAGAAATCGAGTGGACACTATGAAAGGTACAGTAATTAAGGAATATGGGAGCAAAAATGTTAAGTACTGCTCTGATGTAATACTGAAACTTACACCTATAAAATCTACAAGTATAAACAAAGATTTTAAAGATATGACAAATTCACTTACAGAAGCAACTGCACTTGAAATTGAAGTTATAAAAAGCAATAAGACATATCCTAATACTACATTTCCACTTTGCCTATTTTATGGTCGGGGTATTAGTAATTTATGTAATCATTTATATGCACTAATGAAATTAGAAATACTAAAGAAAAAGGTATCATTCTATGAATTAGAGTATGAAGGGATTATAATTAAAGAACAAGGAATTAAGAATTTATATGATGCTCTAGTATCTGTTGGTTTTGATATAGAAAGGTGTCATCTAAAGAAAGTTATAGATTACTATAATCAGCTTAATTCTAAAGAGAAAGAATTAGATATATAGTTGAAATCATATAAGATTTCGTAGCAATACTATAATAATATAAAAATAATTAAGATAAAGAAGACGAAAAAGAAGAAAAAGAAGAAAAAAATAAAACTACAAACACTAATAAGGGGTTATTAACTAGGTACTAAATAAATAACTAATAATAGAGATTAGACTTCTGAATAGGTTGTTCTAATCTCTAAAAAATTTGGTTAGGGACTTGTTATTATAATTTAGATGTGGTATTCGTTTAATAGTAGGCGGACTTACAAATTTATAATAACAAAATATTATCGTAAATATGTAGTAATTGCATAATATTAATTAGAAGGGGGAAGTTTGATGAAAAACAAAAAGATAATATTACCCAAAACTATACAAGAAAAGATGATAGAGTTCTTTTTTAGAACTTCTATACCACGTATGACACAAGTATAAATAATATATCTTGGGGGGCATATATGGTAGATAATAAACCAGTACGAGTTGGACTATATATAAGAGTTTCTACTGAACGACAGGTTCAAGAAGGATATTCAATTCAAGCACAGAAAGAAAATCTTACTAAGTTCGCAAAACAACAAGGTTGGTATATATTTGATCTATATGCTGATGAAGGTGTATCTGGTAAAGATATTAAACATCGACCTGAAGTAAAAAGGTTATTAGGAGATATAAAGTCTAAACAAGTAAATGCAGTTCTTATCTATAAGATGGATAGGTTCTCAAGAAGCGCAAGAGATACTGAAGATTTTATAGACATAATGGCAGAAACGGGAGTTCAAGTATATACTTTATCTGATGGTAATGTAGATATTTCAACTGCAGCAAATAGATTTAATATTCGAATTAAAGGAGCGGTTGCTCAACTTGAACGTGAACAAACAGTTGAACGTGTTAAGATGGGGTTTATTCAAAAAGTTAAAGAAGGAAAATCTTTATGTAGTGCAACTCCATCATATGGATATAATAGACCAAAACATCAAGAAATTCAAACAATAAATAAAGATGAAGCAATTATAGTTAAAAGAATATTTAAAATGTATATTGAAGGTAAAACTTTTACAGAAATTGCTAATATTTTAAATGCGGAAGGTATCCCTACTAAAAAGAAAGGCAAAGTTCAAAAACGAAGGGGTACAGATGAAACTTATGTAATTAATAGTGTATGGCAACCAAAAAGTATAAGATTAATATTATCTAATATTAATTATATTGGTGGAGTTAGGTATGGTATTAATTATGATAACGGATTTGAAGAACTAAATGGCTTACATAAACCTATTATCTCTAAAAAACAATGGGACAAAGCACAGGAAAAACTTAAGAAAATTAAGAGAATTTCAAGGACTAATCACCCAAAAGATAATGTTTATTATTGTGGTACTTTAGTTTGTGGCATTTGTGGTCAAAAACTAACTACTCAAAGGACGGTTAGGACAAGAAAAGATGGTACAACTTTAATTCATTATGGTTATAGATGCGTTAATAGAGAAAAAGGACTTTGTACTGCTTTAGGTATGAGTCATAAGAAAGTAGAAGAAGTATTTCTTAATTTTATAGATAACATCGAAGAATTAACAGAAATAGAAAACTTTAGTACACCAGAACAAGAAGATGAAGACTTAAATAGTATTAATCAACTTAAGAAAAGATTATTAGAGATAGACACTAAACGTAAAGAAATTATGCACTTATTTATGGAAAGTGAAATAGATCATAGTCAAATGAAATATATGACCGAAGAATTAAATGGCAAGTATACTATAATAAGCAATGAACTTCAAACTTTAGAAAAGCAATATCACCCAGTGAAACAAGTGGATAAAAATTTAATTGCAAAAACTATAAAAGAACACTGGGAATATTTATCTAATAGGGAACGTATGGAATTCCTAAATAATTTCGTAGAAGAAGTAGTTATTGTTAATAGAGATAAAGATAAAATTAATGGAAGACCAGAGATAATAAGCGTTAAGTTCTACAATGAATAAAAATAGAAAGGAATAAGTAGTTATGACGGCAGTAGAAAAAATAGAAAATTTAATAAAAGAAAATGGAACATTAACAGCAGAAAGAAAGTTTATTTTAAGAGTAAATGCAGCAGTTGAAGAATATGTCAATAATTCTTTAACAATAGAAGAACTTCAAAAGTTAGAAGAAGAAGCAAATACTTCATTGTATAAAAGCATAATGAAGTCACTAGACAAATAGTACTGAAAATAGGAAGACAAGTTCTTCCTATTTTTTGTTGTTTTTGGTATAATATAGACAATTAGACTACCCCGTAGGAAGTAGTCATACTAATTAGGAATATAACTTCAGCTATATCATGAGTAACCATTATCATAGTCTTTTTTTCTTTCTTTAAAATATTATAAATATCATCCGAAATAGCTAATCTACTTTGATAATCCAAAGCAGAAAATGGTTCATCCATTAGAAGAAGAGTAGGATTATTCGCGAGCGTTCTAATTAAAGCTACTCTTTGTCTCATACCGCCTGATAAATTATCTGGATAACTATATATAAAATCTTTAAGTCCATATGTATTTAATAAGTTTATAACTTGTTCTTTACTTTCTTTGTTTAAGTTTTTATTTATCTCTAAGCCTAATAAACAATTATTTAATATATTTCTCCATTCAAATAAAGAATCTTGTTGAAGCATATATCCTATTTTAGTATTATCTTTTAATATTATCTCTCCACCAGATTTTTCTTCTAATCCACAAAGCACTGATAATATAGTACTTTTACCACATCCACTAGGTCCAACAATAGCTACAAATTCTCCTTCTTTTAAATTAAAAGTAAAATCTTCTACAGCCGCTGTTTCTCCTTCTTTAGTATGATATATTTTCTTTAAATTTTTAATTTCTAAGACATTATCCACAAGAATGCCTCCCAACTATTTTATAGTATGAAAAAAGAGTAAATTTGTTAATGATAAAGGTTGATAAATATAGTTGATAAAATGTAAGTTTTTTATTATAATGTAGATAGAAATAAAGAGTAGTTGGGAAGTGTGTAGTATGAATTTGTTTGAAAAGATACTTTATTTATTACAAGGAGAAATGGAGACACCTAAACCATTTGGTTGGTTTCACATTCTATGGATATTACTTGTAATTATATCTTTAATAGTTTTATTTATCTTAAGAAAAAGACATAATGAAAAACAATTAAAAATAGTGTTAGGTGTATATGGAGTAATAGCTTTATTATTAGAATTAACAAAACAAATAATTTGGGCATTTAATTATGATCCTATAACTAATATTGTTACATGGGATTATGAATGGTATGCAGCTCCTTTTCAACTTTGTACAACCCCTATATTTGTCTCACTTATCTGTTTATTCTTAAAAATAATAAAATTAGAAAAGCTTTACTATCATATATGTCATTTATAACAATACTAGGTAGTATTATGACTATAATATTACCAGATAGTTGTTTTACAAGTGATATGCTTATAAATATTCATACTATGTGGCTACACTGTGGTAGTTTAGTAGTATCAATTTATTTATTAATGAGTAAAGAAGTAGAAATAAATAAAAAGAACTTTATAAGTTCATTTATAGTATTCTTAATTTTTGTATTTTTAGCTGAAGAATTAAATATAACTATATATAATTCAGGAATACTAAACGGAGAAACTTTTAATATGTTTTATATTAGTCCATATTTTATAACTCATTTACCTGTATTTAAAACAATTCAAGAAAGTGTACCATTTATACTTTATTTACTTATATATATTGAAGTAATATTTTTAGGTTCTTTAATTATTTATTTTATTGCTTATAATATAAAAAAGCTTAGAAGGAAAAGATAACTATGAAAGAAAAAAGTTTATTACCGGCTATAGGTATTGTTATTTATATTGTTTTATCCCTCATAGATAGAATTATAGTAAGTGTACCAGATTATATTTATATTCCTTTAGGATTAATAGCTATAATAATAATTATAATTGGATTAATAAAAGATAGAAAAAAATAAAAAATTTACTATAAATTTACTTATTAAGATTATAATTCTATATTGAGATGGAGGTATTTATGAAAAATAGTGAAACAAAAGATTTTGTTGCTTATGAATATTTATCAATAAATGTAAAATCAGAGAAAGAACCGTTATATATAGATTGTTATGAAAACTTTGGTTGGATATTAATTAACAATAGTGCTTTAGTAGATAACGAAGATTATTATATTAATAATTCTAACACTAATGACAATAAGTTAATAAACTTAAAATTTAAGAGAGATAGAAGAATAAAAAATAAAGTAAAATTATTATCACTTCAAAGAAAGCTAGAAACATCTTTAAAAGAATTAGAAAAATTAGAAAGAGAACCTGTTATAGTAGGTGCTACATATGCTATGATTATTGGTGTTATAGGAACTATATTTATGGCATTATCAGTATTCTCAATTACAGCTTCTAATCCACTTTATATACCTGGTATATTATTTGGTATTGTTGGAATATTAGGTTGGGTTATACCTTACTTTATATTTCTTAAAATAAAAGGAAATAAAGAACAAGAAAATACTGCTTTAATAGAAGAACAATATAATACTATATATGATAGTTGTGAACAAGCAAGAAAATTAATAGATTAGAAATTATCTTTGATAGTTTCTTTTTAATTTACTTTAATTTTACTTTAATGATATAATATGTGATATAGAGGTGGTATTATGGTTACAATCCTAGTAGTAGAAGATAATGAACATACAAGACTTTTAACTGAAGCAAGACTAAAAAGATTTTATAATGTAGTAACTGCTGAAAATGGTAGTGAAGCTTTAGACATATTCTATGAAAGACAAATAGATTTAATAGTTGCTGATATAATGATGCCAGTTATGGATGGATATGAAATGGTTAAACATTTAAGAGAAAATAAAGAAGAAGTACCAATACTGTTCTTAACTGCTAAATCTACTTTTGAAGATAAAAAGATAGGTTTTGATTTAGGAATAGATGATTATATAACTAAACCTATAGATTATGAAGAATTGTTACTTAGAATAAAGGCTTTACTAAGACGTGCTAACATATCAAGTAAAATGAAAATAAATCTTGGTAATTTTGAAATGGATGAAAACGATTACTCAGTAATTAATAATGGTAATAATATAGAACTAACTAAAAAGGAGTTTGAACTATTATTTAAATTATTATCTTATCCAAATAGAGTTATGACTAAGATGCAATTATTAGAAGATATATGGGGTTATGAATCAAATAGTAGTGAAGATACTATTAAGACACATATAAATAAAATTCGTAATAAATTAAAAGAAGTTAAAGAGTTTGAAATAATATCAGTAAAGGGACTAGGTTATAAAGTAGTTATGGTGGGAAAAGATGAATCTTAATAAAAGAATTGATAAAACAACTGATAAAAATATAAGACTTTGGTTAAAAATTCAATCTACTTGTATGGTAATTGCAGCCATGTTATCATTTACAATTGTACAGTGGGGATTAAATGGTTATAAGTTTTCTTGGGGATTACTTTTAAAATCATTGGGTTTAATTATTCCTATGTCGTTATTCTTAACAATTATTAATATAATAACTGCTAGATGGATGGCAAAACAAGCTGTAGATTTAGCTGAAGGTCTTGCTAAAGCAGCTAGTGGAGATTATCATGCAAAATTAGACCCTTCTAAAACAGCTATATTTCAAGTAGCTTATGATAACTTCAATAAATTAGAAGAAGAATTAAAAAATGCTAACACACTACAAGATGAATTTGTAAATAATTATTCTCATGAATTTAAAACACCTATAACTTCTATTAAAGGATTTGCTGAATTACTTTTAGAAGAAGATGTAGATACTAAAACTAGAAAGAAATACTTAAAAATAATTGCTGAAGAATCAGAAAAATTAACTTATTTAGCTAACAGCTCAATTCTTCTTACTAAACTTAATTCACAAGGTATAATCCCAAATAAAAAGGTATATTCACTTGATGAACAAATAAGAAGATGTGTGATAGTACTAGAACCTGAATATAGTAAGAAAAAAATAAATTTGACTTGTAATTTAGAAGAAGTTAATTACTTTGGTAGTGAAGAAATTATGGAACACCTATGGATGAACCTAATTAATAATGCAATTAAGTATACTCCTGAGGGAGGCGATATTTCGATAAACTTAAGAAATTATTCACAAACGATAATGTTTAGTGTTATAGATAGTGGTATTGGTATGAATGAAGAAGAAATAAAACAAATATTTAATAAATTTTATCAAGTAGATAAAAGTAAAACTACAAAAGGATTAGGTTTAGGCCTTACTATAGCTAGTAGAATAGTTCAACTAGTAGAAGGTAAAATAAAAGTAGAAAGTGAACCTAATAAAGGTAGTGTATTTACAGTAACTCTTCATAAGAAATAAAAAAAAATTAAAAAATTTTCAAAAAACTACAAAAATTTACCGAAACTTTACTTTACAATTATATTATTAATTTGTAAGAGGAGGAAAAAAGTATGACAGAATTTTTTAAAAATGCATTCAATGATATGAAAGAGAGTGCAAAAGCTCAGGCACAAGTAGACAAAGCAAATTTTAACGCAGTAAAGGCAGAAAGTAGAGCTAATTTTGAAGAAAATAGAGGTAAAAATACTTTCGCTAAAGCAAAAGCAGATGCTAAAGCTAGTTGGGAAGATGCTAAAATGAGCCCAAAAGAAAGACAAGCAAAAGTTCGTGAAGAACAAGAAAAACAAATAAAAGAAGCTAATGAACGTCAACGTGCTGCTGAAGAAAAACTTGCAGATTTAAGAAAATAATTAATAGTGTAAGGAGAATATTATGAAAAAAGAAACTTTATTAGAGATTATTTTAGGAACTATTGGAGGATTAGTATTTGCTATAGGTATGTGTATGTGCCTACTTCCTGAATGGAACCTATTCACACCTGGTGTAGTAGTAGCTATAATAGGATTTATTATTTTACTTTGCATTATACCTGTATATAGAAAAGATCATCCAAGAAAAGAACATGGACCAATAAATTGGGGAATTGTACTTACATTTGTAATTGGTGTAGTTGGATCACTAATTATGGGATTCGGAATGAGTAAAGTAATGGTTGAAGGTGCTACTCAAGCTGATATGCTAGTTGGTATCGTTACAGGTGTAGTTGGACTTATTATTTGTGTATTAAATTATCCAATATATTCTTATATCAAAAATGATAAGAAATAATGAAATATTTAATAAAAGAAATTAGAAATCTAGAAAAAAATGATAAAACAATGTTACTCTTGATATTTACAACAATGGGAAATATATTAATCGCACTCATCAAATTTGTATTTTCTCTTGTTATACCATCTTTATGGTTTTTCGTAAATGCAGGATTCTTAATTGTGCTATCTATCTCTAGATTTTTTGCTATTAAAAAATACGGTGAGAGAAGAAGTATCACCGATAAAAAAATAAAGGAAGAAATAGGATATAAGACATATTTAAGTAATGGAATACTATTAATTATACTTGGAATAATGTACTTCTTTGTTAGCGTTTATATGTATTACAAAGGTACAAACACAACAATGCATGAATATTTAACTTATTTAGTCGCACTAAATGCATTTTGGTCTATTAGTTGGGCTATACATGGTATGATTAAATATAAAAGAAAACACAGTCCAATATTAAAAGCAGTAAAAATTACTAACTTTGCTAATGCACTTACTTCAATAGTTTTAACTCAAGTAGTCTTACTTGATACTTATGCTAGTGAATATGATTTAGATCAAGTAAATGGTTATACAGGTATGGCGGTTAGTATAGCTATAATTTTCATGGGGTTATATATGATAATAAATATAAGAAAATGTTTAGATGAAGGTAATGAGTAGTATATGGAAAAAATTTTAAAATTTATGAAAACAAGATATTTTATATCAGGGTTTATTATTTTATTAGAATTTGCTCAACTTTTAATAGTATTTGGATTACTTTATAAGTATTCAATTATAATGAGCATACTAGGATTAATATTTTACATAGGAGTATTTTTATATATTATAAATAAATATGAAAGTCCAGAATTTAAATTACCATGGATAATAATTATAATGTTATTCTTTGTAATAGGAGCTTTTATCTTTATACTTTTATCTGGTAATGAAGAAAATAATAAAGCTGCAAATAAATTTAAAAAGAATAAAGAAAAAATAAAACCATGTCTAAAACAAGATAATACTTTAGAAAAATTAAAAGAAGAAAATATGGATGCTTATCTTCAAGCTAATTATATTAAATTAGCTACAGATTTACCTTGCTATAAAAATACAAAAGTAACTTATTATAAACTAGGACAAGATTTTCATGAAAGCCTTTTGGAAAGTTTAAAAGAAGCTAAAGAATTTATATTTATGGAATATTTTATAATTGAAGAAGGTAAGATGTGGAATCCAATTCTTGATATCTTAAAAGAGAAGAGTGAAAGTGGAGTTAAAGTATATGTAATATATGATGATTTTGGATGCATTTCAACTCTTGATGAAAAGTATTATGAAAAATTAAATAAGATGGGTATTAACTCAATAGTGTCAAATAAATTTAAACCTGTAATGTCAAGAATACATAATAATAGAGATCATAGAAAAATAACTGTTATTGATGGAATTGTAGGATTTACGGGTGGAGTTAATCTTGCAGATGAATATATTAATGAAAAAGTAGTGCATGGACATTGGAAAGATACTGCTGTAAAGTTAGAAGGAGAAGCCGTAAACAGTTTGACTGCTTTATTTTTAGAAACTTGGAATACTCAAAGTAAAGAATTACTTAATTCAGAAAAATTTATGAATAAAGAATATAAAAAAATAAATACTAGTGGAGTAGTATCTATTTATGGAGATGGACCAGAAGAATTTTATAAAGATAATGTTGGTAAGTACGTTTATTTAAATATGTTAAGTGCAGCTAAAAAATATGTATATATAACAACTCCATATCTAATTTGCGACTACGAAATATTAAACGCACTTTGTATATGTGCTAAAAAAGGAGTAGATGTAAGAATAATCACTCCTCATATTCCAGATAAAAAGATAGTTATATGGATGACTCAATCTAATTATGAAACATTAATTAAAAGTGGTGTAAAAATTTATGAATACACTCCTGGATTTATACATGCAAAGAATTTTATTTGTGATGATATGTATGCAACCTGTGGAACTGTAAATTTAGATTATAGATCACTAGTTCATCATTTTGAATGTGGCACTTGGATGTATAATACTAAATGTATTAAAGATATGAAAGAAGATTTTGAAAAGACTTTAGATATTTCAGAAGAAATAACACTCAAAAAATCAAAACTAAAAGGATTAAAAAAATTAATTGCAGAAATTTTAAAAGTTTTTTCTCCATTATTTTAAGCAAATCTATCAGGTTTGCTTTTTTCATAATATAAATAGTGAACTTATATTTAAAGAATGAATATTATGTCATTAAATACATAAAATAACATTGAGCAAAAACTTGACAATGTTATAAAATATACATAGGAAAAAATGATACAAATGAAGTAGACTTTGTTGTTGAAAATAAAGATGATTTAATATATATACAAGTAGCTTTATCAGTAAGAGATGAAGAAACATTAAAAAGAGAATTAAGACCATTAGAAACAATAGCAGATCATTATAAAAAATATTTAATTACTCTTGGCTATGATACCAACGTATATAATGGTATTAAGCAAATAAGTGCATTAGATTTTTTAACAGGCAGAGTTGAATTATAATATAAAATTGAAAGTAAGATTGTTAAAATCTTATTTTTTCATGGTATAATTAAATAAAATAAAGGAAAGATTATATGAAAAAAAATAAATATTATACAGTAGAAAAAATAAAAATACCGTCAACAGGTAGAGATATAAAAGTACTAATTGTAAAACCTGTAAAGAATGCAAAACCTAAAGATAAAACACCAGGTATTGTTTGGCTTCATGGTGGAGGATATGCAACTGGTATGCCAGAGATGATTTATTTTACAAGAGCACTTTCATTAGTAAAAAAATATGGTGCAGTACTAGTTGTACCAGATTATCGACTTTCAACAGAAGCTCCATATCCAGCAGCTTTAGAGGATTGTTATTCTGCTCTTAAATATTTAAAAAATCATACAGATGAATTAGGAGTTAACAGCAGTCAACTTATGGTAGGAGGAGAAAGTGCTGGAGGAGGACTTACTGCCGCACTTTGTATTTATGCAAGAGATAAAAAAGAAGTTAATATAGCTTTCCAAATGCCTTTATATCCAATGTTAGATGATAGAGATACAGAATCATCACGTGATAATCATGCACAAGTATGGAATACAAAAAGAAATCATAAAGCTTGGAAAATGTATTTAGGGGAACTTTATGGAAAAGAAGTTCCTAGCTATGCAGCACCTGCCCGTGAAACAGATTATTCAAATTTACCACCTGCTTATACCTTTGTAGGAGATATAGAACCTTTCTACTGTGAGACATTAACTTACATAGAAAATTTAAAGAAAGCAGGGATAGAAGCTTGTGTTGATGTTTATGAAGATTGGTTTCATGCTTATGATTTATATCATCCTTTAAAAAAAATAACGAAGAAAGCTATAGCTAATTTTGAAAAAGAATTTGTGCATGCTACAAAAAATTATTTTGCGAAACAAGAAAGATAGGAGAAGAAGTATGAAAAAAGTTTTATTAGTTTTAAGTTTATGTTTAATGTTATGTGGATGTAATAATAAAGAAAAGGATGTCTATGATATTATGAAAGAAAATGAACACATAATAATTGATGTTAGAACAGAAGAAGAATATGATGAATCACATATAGAGGATGCTATAAATATTCCTTATGATGAACTAGATGAAGATATTGATTTAGATAAAGATAAAATTATATTTGTATATTGTAAGAGCGGTGGACGTAGTGAAATAGCTTTTAAAACACTTACTGATTTAGGATATACAGTTTATGATTTAGGGGCATTTTCAAATATAGATTTACCAAAAGAAAGATAGGAGAAAAGTATGAACGAAACAATAAATAATATTAAAAATAGAAGAAGTATAAGAAAATATAAAAATGAAATGATACCTCAAAAATTAGTAGATGAAATATTAGAAGCTGGTACTTATGCGCCAAGTGGTATGAATAGACAACCATCAATTATAATTTCAGTAACAAATAAAGAAGTTAGAGATAAATTATCTAGATTAAATGCTAAGATTATGGGAAGCGTTGATATTGATCCATTTTATGGAGCACCAGTAGTATTAATAGTTTTAGCTGATAAATCTTGTCCTACTTATATCTATGATGGAAGTTTAGTTATGTCAAATTTAATGTTAGCAGCACATTCATTAAATATAGATAGTTGTTGGATACATAGAGCTAAGGAAATGTTTGAAACTGAAGAAGGAAAAGAAATACTTAAGTCATTAGGTATTGAAGGAGAATATGAAGGAATAGGTAATTGTATATTAGGATATAGAGATTGTGAAGAACCTAAGGTACCGCCTAGAAAAGAAAATTATATATATAGAATGTAAAATAATGAAGTAGATTAATAGTTTTACTTCTTTTTTCATAAAATTTAATATGAATAATGACTCTCTTGAAAGAAAATTAGAACAATTAAGAATAGAAGACTTTATATGGGTTATATATATTGGAATAATATTTATAAGTTGGTATGCTAATAACTTAGAGAGAAAATATTTTATATATAATGATTTAGAGAGTAGAGAACAATATAGAAAAATAATGATATTTATATTTTCTATATTAATTATTATTTATCTTTATTTTGTAAAAGATTCTTATGATGATGTCAAAAATATAAATCCTTATGAATCACAAGAAGTAAAAGATTTAACCCTTTTATCTTATATAGGATCTTTATTAATTTTTATAAGTGGGGTTATATTTCTTTATATAGCAATAAAAGATGAAGAGTTAAATGTAGAATTAGCTTTTAATTAAAAATAAATTATGCGCTGAGAACTAAACTATATACAATTTAATTGTGATATATTAAGGATAACATAGTAATTTAAGATTTTGAAGAAAAGTAATTTTAATAAAAAGCAGATTATGCATATAATTTGCTTTTTGCATGATATAATTAAATTAGAAAAATAAAAAAATTTAAAATTAATGCAATAAAATAAAAAGTTAAAGCATTAATATGGTGGAAGGAGTAAAAATGTATTCGAAAATTTTGACGTCAAATAATTATGGATATAATAAATCAGAATATTATTCTTTATTAGAAGAATATATTAAAAACATAGGATATGGAAGTAAAGAAGCTCTTTCAAGTTTTTATCAAATAACTAAAACATCAGTATATGGATTTGCTTTATCGATATTAAGAAACCAACATGATGCAGAAGATGTTTTACAAGAAGTTTATATAAAAATATATGAAAGTGCTAGTACATATCAAGCAAATGGTAAACCACTTGGGTGGATACTTACCATAACAAAAAATTTATCTCTTATGAAGTTAAGAAAACAAAAAAACAATAAAGATATAGATGAAATGAAAGAGTTTTTATCTGATGGTAAAGATACTAATGATGCGGAAACTAAATTGCTCCTATCTGCTGCATTTGAAATAATTTCAGATGAAGAAAGAAATATATTAATTTTACATGCAGTTTCTGGTTTTAGACATCGTGAGATATCAAAACTATTAGATATGCCACTTTCAACAGTTTTATCTAAATATAATAGAGCTATAAAAAAAATTAAGAAAGCTATGAGTGAGGAGGGTAAAGATGCGAAAAAGAGAAATTGAAAAACAATTAAATCAAACTATTTCAAATTCTGTGCCAGATGTTCTAGATAATATCCTCGCTAAATGCGAAAAAAAGAAAGGTTTTGAAAGCAAGGTGAGTATAATGGAAAAAGAAGTAAAACAAAAAAACAAATTTTCTATACCAAAATTAGCAACTGCATTTGCAGCATTAGTTATTGTAGGTATTTGTGGGGTATTTGGATTTAATAGATATGATAGTTTATATAAAGTTGATTCAATAATTGAATTTGATGTAAATCCTAGTGTAGAATTAGAAGTAAATAAAGCAGAAGAAGTTATTAGTGTTGTACCACTTAATAAAGATGGAGAAAAAATACTTGAGGATATGGATTTTAATAGAGTAGATTTAGATGTTGCTGTAAATGCAATTATTGGTTCAATGTTAAAAAATGGATATATAACAGTTGATGAAAATTCAATTTTAGTATCAGTAAAAAATGATGATACAAATAAGGCTACTAAATTAAAAGAAGAAATAACTAAAGAAGTACAAGAAATACTTAGTGCTAATTCTATAGATGGTTCAATATTATCACAAACATACAGTGATGATGAAGAAGTTAAAAAACTTGCAGAAGAAAATGATTTATCAGAAGGTAAAGCTAAATTAATTAATGAAATTTTAGCTTCAGATATTAAAGACCATAGTGGAAATGCTTATACATTTGAATCATTATCAAAATTATCTATAAATGAATTAAATTTATTATTAACTTCTAAAAAAGCAGAAGTAAAAGATGTTAATACTAGTGGAACTGCAAGTGAAAATTCTTATATTGGTAGAGAAAAAGCAAAAGAAATTGCACTTAATAATACAGGAGTTTCTTCAGCTAATGTAAGAGATTTAGAAATAGAACTAGATGCAGATGATGGTAGGTTAGTTTATGAAGTAGAATTCAAATCAGGAAGTAATGAATATGAATACGAAATACATGCAAAAACAGGAGATATAATTCATAAACAAACAGA
Organism: Bacilli bacterium; assembly: GCA_017462455.1. GTDB lineage: Bacteria > Bacillota_I > Bacilli_A > RF39 > UBA660 > UMGS1613. The sequence goes on along the minus strand of JAFTRC010000051.1, from coordinate 11,562 downwards.
AAAAGATGATGATAGAAACTCTACAAACTCAACATCAACTACCTCAAGTGCTAATAATTCAAGTGAAACATCATATATTGGTAAAGATAAGGCAAAAGAAATCGCATTTAATAATGCTGGTGTTTCTTCAAGTGATGTAAGAGAATTAGAAGTAGAATTAGATGAAGAAGATGGCAGATTTGTTTATGAGATTGGTTTCAAATCAGGAAATACTGAATATGAATATGAGGTACATGCAAAAACAGGAGATATAATTCATAAACAAGTAGAAAAAGATTATGATTAAATAAATATTAAAACAATATAAAAACTCTCAGTAACTTAATTTTACTGAGAGTTTTAATGTTTATTTTAAGTTTTCTTGCATAATCCTTTTATTTTCTAACAATCTTTTTTCATTGTTTTCATCAGTATTCATGTTTATTGCTATATCAACATATTTTAATGCTTCATTCATATTATTTTCATAGAAATAGGATAAAGAAAGTAAATCATAAACCGTATAGTCCCAACTAAAGACTTCATTTATATATGTTTTAGGATGTTCTTTAATCTCAAGTGCTTTTAAACAATATTTCTTTACTTCATTAAAATTGTTTTGATTATATTCCAAAAGAGCTCTTTCAACAAAAGGATCTCTTAAATGAGGTGCTTCTAGCATAGCCTTGTCAAGCCACATTCTAGCTTCATCAAATCTTTCTAGTCTTTGGTAACATCTAGCTATAAATCTCATAGACGCACATCTTTCATCTTTCCAGGTAGCAGTAGGTAACTTTAAATGTTTTATTAAAGTATCAATAGATTCATTCCACTTACCATAATACATATATTCTCTTCCTAAATAATGTACATTTCTGTCATCATTAGGTTTTTCACTAACTGATAATTCAAGTAATGGTAAATAGGAACTTCTTGATTTTGTATTATCAGGGTAATGATTTACAGTTATTTCATTAGTATATTTTTTATTTTCTTTATGTTTTCCTATATAGGTCAAAACTTCATGGACAGGATGAGTCCATTCATAATCAGTTCTATTATGTATTTTTTCTATATAAAAGTTTACTTTAGGATTATCGTTCTCATCTAATAGCCAATTATAATTATAAGCAAGTCTAGTAGTATCTTTATCCCAAATATTTTCTAATTTTTTTCTCCAACCTTCAATAAATACTTCATCAAGGTCTGTACAAACACAAATATCATAATCTTTAGGGATTAATTCTAAAGATTTATTTCTAGCAACATCAAATCTCCAAGGATTTATTTTTTCTACTTTTACAATTGCTCCTAAATCTTTTAACTTTTTTACTGTATTATCAGTAGAACCAGTATCTAACACATAAATTTCATCAGCTTCTTTCATTGAATTAACCCATCTCTCTACAAATTGTTCTTCATTTTTGCATATCGCATATACACAAACTTTGTATTTGTTCATAAAATCCCCTTCCTATATTAATAAAAGTTTATAAAACAATATATTAAAATGAGCTGAACTATTTAAAGAACAGCTCATTTTAAATTTAAGAGTCATTTTTGTATAGTTCCTATAAAACTACTGCGTCTTCACCATCAGCCCCAGTTGCTCCTGTAGCCCCAGTAGCTCCAGTGGCCCCAGTTGCTCCAGTAGGCCCTTGGATACCTTCGACACCTTGAACACCTTGAACACCTTGAACCCCTTGGACTCCTTGAACCCCTTGGACACCTTGAACTCCTTGGATACCAGTTGCTCCAGTAGGTCCTGTTGGCCCAGTTGGTCCAGTAGGCCCTTGAGGTATTGTTAAGTTAAGTACAAAGTTTGGTGCAGTACCAGTAATAGATGCAGCAGCATCAGTACCAGGATCTCCAGTTGTTACTTCTCCAATCGTTAATGTTGGAGTAGCACCAGTAGCACCAGTTGCTCCAGTTGGTCCAGTTGGTCCAGTTGCCCCAGTTGCTCCAGTTGCTCCAGTTGGTCCAGTTGGTCCAGTTGCCCCAGTTGGTCCAGTTGCCCCAGTTGCCCCAGTTGGTCCAGTTGGTCCTCCCGCAGGCCCAGTAGGTCCAGTAGGCCCAACAACTACGCAGCAATCAGGTCTATGTTTTTCATCACATCTGATTTTTTCCATAGCCCATCTTACCAAATCATTTTGATTATTATTCATAAATTTCTCCTTTCTGCTTTATCATATGAAGGAGTAATTTTTTTAGTAATAATTAATGCCCTTTATAAATAAAAAGATTTTAACAAATATAAATAATATGATACAATTAAATAGGTGATAGTATGGAAATAGGACATTCAAAAATGACAGATATGGTATTAAAATATATTGATAATGAAACTAAGTATGAAATGGAACAATTTATTAATGAAGTTAAAAATCAAAAATTTATAGAAATAGATTCACAAGAATCATTACAAACTATTTTTAAGGATAATATTTCAGAATTTTTAAGTTTAGTAACTCAAGATGAATTACTAGATTTAAGGAGTTATACAGGATATAATTTTAAAAATATAAATGCTATATTAAGAAATAATTGGACTTATGAAGAAAATGGGCTTTTAGACTTTGAAACTAAAAAAAGATTTTTTGATCTTTCAAATAAAATAAGTTCTATTTTGACTAAATTTCCTTCATTACCATATAACTTCGCTACATATAGAGGCACAACTCTTGATTCTTTTTCTAAATATGGAATTACATCGATTATTGATTTAAAAAATTTAGAAGGAAACTATATGTTTGAAGATGGTTTTACTAGTACCTCAATTTTAGAAGATACTTGTTATTTCAACAAAACTTTAGATACTGGAAAGAATTATAATGTAGAAATAAAATATTTAATTACTCCAGAATACGACGAAGGAGCTTTGCTTTTAAATAATGATATGAGTTATTCTATTAATCAAAATGAATATTTAATAAATAAAGGCTCTTTATCAAAAGTAGTTGATGTAGAAATTAACGAAGAGTTAAATCAAGCTATTTTAACAGTAGTATTAGTTCCAAGAAAGAAATGGGATTTAGCTAAATATAATGAAAATAAAGTAAAATAAATTGTAGAAAGAAGTAATTATAGTTGAATACTGAATTATTAGCAAAAGCAATTACATCAATAGTATTTGGAATTGTTGGAACAATATTTATAACACCTATATTTATATTTTTGAGAAAGATTTTTTATGGTCCATTTATAAATAAAAAATTAGTCGAAAGGGCAAAAGTAAAGGGTAATGTAATTACAGCACGATTAATTAAACATTATGATGATTATGATTATAATCGTAGTGGTAAGTATATGACAAATGGAAAAGAAATTGGTGTATATGAGTATGAACACAATGGACGTAAATATAAATATAGATTAATAAGCATAAATAGATTACCTCAAGAAATTACACTTTATTATTTAAATAAACCCAAAAAAGCAACTGTATCCAATGATATATATATAACACAACGTTCTCCTTGGTTTCGTTCGTTTTTAGTAATAGGTTTAATATGTTGTCTAATAAGTTTTGTATGCTTAATAAATATAGATTTTTAATAAATAAAAAATAAGAGCGCTAATACTTAATATAAGTGTATCAGCACTCCTTTTTTATTTTTTATTATATTCATTATTAACTAATTTATCGTATGGTGCTTCTTTTTCAAGTTTATCAGAATTTTCCATTATATCTTGAACTCTATCAAACCCTTCTTTAGTTATATAAGTAGTAGAGTACCAAGAATCAGCATCCCTATATCTTTTTATAGTTTCGGTTAAATCATTTTTTGATGTATCAGGAAAGTAATCAGTTATAATTTCAGCCAATTCTTCATCAGTATGACTAAAAGTATAATCAAGCCCCTTTTGAATAGCATGAGCAAAACCTTCTATAATATCTTTGTTATCATTTAGATAACTTTTTCTAGTCATAAAAGTTGTGTATGGAACTTCACCACCTAATTCTCCAAGTGAAGCAACTACATAACCATATCCTTGTTTTTCAAGTTGAAGGCCTGTTGGTTCAAATAAAGCAACATAATCTCCAGTACCGCCTATAAATGCACCTGACATAGAAGCAAATGCAATAGAAGTATCAAATTTTAGTTCATCTAACTCAATACCATTTTCATTTAATGTATAAGCTAAAGTCATAGCCGGCATACCACCTTCGCGTCCAGCAATTATATGAGCTCCTTTTAAATCTTTAACATTAAATTCCTCATCAGTTCTACCGATTATAAAACTTCCATCTCTTTTAGTTAATCCAGCGAAATTAACTAAATAATCCTTTTCTCCACCATTATATATGTAGATAGATTGTTCACTACCACAGAATCCAATTTGTGCATCCCCACTCATTACAGAAGCAGCAACTGCATCCGCACCACTAGTAAGAATAATATCTGCATCTATTCCTTCGTCTTCAAAATATCCTAAAGCATCTGCAACATACATAGGTGTATAAAAAATACTATGAGCAACCTCAGCTACTGTAATTTTAGTTAAATTTTCATTATTTGAATTATCTTTCTTATAAAAAATACCAATAGCTATTAAAACTATAATTAAAAAAGCAATTAAATAAAAAACAACCTTTTTCAAAATGTTCTCCTCCTTAATCAATAATATTATATTCTTATTGATTAAATGTGTTAAATTGTTGTTTAAAAAAGTCGAATATGATAAAATATTGATATAACCCAAAGTATTAATCTGAGGAAGTGATGTTAAATTGAAACAAATTTTAAAAAATTTAAAATATATAAAATTAACTGATTTAATATCACCGTTTATATTTATATTTGTTTTACCAATTTCTATTATTTTTAGAGTATATAATAAATTAAAAAAACAAAAAATATGGTTAATATGTGAAGATGGATATCATGCAAGAGATAACGGTTATCATTTTTATAAGTATTTAAAAGAAAATCATCCAGAGTTAGAAAGCTATTATGTTATAGATAAAAAAGAAAAAGATTATGTTAAGATAAAGAAATATAATAATATAATACAATTTAAAAGTTTTAAGCATTGGGTATATTATTTATCTTGTGATTTAAATATAAGTAGCCAAAAGAATGGAAATCCAGCCCAACCGCTATTTTATATATTACATGTATACTTAAATTTATTTAACAATAGGGTTTTTTTACAACACGGTGTTATAAAGGATTATTGTGAATGGTTAATTTATAAAAACACAAAATTTAAATATTTTATTTGTGGAGCTAAAAAAGAATTTGAATATATAGCTAGTACTTATGGATATCCTAAAGGATCTGTGATATATACTGGACTTGCTCGTTTCGATGGGCTTCATAATGTTAAGGTTAATAAGAAGCAAATTTTAATAATGCCAACTTGGAGAATATGGCTTGGAAGAGACACGAATTCTTTGGGACAAAAATTTGATTTTGTTGATACCGATTTTTATAAAAATTGGAATAATTTATTAACAGATAAAAAAATGATAAATTATATAGAGAAAAATAAAATTAATATTTTATTTTATCCACATATTGATATGCAAAAGTTTTTATATAAATTTAAATCTAAATCAAAAAATATTAAATTTTTAGATTTAAATACGGATATACAAAAAGTGTTAAAAGAATCAGCACTATTAATAACTGATTATTCGAGTGTGTTTATGGATTTTGGTTATATGAGAAAACCTATAATATATTTTCAATTTGATAAAAAAGAATTTAGACGTAGACAGTACCAAAGAGGATATTTTAGTTATAAAAATGATGGATTTGGACCAGTTATAAATAGAGAAAATAAAGTGGTGGATAAAATATTAGAATATATCCAAAATGATTTTGTTATAGAATCTATGTATAAAACAAGAATGGATCAATTTTTTGAATTAAATGATTCTAAAAATTGTGAAAGGATATATCAAGAAATTAATAAAAACTAGGAGTAAATATGAAAATTTCAATAATAGTACCAGTTTATAATTGTGAAGATTATATCGAAAGAGTCGTCAATTCCGTATTAATTCAAAACTATAAAAATTTTGAATTAATAATTATAAATGATGGAAGTACGGATTCTACAAAAGAAAAATTAAAGCAATTTAAACAACAAAATATAAAAATAATAAGTCAAAAAAATAATGGAGTATCTAATGCAAGAAATAAAGGATTATCTATTGCTAGTGGAGATCTTATTTGCTTTTTGGATGCAGATGATTATATAGATCAAAATTATTTTCAAAAGATAATAAATTATTTTAGTAAAAATCCAAGTATACAATTGCTTAATTTTGGTTATTTTTCAGAAACATCTTCATCAAATTTTGATGTTTTCAATTACAAAGAAAAACTATATAAAAATCATAAAGAAATCCAAAACGATTTTATAAATTTATGGGATAGTACAATGTTATATAATGTTTGGAATAAGGTGTATTTAAGAGATATAATTGAAAAAAAAGATATTAAATTTCCTAACATAAATTATGGTGAAGATATTATCTTCAATCGTTTATATTTAGATTCAATTGTTTGTATGTATAATTCATCAAGTTGTTTCTATCATTATTTAAGAGAAAGAAATGGTTCTATAACAAAGCAATATATTAATAATATTTTTGAAATACGAAAAAAAGAATTTTACGAATTTAATGAATATTTTGAAAAATGGAAATTAAATAAGGAATTGTATTATGAGTTTTCTTGTAGGAGATATATAGAAAGAGTTATAGCTTGTATTGAAAATGTTCATTCATCTAAAATGAATTTTAAGAAAAAATATGCATTTATAAAAAAAGTTATAAGAGATGAATTAACTAAGGAAACTTTAAAATATGCTAAACCTAGGAGTAGAAAAATACGAGCGATTTTAATACCTATTAGATTGAAAAACACTTTAATGACGTACTGGTTAGGTAAAATTATACATGTTTTTAGAGTACATAATCCAGAGTTATTTAATAAAATAAAAAATAAAAGTAGGAGTAGTTATTTTTATAATAATTAGTTAACATAAAGAAGGATGTTGTTCAATGAATAATAAAAGATTAAATAATATGATATATTTATTTTTAAAAAGAATGTTTGATATAATATTTGGAATAATAGTTTTAATACTTTTAATTCCAATATCAATTTTAATAAAAATAATCACCTTATTGAATAAGGATTTTAATAGTATATTTTATGTTCAAGTCAGAATTGGAAAAAATGGAAAAAAATTTAATTTATATAAATTCAGAACAATGATTCCAAATGCAGAAGAAGAGTTAGAGGAACTTTTAAAAATAAAAAAATATAAAAATGAATGGGATAAGAATCAAAAATTAAAAAATGATCCAAGAATAACAAAAATAGGAAAAATTTTAAGAAAGACATCTATAGATGAATTACCCCAATTTATAAATATCTTAAAAGGGGATATGTCTTTAATTGGACCTAGACCATTAGTTGATGGAGAATTGCAAAAGCATAAAGGCAATCCTAAAATATACCATAGTATAAAACCTGGAATAACAGGTTGGTGGGTATGTAATGGAAGACAAGAAATGACTTATAAAAAACGATTAAATTTAGAATATTATTATATTAAAAATATGGGGATTTGGATGGATATTAAATGTATATTTAAAACAATAAAAATAGTTTTAAAAGGAAATATTTAATGAAACTAGATATTAATAAATTTTTATTTTTTGTATCTTATACTTTGATATTAATCTCTTATACATTTAAGCAAGTTTTATTTTTAAACGATACATTTTTTAATGTAATATATTATATACCAATTATTTTATTAATAATTTTATTCTTGTATCAGAATTTTTATATAAAAAAGCCAATAAATAAAAAGTCATTGATAATTTTAACCATTTTATTTATACTAGGTGTTATTTCTTCTATAACAATAAATAATACGATTTTTTTAAGAACATTTTTGTTTATCTGTACATTTAGAAATATAAAATTTGATGATTTTATAAAGTATGATGCGATAGTTAGAATAGTTTTTGTTATAACATTGTTCGTATTATATTGTTTTGATTTAACTGAGGTTGTAGAGATATATAGAGCTGGTGGGGTTCTTAGATATGCATTTGGTTTCTGGCATCCTAACAAATTTGGGTTATATTTAATGCTGATATCTATTGATTTAGTTTATTTGTTTTATAAAAGCCCAACAACTAAAAAGAGAATAATATTATCTGTATTAATCGCATTATTTGCTTTTATAGTTTATTTTTATTCAAAAAGTAGAGCAAGCTTTTGTATAATATTGTGTTGTTTAATTTTATTATTATTTAATCAAAAATACATATTTAAATTAATACAAATTAAACCTATAAATTTTTTAGCAAAAAATTCTGTTTTAATATTAACTATCATTACATTTTTATTGATAGGATTATATAGACAAAACAATATAATTGCTGAAAAAATAGATTCTATTTCATCAGAAAGACTTTATTGGGCATCTACTTATTTAGAAAATTATGATTTAAATTTATTTGGAAATGAAATACAAACATTTAGTAGTGTTGAAGTAATTGATGGACAAAAGTATTTCTCATTAGATAATAGCTTTGTTCATTTTACTTTATACTATGGTGTTATTATAATGTCTGTAATAGTTTTAATGTTTAGAGCTATATTTAAAACATTATATGGTAAAAAGAAATATATACATATAATATGTTTAGTATTAATAATTATATATAGTTTTATGGAATCAATTTTATTTAAATTTTATTATAATCCATTTTTATTATTATTTAATTATGTTTTATTTAATGAAGATGAATGGTTTTAATTAAAAGGGAGTTAGTTTAACAATGAGAGTAAAAAATTCTATAAGAAACATGTTTTCTTCTGTTATTTTAAAATTTATAGGTATTATTGTAAATTTAATAGCTAAAGCGGTGTTTATAAATGTTTTAGGGAGTGAATATCTAGGTCTTAATAGTTTGTTTTCTAATGTAATATCGATGCTTAGTATAGTAGAACTTGGTATAGGTAGTTCAATAGCTTATTATTTGTACAAACCAATAGTTGAAAATGATATAGAAAAACAGAAATCTTTAATGAAATTTTATAAAAAGTGTTATGTGTGTATAGGTATTATAATTTTATTTATAGGACTTATTATAATGCCACTTATTCCATATTTTATTGAAGAATTAACTATAAATGTAAATATTAATTTTGCATATATATTATTTTTACTTTCAGTTGTATTTTCATATTTTTTATCTTATAAAAGAAATATATTGTATGCTAATCAAAAAAATTATATAATAAATATTATTCATATTGTTTATGTAATCGTTATAAACGTTATTCAAATAGCTATTTTATACACTACAAAAAATTATTATTTGTTTTTAAGTATAAATATAATAATGACTATTTTAGAAAATGTTGTAATAAATTTCATAGTAAATAAACAATATAATTATTTAAAGGATAAAGATGTAAAAAAACTTGATAAAGATACAAGAAAAGGTATTTTTCTAAAAACAAAAGGAATGTTATTTCACAAAATAGGTGGATTTGTCGTACTAGGAACTGATAATTTATTAATTTCAAAATTTATAGGTCTTATAACACTAGGAATATACTCTAATTATTGTTTAATTATAAATGCAGTAAAATCAATGATTTTTCAAATAATACAAGCTACAACTGCAAGTACAGGGAATTTAATTGTTACAGAATCAAAAGAAAAACAATATGATATTTTTAAAAAAATTCATTTTATAAATTTTTTACTTACAACAATTACAGGAATAGCTTTGCTATTAGTTATGGAAAATTTCATAACTATTTGGATTGGAGAAGAATATTTACTTTCTACAAATGTTTTAATTGTTATAATTGTAAACTATTATTTTATCTGTATGAGAGCTACATTTTATGTATTTAAGGATGCTGCTAGCCTTTATTATGAAGATAGATATGTACCAATCATTGAATCAATAACTAACATAGTTGTAAGTTTAATATTGATAAAATTTATTGGACTTTCAGGAGTGTTTTTAGGTACTATAATAAGTAGTTTTTGGCTATTTTTTTACAGTTATCCAAAATATGTATATAAAAAATTATTTAATAAAGGATATTTATCATATTTTAAAGAAATATTAGAATATATATTTTTATTTTTTCTAATACTTTTAATATCATTTAGTTTATCTAATATATATTCTTTTGATAATATATATTTAGAGTTTTTAAAAAATTGTATATTGTCTATAGTTATTCCTAGTTTAATATTAGTAGCGGTATTTTATAGAACAGATAAATTTAAATATTTCGTTAAAATATTAAAAAATATTTTTAAAAGAAATAAGGTGTTAAGTTAGAATGAAAAAAAAAGTTTTGGTTTTTGGATTAAGTAATAGAGTAGGTGGAGTAGAAAATTTTTACTTTTCTTATTATAGAAAATTGGATCATACGAAATATCAAATAGATTTTGTTGTTAAATATAATACTGTATTTAATGAAAAGGAAGTAAAAGAAAATGGTGGAAGAATATTTTCTATTCCTAATCTTAGACATCAACCTTTTCTTCATCATAAATTATTAAAAAATATAATAAAGAAAGGTAATTATGATATTGTTCATGCCAATGCAGTATCAGTTGCTGATATTTTACATTTAAAATTAGCTCGTAAATACAAAGTAAAAAAAATAATAATTCATTCACATAATTCAGGAATGAATCCCAAAATAATTTTTAGATTTTTTCATGCTATAAATAAACATAAATTAAAAAAATTAGGAACACATTTTCTTGCTTGTACTAAACAGGCAGGAGAGTGGCTATTTGGCAAAAAATTAGATTTTCAAGTTTTAAATAATGCGTTTGATATAGATAAATTTAAATATAATGAAAAGTATAGAGAAGAAATAAGAAAAAAATTAAAAATAAAAGATGAATTTGTAATTGGACATGTAGGCAGAATGTGCTACCAAAAAAATCAAGAATTTTTAATTAAAGTATTTAAAGAATATTTAAAAATTAATAAAAAATCAAAACTAATTTTAATTGGTTGTGGTCATGATGAAGAAAATATAAGAAATTTAATAGACGAATTAAATTTAACTAAAAATGTATTAATAATACATTCAGATGACCCTTATAAATATTATAGTGCGTTTGATATATTCGCATTTCCTTCTAGATATGAAGGGTTAGGAATAGTTGGTATAGAGGCACAAATCAATGGATTGCCATGCTTGTTTTCTAATACAATTCCAAGTGACATAAAAATAAATAATAATGTTGATTTTTTACCTATAACTGATATTGAAAAATGGGTTAAATTATTAACTTCAAAAAAATTAAAAAGAGTAGATAAAATTAATTCTAGAATAAAAAAATATGATATAGAAAATGAAGTGAAAAAATTAGAAAAAATTTATCAAGGTGATTAAATGAATAAAATAGATTTTGTAGTAACATGGGTAGATAGTACAGATAAAAAATGGTTAAAAGAGAAAGAAAAATATAGTCCAGAAAAAAATACAGACAATAGTTCTATTAGATATAGAAATTGGGATACATTAAAGTATTGGTTTAGAGGGGTAGAAAAAT
>JAFTRC010000050.1 GCA_017462455.1 Bacilli bacterium | reverse complement strand
TTTTGTTACTAATCCTGTTATATTTAAACTTGTTGTTAAACTAGAATATCCTATACTTACACTTAGTACTAAAAACATTAATAATACTAATAAACTCTTTGGTTTTATTAGTTTATTTAATAGAGGATACCCCCCCCCAGCACGTACAAATGTTCTTAATCTTTTCATCAGGACTACCTACTTTCTTTATTTTTTTCTATACTAATTATATAAAAAAACATAGATAAAATCAATATCTATATTTATTGTTTTTTTTACTATATTTTTATTACTTTGCATTATTTTAAATATTTTATTGTTATAATTTAATTAGATAATCAGTATAGGAGGTGTTTATGTCTACAGAATTTAGATTATATGATGTTGATGAAAAAGATTTGTATGAAAATAAAACTAAAGAAGAAAAAGAAGCGATATTATTAGATATGGTAGAATATGCTTTAAAATATGGCAATAAACCTGCAGCTCGATATTATAATACATATCCTTCTACTGTAAGAAGATGGGTCAAAAAATATAAAGAAAATGGAAAAGAAGGATTAAAATTCAAATAATTTTAATCCTTCTTATTTTTATCATCAATTACTTTTTTTATTTTTGTTTTTAATCTTTGAATTGCATTATCTACAGATTTACTATCTTTATCTAATATTTCAGCTATTTCTTTATAATTAAATCCAGATATTAACAATTCAAATACTTGATCTTCTAAATCTGTTAAAACTTCTTTTATTTTATCTAACAAATCATTTTCAAGCTCTATATCTATCATAAATTCTTCTGGATTTGGATTAGTATCTTTTATAAATTTTAAAAGTAAATTTTCTTCATCATCGTAAGATATAGATTCATTTAATATTTTATTTTTATTTCTATTAGAAGCAATAACTACGCTTATTATTTTTCTTTCTATACATTTTTTAGCATATGTATAAAACAAAGTATCTTCCATTTCATGATATTTATCTATAGCATGATTTAAACCTATCATACCCTCTTGAATTAAATCATTTTTATCAAGTCCATTATTTTTACAATAAGGTATCATTTTAGTAGCTATTTTATTTATTAACGGTTCATATTTTTTTATAATTATATTATTTGCATCTTCATTTCCTTCAGCTATATAACTTAATAATTCATAATCATTAAAATCTTTATAATCCATATTACCCCCTTTGTTTTACAGCTTCAAATACGATTATTGCAGTAGCAACTGAAGCATTTAAACTATTTACCTCACCTTTCATAGGTATACTAGCTATAAAATCACAATTTTCTCCAACTAATTTAGACATGCCAGATCCTTCATTACCGCATATAATACAAGTTTTACCTTTATAATCTAACTTGGTATAATCAGTTCCATTCATATCAGTTCCAAATATCCAATATCCTTTATCTTTTAAAAGTTTAATTGTACTATTTAAATTAGTAACACGAGCTATTTTCATTTTTTCTGTAGTACCTACACTAGTTTTTATAACAGTAGAATTTACTTCTACACTTCTATCACTAGGTATAATTATCCCATCTACACCGGCAGCTTCACAAGAACGTATAATAGCTCCAAAATTATGAGGATCTTCTATGTGATCTAGCATTACAAGTAAACTATCAGTATCACTTATAATATCATAAATATCTGCATACTTATAATCTTCAACATCTAATATTATTCCTTGATGTAGTCCACTCACTTTTTTATCCATATCCAATTTAGTTAAAGTTTGTACTTTGATATGATTATGATTAATTTTATTTATTAAATCATAATCATTAAAGTTATTTTGTATAAATGCTTTATATACTTTTTTATCACTATTTAAATATTCTAAAGCTACATTTTTTCCAAATACAAGCATAGTTACCTCCTAAGTAATTTCTATATAAGATTATAACATTTATTTTAATTTTTATAAACAAAATAAAGTGATTTTTTATAATTTGACAAATTTATAAAAATATATTAATATATTATCCAATCGAAGGGGGAAACTATTTATGTCAAAATTAACTATAAATAAATCAATAACAAATTTTTTAAACAGAAATAAAGTAAGATTAGCGGCTTTAGGCACAGCTAGCATTATGGCAGCTACTATGACAGCTTGTACACATAATAAAAATGAGAATACTGAAATTACTATAAATGCTGCTACAGAAGATCAACAAGATTTAAAAGCTCATATTCTTGACTATATAACTAATATGGATGTATTTAAAAATGAGGGTGTTGGTGGATATTACATTCACGAAGAACTTTATGAAGAGGCTCCTGGTTTTACAATGGATAAAAATGGTAATATTGTAGAAACAAATAAAAATTTTATAGGATATAGCCAATTTTTTATATCTTTCGAAGACGCTGAATTATTAGAATTAACTGAAATATTAGAAGCCAGAGTTGTTTGGAGTCAAAATGTAAAATAAGAATTGAAAAAATCAATTCTTATTTTTTTATTATATAATTTATAATTTCTTCTATTCTAGCTATTTTATTTTCTAAATATAAATAGCCTACTAAAGCTTCAAAACCTGTTGCATATTTATAAGTAACAATATCGCAATTTTTAGGTTTATGATTATTTTTATGATTTCTAGCACACATAATTATATTTAATTCTTCTTCACTAAAAAAATTATTATCTATCATTTCTTTTAAGTAAGAAGCTTGCCCTTTAGCACTCACATATTTTATAGATTCACTTTGTAATTCTTTTACTTTACATATTCCTTTATCTATTAAATATTTTCTAATATATGTTTCATATATACTATCTCCTAGATAAGCTAAAACTAACATATTCTTATTCATATCTATCAAATGTAATACCTTTCAATACTCCCGTTTTAATATCATTTATAACTACACTATAAACTTTATCATAGTCAACTACTCCCCCACGAACTAAGCAGCCTCTTTTTCTTCCTATAATTTCTAAAGTTTCTTCTAATTCGTCATTATCAACTTTATCTATACCATATCTCTCTTTTAAAATACTATTATAATATTTGTCTAAAGTATTTAAAATATAAATAACTACCCTATCTATTGGAAGTATTTCTTCTTTGATAGCTGTTAAACTAGCAAGATTTAAAGCAACTCTCTCTTCATCAAATTTTGGCCAAAGTATACCTGGAGTATCCATAAGTTCTATATCATTATCTACTCTTATCCAACTTAAATTTTTTGTTACTCCTGGCATATTTCCTACATTAGCTACTTTTTTACCTACTAATCTATTTATTAAAGTACTCTTTCCTACATTAGGTATTCCAACAACAAGTACTCTTGTTTTTCTTTTAGTCATACCTTTATCTAATCTTTTTTGATTTTCTTCTTCCATCAACTTATTAGTTAAATTTATTAAATTATTTAAATTAGTATTCTTTTCTAAATTTAATCCAATAACAGTATAACCTAAAGATTCATAATACTTAATCCATTTTTTAGTTTCATCCATATCACATAAATCTATTTTTGTCATAATAAGTATTCTTTTTTTATCTTTAATGTAATTATCTATATCTTTTATTTTAGATGAATATGGCATTCTAGCATCTATTACTTCATACACTACATCAATTAAATTTAAATTTTCACTTATTAATCTTTTAGTTTTTGCCATATGTCCTGGATACCAATTTATATTTGTCGAATTTTGTCGATTTTCCATTATGATCACTTCCCTTCAGTGTTTAAGTTAGATAATTTACTTAAGTTTTTTGATAATGAAATTGTTTCCGTACTAATTTTTATTAATTCATTATCTACTATAACATAATTTTCTGTTTCTATATTTGATAAATTCATCATTTTTCGTAATTCATCTTGTATATAATGAAGCTGTATACAATGTGGTGATTTATCAACAGAAGCGAAAATAATTTTCTTTATTTTATTTGTTCTAAACATACCACCAATTTTTGTTATTGCCATATTTATATGAGTTTCTTCTAAACACAACTCATAAATATTATTTGATATTTTTTGTAACTTTTCATAACCTTTTGGTTGCATATTTTTTAGGCAACTTCCAACAACAATTATTGTTTCATCAACATCATATATATTGCTTTTCATTAACTCCTTCATATATTACTCCTAACTATCTATATAAATTTTCCAACACTCTCGTAAGACAATCATCTGCTGTTGGAGCGTTTGCAGAAAAACTCATTCTAACAAGGTTTCCATTTACTTTGAATACATAAGGATTTTTTACTTGTGCTAAAAAATCTAAAATTCTTTCATTACTTGATTTTCTTCTATCTATTTTGATAGAACTTAATTCATCTACATCATCAGGATTAATATCTTCTAGTTTCATATTTTTACATTTATTAATTTTTTCTTCTAATTCTTTTATATTATACTTGTCCTTCATATTCTTTACTATCTCCTAATAATTTCTCTTATATTCCGTCGAATTCGACGAAATTACAAACAAATTAATATTATTCACTTTTGTCACTTACATCAAGTTTTTCAAGTTCATTTATATATTTATCGAAATCACTAAGATATATTTGATCTTGTATAATTCTATATTTTTCAAATTCAGTTAATGCTTTATCGCAAGCTATTTCGTGCGATATTTTACCTGCATCATTTAAGATATCTCTATCATCAGATAATAAAAATTTGTCTATTCTAGTTGCCCAATCTTCCATTGTCATTGGGATATGTCTTCTTGCTCTATTTTCTGCAATTTCTAAAAAGGCACTTACAATTCCTTCTAAATCTTGAAGTTCATCTTTTGATAAATAATTCTTAGCAATTACAACATCTGATTCCATAATTTTACCATTAGGAGATTTTTTCCAAGAAGTAAGCCCCATATTTTCTTTTTCTGAATCTGCTCTACTATAAATAATTTCTGCTGCAGTTTGACGAGATACTGCATAGTGCATTTTATTTTGAACTTTTTTAAAGAATTCGATTGATATTGGAGATTTAGAATCATAATCAATACTAGTTGCATAAATATCCGTGATTTTTTGATAAAACCTTCTTTCAGATAATCTTATTTCTCTTATTTCTTCTAATAACTTTTCAAAATAATCTTTATCTATAAATGACCCGTTTTTCATTCTTTCTTTATCTAGTACATATCCTTGGATAGTGAATGTTTTTAATACGTTGGTGGCCCATCTTCTAAATTGAGTTGCCCTCAAAGAATTCACTCTATAACCAACTGAAATAATTGCATCTAAATTATAAAATTCAACCTTTCTTTTTACTTGTCTATTTCCTTCTTTTTGAACTAATTCCATTTTGGAATAAGTTGAATCTTTATCTAACTCTTTTTCGTTATAAATATTAATTAAATGCTTTGCTACTGCAGGTTGTTCTACATTAAATAATTCTGTCATAGCTTTTTGAGTCATCCATAAAGTTTCATTTTCGTATCTTACTTGTATGCCTTTATCTTTTTCTTGTACTTTAAATGTTATAAATTCTTCTGCACTACTTCTAATTATTAAATCTTTTGCCATATTCTTTCTCCTCTCATAAAGCGTAATTACCTCTATTTTATTTAAATTTCTATCATTTTTGTTTATAAAATGTAAAAAGAAATCAATTTAAAAGACTTTGTTTATAACGATTTGAATGAGTTTTTCCATAAGGTGGAATATACCAATTTATATTTGTTGAGTTCTGTCGATTATCCATTTTAATCGCTTCCTTTTTCAAAATCAAAATCAGTTATACTATACCCTAATTCTTTTAGTTTTTCAAACATTATGCTTGGGGAAATACCTAATAAAGTATTATAATCGCCATCGATTTTATCAATAAATATTGAGGCCTTTCCTAACGGAACGTAACCACAACATTTAAATATTTTTTCTTCATTATTAACATACCATTCAATTTCTTCATCACTTAATTTTTTAAAATAAATATCCACTCTTGAACTAAAAGATATTGTTTTTTCCTTATATAAGTCAATTATTGTTATTCCCGTATATGCTGAATGTTTATTATTAGATAATTCTTTCAAATTAATATATGCTTCTTTCTTAGTTTTAGGTTTCTCATACATTTTTTTATCACTATATACAATGGTGTCGGCCGCAATGATAATAGCTTATCATTAATTTGATTAATAACAGATTTTGCTTTATTTAAAGATAGTTCTTCAACATATTTATTAGGTTCTTTTTGAACACTTACTTCATCCACATTACTTGTGACAACATCATACTTTAACCCTATCATTTTAAATATATCTTGTCTTTGTTTTGAAGAAGACGCTAATATTATTCTCATTTTACACCTCATTTTTGTCACTTGTATCAAGTTTTTCAAGTTCATTTATATATTTATCGAAATCACTAAGATATATTTGATCTTGTATAATTCTATATTCTTCATTACTTAATATTCTTGTAATTGCAATTTCATCATTATTATCAATTATATTAGGTATGTTATCCCTAACCAACTTGTTAAATACTTTTTCCATTATTACCACCTATTTAATTTTCTTAATTAAATTATCTAGCCCATAATTTATATCTCTATATGTTTCTTCAAAATCTCCAGTATACCAAGGATCTTTTACATCTCTATCACCTAAAAGTTTAATTATTTTATTGTAACGATCAGTATTAAAAATTTTTAATGTGTTTATTACATTTGAATCATCCATACAAACAAAATAATCATACTTATTATAATCATCTTTTTCTAATCTTTTTGCCACATGATTTGTATATGGTATATTATTCTTATTTAATATTTCTTTTGCACCATAATGCATAGAATTTCCATCTTCTTCATATGAAGTAGCTCTTGATACTATTAAAAATTCTTTTTCTAAATTCATCATTTTTACTTTTTCTTTTAAAATAAATTCTGCCAGTGGAGATCTACATATATTTCCAAGACAAACAAAACAAATTTTTATCATTTTACACCTATTAAAAATGCATATAATTAAATCCTATACTACTATAAATATCTGAAGCTCTAGGTAATGATAAAATTCTAGCTATTAATAAATTATAAATTTCATCTATTAATATTATAGAACATAATATAATGCTTATGGTCAATAATGTTTCCTTATTTATTTTTTTTGCAATATAAAAGCAAATAGGTACAATTACATAAATTAATAATAAACCTGATAATCCAAAAAATAACACGCTTCTTAAACAAACAAAACCGCCTATATTTCCAAAACTCAATATCTCTGTATTATAATCCCAACACCTGAAACCATCACCTATAATATACATTCCAAGCCCTGCTATGTATTCTAGTATACCACAAGATATTAAACCTATAAAAAATACTTTTAGTGGATTCTTCCTATATTTGTATGTTAAAAAATAAATCATAATTGCACCTATAGCATATATATTTATCCAAGGGAGGAAATTGCCCCCTCTCCAATAAAAGTGTTGCATACCACTATTAAAATAATAAAATATAAATTCATATATAAATCCGAAAATACCAGCAATTACAGCTATTAGACAAAATATGCCTAACATAGTAGTTTTGTCAAATGAATGATCTTTGCTTATATACTTTTTTAATTCTTCTTTCATACATCATACTTCCATTCTTTTATAAATTTAATTTTTAATTACATATTCAAAACTGATAGCCATTCATCAATTGGAAAAAATTATCTATGTGTTTCGAATAACAAAACTTTTATATTTTCAATAACTACAATTAAAAACTATCTATTTTTTTTAAAATTTCTTTTAGAGATTTTATTGATTCTTCATTAAAGATATTTTTTTCTTGATCTAAAGATTTAATAACAAATGGTGAATAATTGTTAGTCTCATTTAAATCTTCTTTTAAAAGTAATTGTTCAATTAAACTAATAAGTTCTTTTTTTATCTTATTACTAATTTCTTTCTCATAAATTAATTTTCCTTGATATTCATATCCTTTAAAACCTATATAATAATCTTCATATTTTTTTACTACATTACCACTTATCTCATAGTAAATATTATGATGACTTCCTCCATCATTTAACATTGTTTTATATTTGTAATCAGTTACTATTATATATTCATTATTTTTTACTTTTTGAGAATTTTGAGTTTTGAAAATTTTCATTATTCCCAAACCTAAACAAATCCCTAATATCACAATTATAATTAATACTAATATAAATTTTTTATTCATTTTTTCAAACCTTTCATATTTATGAATTACGCATTTCTTCTATTTTTTTCATTTTTTGTTTATTCATTTCTTTTTCTTGCTCTAATTTTTTATCCATATTTAGCAACTTAGATTGTTGCTTTAAAATTTTTGTTTCTAAATTATTTAATTTTTCTAATGTAGAATTATATTCTGATAGTATTTCATTATATTCATAATATACATTTTTAAAGTTATCTTTTAATTTTTTTATTTCATTTAAAGAATCCGATAAAACTAAATTAGTGTATTCTACTTTATCTTTTACGTCTTCTATTTGCTTAGAAATATCTTCATACTTATAATCTACAACTATTTTTTCACGAGTTTCTAATTTCTTATTCATCTCTTTTAAACCTTTGTTTATCATAGTAGAACCTAAAGTTACCCCAAATAGTTGTCTACCTGTTAAAGGTAAAGTAAGTATACCACCCGCTATTTTAAATAAAGAACCAAGTATATTTCTATGTCCTATTAATTCTATTTTTTTACTTATTTGTTTTTCGAAATGAGAAGCTTTTTCATACATATCATCAACTATTTCCTTTTGTTGGTTTAATTCATAAACAATCATTTCTTCTATATTTGAAATACTATTTATATTTTCTTTACTCTTTTTAAATTTTATTTTTACTTGACTTTGTTCTTTTTTTATATTATCTATATTAGACCCTATAGTTTTCTTATTATGTGTTATTACTTCAATATTATCTATTTTTTGTATTTCTTTTTTACAAACATTAAGCATCATATCTAATTCATTTAAACTAGCAACTGTTTTATAATTACTAATACTATCAATTAACTTAATACTTTCTAATATAGAGAATTCACTTAAATCATATTTATCTTTTACTGTATCATATTGTTCTTTTAACTTTTCTACTTTTCTCTTTAATTCAGCATACCTTTTTTCTAAATTTTCTGTATCTGTATTTTTTATTTTTGATTCTTTTTTTAATATTTCAACATCTTCTTTTATTTCTTCTATATTATCTAAACTTTTTTTTATAAATGTATCTACTTCTTTTAAAATTGTGATTTCTTCGCTAGTCTTTTTTATTTCTTTTTTTAAATTCAAAGGTTCATCTAATTCACTAGTTTTTGATTCTATACTATCTAATTTTAATTCAATACCCTTACTTTTTTTAGGTATTTCTATTACTTTACTTTCAATATTTTTTTCATTTATTTTTTCTACATTACCTACTTTAAATTTTGCTTGAAACTCAATTTTTTCTAATTCTTTTTTATCTTTTTTATCGAGTACTTCTATATTTTCATCTTCTTTAAAATTTTGTAAAGTAGTTAAATAATCTTTTTGTTTCTCTTTATTTGATATTTTATAATCTTCTTCTTTTTGTACTTTCTTTTTATATCTTAATCTATAAAGCATACTAATGAGTCTATCTTTTATAGATCCTTTTGCTCCTCTATTTCCATTCATAAAATCACCATTTAAATTATACCATAAAATAATAAAAAGTACTATTTCTAGTACTAATTAAAATTACCTATCTTATTAAAAGGAAATAATCTTATTGTAGTTATTCCTTCTATCTCAGTTTCTTTAACCAAACCTACTCTATAATCTCTACTATCTACAGAATTACCTCTATTATCTCCCAATACGAAATAATAACCTTCTGGAATTTCTTCTAAATTATATAATTCTTTTAAAGAAAAATCAGCTGTTCGAGACGTCTCAATATCTTTAATTTTTTTGCCATTAATATATAAATCATTATCTATATATTCTATATATTCTCCAGGTAAACCTATTATTCTTTTTATTAATTTAGTTCCATCATTATTTATAACTACTACGTCAAATCTTTCATAACTATTATTAAGCTTATTTAATATTAATATATCGCCATCTTTTAATGTGGAATCCATAGAATCACCATCAACACGTACTGGTGTAGCTATAAAAGTTCTAAAAAGAACTACTACTATTATTATAACTATATATGGATATAATTCCTTTATTATTTTTTTTACTTTTTCTTTATTCATATTCTCACCCAACAAAAATAAGGCTTAAAAGCCTTATCTTATACTCTTTCTTTAATCTTTGGTGTTTTAGAAGACTTTCTAATATAACCTAATTTAGCTCTTCTTACTTTACCTTTTCTAACTACTGTTATAGTATCAATTCTTGGTGAATTAACTGGTAAAGTTTTTTCAACTCCTACATTTCCAGAAACTTTTCTAACTGTAAATGTTTTACTTATTCCAGAACCTTGTATAGCCATAACTAGTCCTTCAAATGCTTGAATTCTTGATTTCTTTTTACCACTAGCATCAGTTTCATCTATTTTGATATCAACTCTAACTGTATCTCCAACTCTGAATTCTGGTATATCAGTTCTGATTTGTTTTTTAGTAATTTTTTCAACTAAATTCACAATGTCACTCTCCTTTATCTAATTTATGATCATGAACATTAAATTATATTAATCAGCGGATCACGTTATTAATAATAACATATTTTTTATTAAAAAGCAATGTTTTTTCAAAGAAAAAGAAGAAAACTATTTAGCTTCTTCTATTGCTCTTGTTTCTCTAATTACTGTAACTTTGATAGTTCCAGGATATTGAAGTTCTTCTTCAATACGATTTTTAATATCACGAGCTACTTTATGACTTTCAACATCACTAATTTCTTCAGGTTTTACAACTACTCTAAGTTCTCTACCTGCTTGCATAGCAAATGCTGTATCAACACCTTTTTGATCATTAGCTATATTTTCTAAATCATGTAATCTTTGTACATAGTTTTCTAATGAATCATTTCTAGCTCCTGGACGAGTTGCTGATAAAGTGTCTGCTATAGCTACTAATTCAGCAATAACACATGTAGCTTCTGTATCTCCATGATGTGACTCTATTGTGTTTATTACCACATCATTTTCTTTATGTTTTTTAGCTATGTTAGCTCCTATTTCTACATGACTACCTTCCATTTCATGGTCAATAGCTTTACCAATATCATGAAGTAATCCCGCTCTTTTAGCCAACATTTGATTTTCGCCAAGTTCGCCTGCCATTATTCCAGCAAGTTGTGCGACTTCAATAGAATGTTTTAACGCATTTTGTCCATAACTAGTTCTAAATTGTAATTTACCAATTAGTTCTATTAACTCAGGATCCATTTTAGTTAATCCTAATTCAAATAATGCATTTTGTCCATACTCTATTATTTTTTCTTTCATCTCTTTACAAGTTTTATCATATAATTCTTCAATTCTTGCAGGATGAATTCTTCCGTCTTTAATTAATGTTTCAATAGTTATACGAGCTATTTCTCTTCTAAGTGGATCAAAAGATGATAAAACTATTGCTTCTGGAGTATCATCAATTATTAAATCAACACCAGTTACTGCTTCAATAGTACGTATATTTCTTCCTTCTCTACCGATTATACGTCCTTTCATATCATCACTAGGTAAATCCACAACTGTGATTGTTTGTTCTTCAACAACATCACTTGCATACTTTTGCATACTTTCAACTAACATAGTTTTAGATTTTTTATCTACCTCAAGTTTTGCTTCTGCTTCTTTTTCTTTTATATATGAAGCTATTTCTAGAGTCATAGATTCTTCTACTTTTTTCATAACTAATTCTCTAGCTTTTTCTTTAGTATATCCACTAATTTTTTCTAAAACTTGTAGTTGTTCCTCTTTAAGTTTCTCCACATTTGCTTCTTGTTCTTGAATATCTTTTTGTTTATCTAATAAATTTTTTTCTTTTTCTTCTAATAAATTTTCCCTTTTTTGAAGATTTTGATCTCTTCTATCTATATTTTCCTCACGAGTAATAAGACGATTTTCAGATTCTTTTATTTCCGCCTTCTTTTCCTTTATTTCCTCATCAGCTTTAGTTCTTAATTCATTAGCCTCTTCTTTTGCTTCAGCAATGTAATCTTTTTTTATTTTATCTCCCTCAATACGAGCAGATTCTAATATCTTATCAGCTTTGTCACTAGCAGAGTTCTTTCTAATAAGATTAAATATAAACATTACGATTATTCCAACAATAAGTCCTACTAGGACTAGCAAAATGGAGCTCATAGCATTAGCCATAATATTCCTCCATTTCTACTTTGAGTATTTCACTCTATATTTATTATAAGATATAGTTAAAAATAAATCAAGAAAAAAAGGATTTTTTTAAAATCCTTATGTATAATTTATTTTTTTAATAATACTTTATCTGTTTTATCATTTTTTATTAATAAACCTATTTCATACTTGTTATCTATAGGATACATATTAATTATTTTATTTGTTTCTGGTAAAGTAGATACAAATAAATAATCACAATCAATATCTATTTTATTGTTTGGTACTAAATATATATCATACAATAAAACTCTTTTTATTTTTTCCATATCCTTAACAGTTTTACTCAAATCATTAAATAATTTATAAAAATCAATTGGTGGATTTATGTTCTTATTTTTTTCTATTATATTTTCAATAGTTACAAATTCATCATAATCTATAATTTGATTTATAACATAATTATTTTCAATTTTAGAATAATCTACATTAAAGAATATATTTAATTTTTTAATTATATATATTAAGATTTCTGGGTTTATTTTGAAATTATTTTTTATAGCTAAATTCATATATTCAACTGCTTTTACATAATTTTCTTCTTTCATTTCTAAAAGGATTAATAAATCAATCGCAAATTCTGCTTTTGAAGTATTTAATAATTGTTCAAAATAATACTTAGCTTGTTCAGTATTGCCTTCTTTTACTTCTAATCTACCTAATTCTAAAATTGCAAGATTACCACCTTTTTCATTTAATATAGATTCAAAATTTTCTCTTGATTTTTCTACATTCTTTTGCTTTTTAGCAATTCTTCCCATTTCTAATAAAGCATAGTTTTTATATTTATTGCTATTTAATAATTGTTCAAAATATTCTGTTGCTTTTGAAAAATTTCTAAGTTTTTCTTCTATTTTTCCTAAATTAAATAACATTCTTTCTTTATAACTTGGTACATTAATTAATCTTTTATAATAAGCAGCAGCTATCTCCAAATTTCCTTCTAATTCTTCCATTTTACCTAATTCAAAAATAACATAATCTTCATGTTTTTTATCATTAGAAAGTTCTTTTAAATATTGTTTAGCTTCATTAATGTTTTTTTGAAGATAAGATAATCTAGATAATTCTATTAATGCATATGGTCTATCCTTATAATTTGACAACAATCCCTTAAAAATTTCTTCTGCCTTTTCATAATTTCCCTCTTTAACATTAATTTTACCTAATTCAATTAAAGCTTTACCTTTTTCTCTAGGATTATGAGATAACTCAGTTAAATAATTTTTAGCTTCATCAAAATTACCTGCCTGAATTTCTAACTTTCCTAATTCTAACAGTGCACAAATTCTATCTTTTGGATAATTTAATAATTCTTTTAAATATTCTCTTGATTTTTCTATGTTATGTGAAGCTGATTCCAACATTCCTAACTCTAATAATGCAAAAGGTCTATCCTTTGGATAATCATTTAATAATTCTTCATAATATACTCGTGCTTGTTCTAAATTACCTTGAATACATTCTAACTTTCCTAATTGCAAAAGAGCAAAATTTTTATCAAAGCTAAACATATATAATTCTTCAAAATATTTTTTTGCTTCTTGATATTTTCCTTGATTTCTAGCTATCTTACCTAGTTCTAATAAAGCATATGGTTTATCTCTTTCACTATCTAATAATTTAGATAAATATTGTTCAGCAATTTCATAATTTCCTATTTTAGATTCTAATTTACCTAATTCTAATAGTGCGAAAGGCTTATCTTTTGGATTAAGCAATAACTTAGTAAAACATTTCCTTGCCTCTTCTATATTTGATAATTTTGCTTCTAATTTTCCTAATTCCAATAAAGCATAATTTTTAAATTGTGTGTTTAATAATTCAGTTAATAAAATTTTACTATCAACATATTTTCTATTTCTAACTAATTGTCTAGCATATTCAAATTTTATTTGTAAAACTTCTGGATTTTCATAATACATTTTTTTCAATAAATTTAAATTTTTAGTTCTTTTTGCTTCTTTAAAATTTTTAAAAAGTTCATTATTCATATATTTCACCCCTTTAGGTAATGAGTATATTACCATCTTTAATAAATTAAGTCAACAAAAAAGAATAATTAAATTATTCCATTAATTATTCTTCTGTTTCATTTTTACCAATTTCTAGTGTATCGTTATTGTCAAAATAATTTCTAACTTTTTTCTCAATTTCTTCTTTCATATTTGGATTTTTCTTAAGCCATTCTTTTACATTTTCTTTACCTTGACCTACTTTATCTCCATTATATGAATACCAAGCTCCACTCTTGTCAAGAACTCCAGCTTCTACACCTAAGTCAACAATTTCACCAGTAATTGATACACCTTCACCATAAACTATATCAACTGAACAAGCTTTAAATGGAGGAGCCATTTTATTTTTTACTACTTTAATATTTGTCCTATTACCAATAGCATCAGTACCTTGTTTAATTTGTTCACCTTTTCTTATTTCAAGTCTTACAGATGAATAGAATTTAAGAGCTCTTCCTCCTGGAGTAACTTCTGGATTTCCAAACATTATTCCTACTTTTTCACGTAATTGATTTATAAATATTACAACTGTATTTGTTTTGTTTACAATACCAGATAATTTTCTTAATGCTTGACTCATTAATCTTGCTTGAAGCCCTACATGAGAATCTCCCATTTCACCTTCAATTTCTGCTTGTGGTACTAAAGCTGCAACTGAATCTATTACTATTATACTAATAGCTCCACTTCTAACTAAAGCTTCACAAATTTCTAAAGCTTGTTCCCCATTATCTGGTTGAGATAATAACAATTCATTAATATTTACACCTAAATTAGATGCATAAACCGGATCCAAAGCATGTTCTGCATCTATGAACGCTGCTCTTCCACCTTTTTTTTGTGCTTCTGCTATAGCATGAAGTGCAAATGTTGTTTTACCACTTGACTCAGGTCCAAAAATTTCTATAATTCTTCCTTTAGGATATCCACCTATACCAAGCGCTATATCTAAAGAAATTGAACCACTGGATATTACATCTATTTTTTGATGCTCTCTTTCTCCTAATTTCATAACTGAACCCTTACCAAATTGCTTTTCTATATCTAATAAAACTTGATCCAATGTCTTATCAGTAGATGTTGATTTTGCCATTTATTTTTCCTCCTTTATAATTACAAATACATTATACTAAATAAAAAAATACTTGTCAATACTTTTTACGAACATTTGTATAGTTTTTCTGCTGCTAATTTTTTACAGTTTTAAAAAAAGAGTGATTTTAATCACTCAATTTTTTTTCATATACTTTATCACAATTAGTTATAAGCCATCTATTACCTATTTTTTCATAAGTTAATAAAAACACTTCTTCTAATTTTATTAAGTTGCTACCACCTATTATATTACCATTCAAAAGTTTATAATCAAAACAATTAATAGTTATTCTAAAAGTTAATTTATCTTTACTATAATCAGTTATTGTATAACCAATTAATTCTATTACCTCTATTATTTCAGTATAACCAGTACTTTTAAAATTTTCTAATTTATTTATATAAATTTCTTTTAATGGACTACCTAATATAGAATCTAATTTAGTATCGTTATTTTTTATTTTCTCTATAAACTTTAAATATTTATTATATAAAGATTCCATAAGCTTATTTACATCAATATTTTTATTAATATTTTTTATATCTTCTTTAGTTAGTGCATCTCTAACTTCAAATTTAATATTTCCTTTTTCTTTTATTATATCTAAACACTCTTTATATTTTTTATCCTTTTTTGATTGAAATATACTAGCGATTACAATCCCTATTGTACATAAAATAATAATACATATTAATATAGTAGATATAATTATACTGGTTGCTGAAATTGTTAACACAAATACCAACTCCTATTCTTTATTTATATTTTAACACATATTTTAAATAAAAAGAACTATAACAGTTCAATTTATATTTTTTTTATTTAATTATACTTTTTTTAGGACTTTTTGATAATCTTTATTTATTTCTATTATTGGGAAACATTGTTTTAAGATTGATTTACATACTTCATCCAATTGATCTAAACTATTTATCTCTAAACAATCTAAATTTTCATTACTATATAAAAAGCCTCGTCCAATTTTGATTAATTTATGAACTTTTAATATTTTTAAATGAATATTAAAAAACAAAAAATTATCTCCTAATTCTTTTAAATTTAGTAATTCTAGATGCTCCAAATCCAAATTACTAAATAAAAAATTATCTCCTACTTTTTCTATTTTTGGTGAAGAAAAAAATTTTAAACATCCATTATTAATAAGAAATCCATCTCCTGCTTCAACTAAACTTGATAAATCTAAACTAGACATTTTTTTATTATTAGCTAAAAAACAGTTACCAACTTTTCTTAAATTTTGCATTTCTATGTACTCTAGACATTCGTTATAACCTAAAAAATTATCTCTTACTTCAGTTATTTCATTATTTTTATATTTTATTATTTTATTTGTTTTATCTAATTCTATAATTATTTTGTTTTTTGTACTTGTTATTATTTCTATTGTTTTTGTTTCTATTCCTTTAATTATACTTATTTTTTCTATATTTCTTATTGTATTTACAAAATCATCACTTACGCCTATATTCATTCTTGTATCATACAACTTTATTTTTTTATTTACTAAATCTAATATAAAATAATCAAGTACTATATATTTTTCTGTTTCTAATTGTTTTACTTCAAATCTATCAATTATTATATTACTTGGACAATAATATATATTATTAATTTCGTAATTATATTTATAATACTTACCATCGTTTGCATTTACATATCCTGGAAGTTCAAATTTACCAAAACTATTTTGATTTATATTTAGATTATACTCTCTTTCAAAACTAGATGTTAATCCTGGAATTATATTTTCTAAATTATTTGAGAAAGTTGCATCTGGATTATTTACTTTATGATTATATCTATTCTTTATTGATAATGTATTTATATCACCTTTAGAAAATTGAATACTTAATACAGATATTCCATAGTCATCTTCTCTTCTTGGAATCTTAAAATTATCTCTTTTTATTTCATTTACATTTTTCTTTATTGCAAAAAATACATAATCGCTATTTAATCTTCTACCTTTAAAAGTACATAATTCTTCTCCTGGATAGTAATATTTTTTAAACTTCTGAATATCTTCTTCAGTTTTACACTCAAACAAATCATATCCAACTTCACTTAATAGTTCTTTAGGAGTTTTATTAAATTGAACTTTTTGTTTTTGTTCTACATCATATAAACTGTATATGCAATTTTTAAAATTTTCTACATTATTACTTTTAATAATATCTTCATATAAAAATCTAGATGGATAAAAATTTTCTAATAACAATTCACTTAATAGACCAGAGTGTTCTAACAAAGTAGAAAATAATGATCTACATAAATGCATCATTTTTTCACCATATTTATCTTTTATTATTTTTAAATCTTCACTCATAGATATAACTTCCTTTGTTGCAGCTTATAATATCATAAAACAAATTTATTTTCAAATTAAAAAATAACACAATTTAAGTGTTATTCAACTCTTTTAATATTAAATATTTTAGATAATACATCTATCAACAGATAAATAAATATTCCATATATAACATTAGCTATTAACGAATTATATATTCCTTCTAAAAGTAACATTTCATCAAATGAAATAAAATCAATTATACAAAGCAATAAATAAGTTATAATTCTATAAACAATTAGTATAACTATATTAAGAAAATTAGAACTAAATATATTATAATTTATATAGTTATATCCTAGTATTACTAATCCACCACATAAAGGAAAACTTAAAGTATTAATAAAGCTAGAACTAGTCAAAGTTATATCATAAAATAATCCACATATAATGCAAACTATAATATAATTTAGTTTTTTATTTTTAAAATACGGATAAAGAAGCGTTAAAGAAGTTAATAGAAATAAAGGGGTTAATAATGAGTTTAAAGGAATGATATTTGTTATTGCAGCTTCGAATAGAAAAGAAAATATTAAAATAATATAAATCATTATTCTACTGCCTTCCTATTTAAAACAGTTACAGTACTAATATCTTGAAAATTAACTGATGGAGTTACTTCTACTATACTATTTAAGTCATATTCATCTTTTACAATTCTTGATACTTCTCCTATTAATATACCACTTGGAAAATAATCTGTAAGTCCTGTAGTAGTAACTAAATCGCCTTCTTTTATAGAATTAGAATCAGTTATACCTTCTATTTTATATACATTATATTCTTTATCATATCCTATTAATAATCCATATAAATGTTTATCCTCAGAACTTATTTTAATAGATATTTTATTACTTATTTCATCACTTGTTAAAAGTTTTACAGTACTAGAAAAATTACTAACGCTAGTTACTTTACCTATTAAACCATTAGGCGTTATTACTGCATCTCCTTTTTTTATACCATTTTTACTTCCTTTATCTATATTTAAATTATTATACCAATATCCTACATTTCTATTTACTACAGTAGCATTTACATATGTATACTCAGATAAAGTAGCATTTAAATCCAACGTAGATTTTAACTCAGTTACTTCTTTTTGTAATTCTTCTATTTGTGCATAATAAAGATCGGTTTTTTCTACTTTTTCTTTTAATTTAGTATATTTTTTATATAAATCATTTGTTTCACTAATCATTTCTACTTTATCTTTTACAAATTTTATTGGAGCATAAAATATTTTTTGAGTAAAAGTAGATGTATCTTTTAATGCTTTTTCAAAAAAATTTAAATCTTTATCTTCGTCTATAAAATGAGGAGTTACTCCAAGAAGAATAGCAAATAAAAGAATAGCTCCTATTACTATATATTTTATCTTACTTCTTTTCTTTTTCATCAAATCACCTACTTTTATTATATTACAACTTAACTTATTTTAAAAGGTTATATCATTGTTTTCTAAAAAACTATAGTAATTATTTTTACATATAATGATGTGGTCTAAAACTTTAATACCTAGTATTTTTCCTACTTCTATTAAATTATTTGTTATTTCAAAATCTTGTTTACTAGGTAGAGGTGTTCCTGCTGGATGATTGTGCACACATATAATTGCACTCGCACCTAGTAAATAAGCTTCTTTAAATATTTCTCTTGGGTGTACTAAACTGTAATTAATTGTACCTATAAATAATAATTTATCTCCAATAATTTTTTTTGATGTATCTAAATATACACAATAGAAGTGTTCCTGCTTCTTATCACCTAATTTTGATTTATAATAATTAAATACTATTTCAGCACTTTTTAACTTTACATTTTTTATATTATCTACTTCCCTATTTATTCTTTTACCTAGTTCTATAGTAGCTAATAAATTACAAGCTTTACTCATACCTATACCTTTAAATGATTTTAAAAATTCATAATTTATTTCATTTAATTTTTTTATATTTCCTATTTTACTTAATAATTCATTACTTAAATCTTTTGAAGAATTACCTTTAGTTCCTGTCTTAAATATAATAGCTAGTAAATCTTCATTACTTAAACTTTCTACTCCATTAGCAATCAATCTTTCACATGGTCTTTCATCAATAGGAATATCTTTTATTTTAACCCCCATTAATTACTACCTCCTCATATTTCATTAAAACTTGATTAATTACCGATGCAATAGCAGTTTCATCTTCTGTATTTTTTAATACATCATCATAAGTTTTTAATGACTCTAAAAAATTTGTATTAGATATTTCAAATTCTTTTATGATAGCTTCATAACCATTATTTTTATAAAACTCTACTATTTTTTCTGCATTTTCCTTTATACTAGTTATCCCTACATATACATAATATAAGTTTTCATCTTCGCTATAAACATAGTTTTGTAAAGAAATAGTATTTTCTTCCATACTTTCTAAGCTAGAAAAAGCTCCATATTGTACAAAGTATAGAGTATCCCCTGTATTAGATACTTTTATTCCATTATAGTCATCATATTGTTTTATAAAAAAATTTGCAAGAAAAAAACCGATTGTTAAAGCTAATAAGAGTGTTATTAAATATTTCTTCATACTATCACCAATTTTATTGTAGCTTAATAATCAGTTTTATTTTGTCGAATTTTATTCTTCTTCAGAATCTCTTTTTACAAGAACTTCACGAGGTTTAGAACCATTTTGTGGACCTACTATACCTCTTTCTTCTAATAAATCTATACAACGTGCGGCTCTATTATATCCAAGTCTAAATCTTCTTTGTAAAAGTGAAGCACTTGCTTTACCCTGTTCTATAACGAAATCTACTATATCATTATATAAAGGTTCATCGTAATCATCTTTACTATCTACCATAGTAGTAGCACCTTTTTCTTCATCATCCATAAGTAATGTTTCATCATATCTAGCTTTTTGTTGATTACATACATAATCTACTATAGCTTTAGTTTCATCTTCTGAAATAAATGTACCTTGAATACGAAGCGGTGCGTTAGTACCTTGTGGTAAGAAAAGCATATCACCTTTTCCTAGTAATTTTTCTGCACCTATCATATCAAGTATTGTTCTTGAGTCAATACCACTTGATACGGCAAATGAAATACGAGATGGAATATTTGCTTTTACTACACCTGTAATTACGTCAGTAGATGGTCTTTGAGTAGCTACGATTAAATGAATACCAGCAGCACGTGCCATTTGAGTAATACGCATAATTGAATCTTCTACCTCTTTTGCAGCAACTAACATAAGGTCTGCAAGTTCGTCTATTATAACAACGATAAAAGGCATATGTTTTTCTTTTTGGTCTTCTGGAAGTCCAGCATTCTTTTTATCTATATAAGCATTATAGCTTTCAATATTTTTTGTTTTACTTTCTTCAAATACGTCATAACGTCTTTCCATCTCAGAAACTATTCTTTTTAAAGCTACATTAGCTCTTTTTGGATCAGTTACTACTGGAGCAAGTAAATGAGGTACTCCATTATAAATAGAAAGTTCAACTTTTTTAGGGTCTACTAATACTAATTTAACTTCATCTGGTTTTGTTCTCATAAGTATTGAAGCAAGAATACTATTGATACAAACAGATTTACCACTACCAGTTGATCCGGCAACTAAAAGGTGTGGAGTTTTATTAATTTCCATCCATTGTGGATTACCCATTATGTCCCTACCTAGTACAGCAAGTAATTTTGAATTTGCCTTACTAGCAGGTACACTTGTTAATACTTCTCTTACATTAACCATAGAGATTTTTTTATTTGGTAACTCTATCCCTATTGTATTTTTTCCAGGAATTGGAGCTTGTATACGAACATCTTTAGCAGCAAGCGCTAGAGCAATTTCTCTATTTAAACTAAGTATTTTACTAACTTTAGTTCCTGCTTTTATCTCTAATTCATATTGAGTTACCGCAGGTCCTACATGAGTATCAACAACTTTAGCATCTATACCAAAATCTTTTAATACCTGTACTAATATTGGAATATTAGTTTTTATAGCGATTTCATTATCTTTACCATCTGTTTTAGTTGGTTTACTAAGTAAAGATATTGGTGGATAAACATATTTTTTATTGCTTACTTCACCATCAGATACAGGTTGTACAACAGCAACCTCTTTTTCTTCTTCTTTTACTTCTTCAACAATTTCTTCTTTTTCTTTCTTTTCTTTTTTCTCTTTCTTAGGAAGATGTACGTGACTAGCTACCTTTTTAACTCCATCACCAGTCTTCTTAAATAAATCATATATTGATAATCCAGTATAAATTATCACACCACACACAATTAAAGCAATACAAATAAATTTAGTTCCGTTTAAAGTAAGTAAAGCAGTAAATATACTTATAAATAAAGCTCCTATTACTCCTCCTCCTGTTTCAGATGCATCTATACTATCTTTAATATATGCCATTACATTATCTATAGTAGTCTTAACTACATCAATTCCATCATTTAATATATTAAATTTATTAGGATCTATTTCTTCTGTATTAATATAATTCATATGTAGTAAAGTTAATACACCTATAATTATTACAAATAGCCCTATAGTTTTACCAGTTAATATTTTGGGAAACTTTCTTTTTATTATAGTATATAACCCAATTCCACCTATAGCTACTAAAAATAATGCCCATAAAGTACCAAATAAAAAGCATGAAAATCCTTTTATAAATTCAGCTACTACTCCAAAAGGACATAACCCTATGATTGCAAGTAATACAAGACCTATTCCTTTTAATTCTACTATATAACCACTTTGTTCAGTTTTTTCTTCTTTTCTTTTTTTCTTCTTTGCCATAAATACCTCCATAGCCTCTAATATCATTATAACACAATTTAAAAGAAAAAAATAATTTTTGTTGTTTTTTATACTAAATTATACATTGTATTATAAATTCTATTATCACTACAATATTCCATTACATACTGATCTTCTTTTTTACAAATTATTATACCTATGGTTTTATCTTGATTTATTGTTTTTATATGTCTATCAATATAATTCATATATGTTTGTATTTGGCCTATGTGTTCTTTTTTTAATTCTGTTACCTTAAGTTCAACTACCACATAACAATTATATTTTATATTGAATAATAATAAATCTATATAATTATATCTATCTCCTATTTTTATCTTGTATTCATTTTTTATATAAGTAAATCCTTCTCCTAATTCTAACAAAAAATTATCTAAATCTTCAAGTATTAATTGTTTTAATAACCTTTCTGTTATTTTAGTAAAATTATAACTGTTTTTTATTAAGATTGGATTTTTTATTAAATCATTTACTTTGTTTTCCGCTTTAGTAACTAATTTATATTTAGTCTCTTTATCTAACCTTTCATATTCTTTATTTTTTATTTTATGTCTAAGTTCTCTAACCGATAAATTTTGTTTTAATGATATATCAACATAATAATTAATTTTATTTATATCTTTAAAAATCAAAAGTTCTGCATAATGAGACCATGTTAATTTGGTCGACACTGTCGACCAAATTCGTTCTTTAAATAACAAATAAAATTGTCTTATCCTTCTTAAAGTTCTAGCATTATATTGTTTACCAACTTCTAACACTAATTTAGCCGAATATTTCTTAATTAAACTATCTCCATATTTCGCTCTTTGTTCTCCACCTTGAGCCTCTACAAGTAACTTACCAACATTATAATATGTACTTAAATCATTTCTGTTTTTTGAATAATCTTTTGCTTTCTTATATACTTCATTATTTATTAATTCTTCTTTTATTTGATTGTAATAGTTCATAACAACCTCCTGTTGTTACAAGATAGCACATCTAAAATTATTAATCAAATGAACGTTTTTGTTAAAGTGTTAACTTATTTTTACAGAAACAAAAAAATTACAGGTAAATTTTCAATTCCTGTAATTTCCCATACTACAATTTTATAAAAATAGTAAAATTTTTTATTATTGTAAAAATATATACAAATAATAAACAACTACTACAAGTAACATTATTATTCCTTCTCTTCTTGTAAGTTTCTTGTCACTTGTACCAAAAATAAACAATAATAAAGCCGCAAGTAAAACTACCATTAAATCGACTAATCCAAATGCAGTTGATGAAACTGTACCAAATATAGTTATAGGGAGACCTAATACTATACATATATTAAATATATTAGTTCCTATTATATTCCCTATAGCCATATCAAATTCACCTTTTTTAGCGGATAATATAGTGATAGTAAGCTCTGGTAAACTAGTTCCGATTACAATAATTGTCATAGCTATAATCTTTTGAGATATATTTAAAGCTTCAGCAACATAAACCGCACTATCAACTATTAAATCACTTGTTACTATTATCCCTACTAAAGCTATTATTGTTCTTATTATAGCTTGTTTTTTAGTAAATTTTGGATTTATTATAGAATCCTCTTTATGTCTTCTAGCAATAGAAAAAATATATAAACAAAAAGCAATAAACCAAATAATTAATATTATACCATCTACTCTACTTAAACTATTAATAGCCTTAGTATTAAAGAATGAATCATTTAATAAGAAATAAAATACTGTAGTTATCATAAGTAAAAAAGGTAATTCTTTTCTTATAGTTCTTTCTTTTAATTTTATAGGTTTTACTATTGCTGAAATACCTATTATTAATAAAATATTAATTATTGAACTTCCTATAACATTAGCAAGTGTCATATCCGCGTTACCTGATGATATACTATTAAAAGAAATTGCAAGTTCTGGAGCACATGTACAAAATGCAGCTACTGTAAGAGCAATAACTATTTTAGGGACTTTAAATCCTTCAGCAATCGAAGTAGCAGCATCTACAAACATATCAGAAAACTTTATTATTAAAAATAAGGATACTAATAAAATTATTATATTTACAACTAACATATAACTCACCTATCTATTATTCTATAAATAGTATAACACAAATTAAACAAAATACATATCAAAAAGGTGCATTAAGCACCCTTTTCTATTTCTTCTTCAATTCTTATTAATTGATTATACTTACAAATTCTATCTGTTCTAGACATTGAACCTGTTTTTATTTGTCCTAAATTAAGACCTACAGCTAAATCAGCAATAGTAGTATCTTCTGTTTCTCCACTTCTATGAGATATAACAGTATTATAACCATTTTTTCTTGCTAGTTCTATTGTTTCTAAAGTTTCAGTAATTGTACCTATTTGATTAACTTTTAAAAGTATTGCATTTCCTGCACCTATCTCTATACCTTTTTGTAAACATTTTTTATTAGTTACAAATAAGTCATCTCCAACAAGTTGAACTCTATCACCAATTCTTTCAGTAATAAGTTTAAATCCTTCCCAATCATTTTCATCTACTGGATCTTCTATAGATATAATTGGATATTTAGTAGTTAATTCTTCATAGAAATTGATTAATTCTTCAGTAGTTAAAGTTCTATTTTCACCTTTCAATACATATCTACCATCTTCATAAAATTCAGAAGCAGCTACATCTATAGCAAGATTTACATCTACTCCTGGAGTATAACCTGCTTTAGTAATAGCTTCCATTATAAGTTCAAAACCTTCTGTATTACTTTTTAGATTTGGAGCAAATCCACCTTCATCACCAACTCCAGTAGCATATCCTTTTTCATTTAATACCTTTTTTAATGTATGAAATACTTCTGCACCTACTCTAAGTCTTTCTTTTATTGTATCTCTATTTGGTATTATCATAAATTCTTGAAAGTCTAAATTATTTGAAGCATGAGCTCCACCATTAATTATATTCATCATAGGTTTTGGTAAAGTTTTTCCGTCACCTATATATTTATAAAGCGGCATTCCTGATTCTATAGCTGATGCTCTTAAAGCAGCCATAGAAACACCAAGTATTGCATTAGCTCCTAAATTAGATTTAGTTTCAGTTCCATCTAACTTTATCATTGCATAATCTAATTCTTTTTGATTACTTGAGTCCATGCCTATAACTAAATTTCTTAATTCATTGTTTACATGATTTACTGCATTAAGTACTCCTTTCCCCATATAACGAGTACCTCCATCACGCATTTCTAATGCTTCTCTAATTCCTGTTGAAGCTCCACTTGGTACCGAAGCTCTACCAACTATTCCATTTTCAAGTATTACATCTACTTCTACTGTAGGATTCCCTCTTGAATCCAATATTTCTCTACCTATTACATCTTTAATTTTTCCCATATTATCTCTCCTATTCTAAAGTATTTACTGTATTTTTAAATGTATCTCCTCTTTGTTCAAAATCATCAAATTGATCCCATGATGCACATGCAGGACTTAAAAGTATTGTATCTCCTGGATTTGATATATTATATGCATACTTAGTTGCTTCTTCAAGTGTATTAACAACAGTACAATCTATATTACAACTAAGCGAAAACTCTTTAATTCTCATCTTTGTTTCTCCATAGCAAACTATATGAGTTACATTATTTAAATCATCTCTTAAATCTTCAAAAGAATGACCTCTATCAAGTCCACCTAATAAAATAATTGTAGGTGTATCAAATGCATTAAGAGCAATTTCTGTAGATTTTACATTAGTAGCTTTTGAATCATTATAAAATTCTCTACCATTTATTTTAGCTACAAATTCTATACGGTGTTCCACACCTGTAAATTTATTTAAAACTTCTTTTATAACTTCATTAGATATTCCAAGTTCCTTAGTAGCTATTATTGCACACATTATATTTTCATAATTATGCATACCTTTTACTCTGATATCTTTTAAATCTATTATTTTTTCGTTTTTATAATAAATAGCTTTATCTTTTATATAAGCATCTGCTTCTTCATTACTTGAAAAATATATTTTCTTAGATTTTATATCTTTAGTTGATTCATAAGAATCAGTATTAGATTTATTTATAATAGCTATATCACTATTTGTATGATTCATAAATATTCTAAGT
Source organism: Bacilli bacterium (assembly GCA_017462455.1). Classification (GTDB taxonomy): domain Bacteria; phylum Bacillota_I; class Bacilli_A; order RF39; family UBA660; genus UMGS1613. The sequence continues at coordinate 6,845 of JAFTRC010000050.1, read as the reverse complement.
TTATGATCTATATAATTTTTATAATCACCAAAGAAATCTATATGTACTGGAACTAAATTAGTTAATATACTTACATTAGGTTTAAAATCATAACAATCATGTAATTGTTGAGCAGAAATTTCTAGTACAACTACATCATTACTTTTTACATTATTTACTATTTGTGATAAAGGATAACCTATATTACCACCTAAGTGTACTTTTTTACCCATAGCTTTTACAAATTCATAACAAAGTGTCGTTGTAGTTGTTTTACCATTAGCACCTGTTACAGCTATTATAAATGCATCCTTAGGCAAGAAATGATAAGCAACTTCTACTTCATTTACTACTTTTATTCCAAGTTCTATAGCTTTTAAAATTAAAGGGTGATCATATCTAATTCCCGGATTTTTAATAACTAAATCAAAACTAGAATCTAATAATTCAAGTGGATCATCACTTTGTATAAAACTTACACCCAACTCTTCTAATTCTTCTATATGATTAATATCTTGTTCTTTTTTATCAATAACAATTATTTTGTTGTTATATTTACTTAATAGTTTAGCTACTTCATAACCACTTCTAGCCATCCCTAAAACAAATATTTTTTTATTTTCAAACATAATATCCCTCCGTTAAATTATATGTCACACGTAGCTCCTTTTTCTTTATAAAAATATTTAGCGCCACTAGTTGTCAACTTATTTGATATAGTATAATCTTTATCTAAATACCCATTCTTTATCATTTGTTTTACATCTACATTATTAATATCTATTACTGCATTCAACTTTATAAAATCTTTATTACTATCTATAGTATAACTATATCCACCATACAAATCATTTAAATTATCATATTCTAAATTTTTGTATTCATCAAAATATTCTATAATATCTTCACTACTTGATTTATATATTTCTTCTTTTTCTATTTTAGTAACATAAGCATCTTTATAATAAATTTTATATGTTGCAGTTAATGTATAATTATTTTCTTTATTCGTTATTTCGCTTTTACAAGTTATATATTTATCTTTACCACAACCAGTAATAAATAAAACAAATAACAAAATAAATACTTTGAATGTTTTATTCACTATATCACCTACTTAATTATAACACTTTTCTAAATTAAAACAAAATTTTGCTATTTTTTGTTTATTATTACTTCAGAATCTATAAGTTTTTTTAATTTTTTTCTATTTATTCTTAGTTTGGTATCTAAATTTAAAGCTATATCTACACCTTCCCAAATTACAAACCAACCTATTATTATAATTATTTCTTTTATAACATCATATTTTATAAAACTTGAAAAAAGTAAAAATATAAATCCCATTATAAAGAAAGAAATTTGCTTATTATCATAAACATCATCAAATCTTTTTGTTTCTTCATAAGCAATCATTAAACCATCTTTTATAGTTTGTTCTATATTTTTTATATTTAAAGATGTATTTACAATTATTTTTAAATCTCCTTTAGTCTTTTTTGTTTCCTTTAATAAATATTCAATTAAATCTCTAGATAACTTATCATTATATTTTTCATATAAATCAGATTCATTTTTTAAATTAACTACTATCTCTTTCACATTACCACCTATATTTATTATAACTCATCTTTATCTTACTATTAACTTATATTTAAAAATATTTGTATAGTTTACTTTTTGTTTACAAAAAAAGATTATTAAACTAATAACCTTTTATTCACATGTTTGACCCTTATTATATTTAATAGTATATTTAGTAAATAATCCACTACTTTCAACACTATATTCGAAAATAGTTACATTATTAGCTAAATCATAATAAGCTGTTTTTCCATTACAATTTATTTTTTGATATTTTTCTACCATATTATCTAATTCTTTTTGTATGGATTTTTTTCCTCTAAGTGTTGAAAATGTTGCTTGATAGACACAGCACTCTTCACTTAAAGTTGATAACTTAGGTACTTCCATTTCAATTAATGAAGCTCCCATCATTGCATTCTCTGTTCCAAATGATATAAACTTAATACCTATAAATCCTACTATTAAAACTACTAAAATTACCAAAACTATTATAATATTCTTTTTCATAAGCCCTCCTATTGTTACTTTTATTATATCCAAAAAAAATAAAACAAGCAATATATTGTTTTACTTTTTATAACACTTTACATATTTATTAAATACTATTCTTTTCTTAATACTATTTCGTCATCACTTTCTAGTTCACCAATAAGCAATGATGATTTTGGATTATGATTATTGAAATTACATATAACTTTCTTTTCTTTATAATTAGCATAACAATATTTACAAAAGTGTTTGCAAGAATTATACACACCTATATCTACCATACTTACACAATTACAATTTTTATTATTGCGACTAGTCCATTTTTTAAAATTAGTTTTACCTGTCAATTTAAAAGCTAAAGTATGGCTAACACAATCTTCTTTTATAAATCCATATTCTACTAAATTTTCTTCTTCACTACAAGTTTGAACTGTCATATTATTTTCTTTAGCACTCTTACTAAAATTAATTCCTATTTGTTTATAATCTTCGCTAGTAAATTTTTTTATTTTTAAAATATTATTATTATTTCTTACATTTTTATAATCATCTATAAATGAAATAATTATATGCTTAACATATCCATTTAACTTTTTACACATATTATCGAATGCTTTTATATGATAGTGCAAATTATATCTATCATTTAAAAATATAGGATCATATCTTACATAAATATTATTAATACCAACTATTTTAGATATTTTCTTTATAGCTTCTATTATATCTCCTTTAGGAGGTACATTAGGTTCAATATCTTTTTTATACGGAGTTAAAGTTATATGAAAAAGAATAGGTTTATTTATAATACTCAAATATTTTAAAATTGGTATTGGATTTTTAGTACAAAAAACAATCGCATCTACATCTTTAAATTCTATTCTGCTTACCTTTTTAGGATAGAAAGGATTTCTTACATCTACAAAGCCTTCTTTATATCTATTCATAAACCATTCTGAATAAAAAGCTACTATATCTGTTCTTCCACTAACATTTAAAATCATAAAGCTACTCCATATTTTTCTTTATCCAAGTCATTATAACACTCACTATATATTTTTGTTCATTAAGAGTTAATTCTTTATTTTGAGGAATATTGTGCCATTTATATAAGCAACCTCTACAACAAGTAGCAGTAGAGTGTTGAGCAATAAATACAGGATGCCCTTTCATAGGCGTTTGTTTTCCATCATTTAAAATTATTTTATTAGATAATCTATCTTTAATAAATTTATAACAATGTTCCTCAATTACATCTAAACCTTTTTTATTTATATATTCTATTTCTTTATCTTTTAATTTAAAACTATTTCTAAATTTAGATTTAGATAATTTACTTAATACATCTTCTACTTTCATAACAACACCTATTTAAATTATAGCACAAATATTAAAATTTAGTTTTAAATGTGCTACAATATAGTTGGTGAAATTTATGGAATACGCAAAATTAGAAACACTTACTATACACACATTTGATAAAAATGATGTTAAAGCTTTAGAATTTATTAAAAAATTATGTAACGACGAAACAATAAAAGCAAGATTTCAAGGTCTTTTAGTTGGATTATTAAATAATAAAAACAATGATTTTTTTAATCATGGGTTTCTAGTTTCATACAATGACACGTATATTGGTTATATTAATATTGGTGAATTTAATAATGAAGAAAAATATGTTTATTTAAGAGCTGATATTGATAAAGATATAAGAGGTGCTAAATATGGTCAAAGACTATTATCAGAAATAACTGAATATATTTTTATAAATTATCCACAAGTTGAAAGTATTCGCTTAAAAATAGCTAGTGATAATAAACCCAGTTTAAAAGTAGCTGATTCTTGTGGATTTGTATTGGCAGGATATGAAATTTATGCCAAAAATAATCCATATATTAGTAATAAAATTAAAAACTATTAAGAAATTATTTTAATCTTAATAGTTTTTTTAATAATCTGTTTCATATTCTAATTCATAAATTTTTTCTTGTAATTCTTCTATTTCTTCATTTTTCTCTTCAATTATATTTTCATAATAATTATATTGTTCTTGTATTTGAATTTTCTCTTGTTCTTCAATATAATTTATTCTATTGTTTTCAATCTTCTCTATATTTTCTTTTGATGTATAAACAAATATTTTGTAATTAGAATAATCTACTATTTCTTTATTATTTATATCTTTTATAACTTGTCTTACTTGTTCCATTAAAGTAGTATCATTTTGATAAACATGTGTATAAATTTTATTATCATAAACGTTAATATCACATTTATAATTTTTAGAATATTTACACACAATTCTTAAATCATTGAAATCAGTTTCTATGTATTCTAAATCAAAATAATGATAATATCCATAATCATAGTATCCATCATCAAATAATAAATTATCATTCATACTTATTATTTTTTCTTCTTCTATATAGTAATTAGAATTAATATCATTTATATAATTAAAATCTTTTATACCTATTATAAACATTCCAATTCCTAGTGAAAATATTATAATAGAAAAAAGAAATATTAAAGCAGTTCTACTTTTTTTATTTTTTTTATTAAATAAAAAATTATAAAGAACTTGTAATATTAATAAGTTAATTATAATACTAGAAATTAAACTAAGTAAAATTCCAACAAAAGTAAGACCTGTTTTAATAAATACAAATGATAATACTAAACACACTACTAAAGATATTAATGATAATAAGAGTACAACAACTATACAAAATACAAACGCTTTTATTATAAATAAAACACACTTAAGTAAGCCTTTTATAAATCTATATCCAGAATGATTAGGATCCCTTATAATTATTTTTTCTTTCTTTTCTAAATAAATTTTTTCTTTTGATAAATGTATTTCTTTATTTTCATTATCTTCTTTATTATGTATTTCTTCTTTATTAGATTTTACTATAACATAATAATCTAAATATCTAGTTTTGAAAATGTGTAAGAAAATTACTGTACCTATTATTATAGCTACTATAACATATAAACCTCTTAACAAATTAAATATTGGTAAGTATATTTCATAAGGTAAAAAATTAAATATGTTTAAAATTATAAAAGAACATATATTTCCTACTATTAAGAATAAAAGAAATATTAAAAAAATAATAATACATTGTTCAAACAAACATTTAATTTTATCTTTAAATTTTAAACTACTAAACATGTCTACTGTTTTAGTTATAAAATTTAAGAAATCATCTAAATATTTATTTATATTACTTTTTGATTCTTTCTTCTCTCTTACCTCTTTAATATTTTTATTTAATAGTTCATCAACATTAAGATTAAACATCTGACATATTTGAAGAACTTTATCCATTTCTGGATACGCTTGATTTGATTCCCACTTTGAAACTGATTGTCTAGATACTCCAAGTTTCTCAGCAAGTTGTTCTTGTGATAAGTTGTTATCTTTTCTTATCTTTTTTAAATTATCTGATAAATTCATCTTTTTCTCCTTTCTGACTAGATTATATCTTTTTATATTGGTTGCATTCTACCAATTTTTAGTTGTTTTTTGTCAATTTTTAGTTGCATTTTTTATTATACTACAAAAAAAGTAGATTTTGCCCCTACTTATCTTTTATTTTAATTGGATTTACATGTATTACAGTTAAATATATTTCATCCATCTTTTTACCTATTTCTTTTTCTAAATCATCAGCTATTTTATGACTTTCAAAAGTAGATAAATTACCATCTACATAAATAGTAAATGATATTTGATATCTATATCCTACTGGTGTTGAATTAAAATGTATTACTTTTTTTATTTCTTTATGTGAATTTATAATTTCATATACTTTTTCTTTTGTTTCATTAGATATAGATTTATCCATAAGTACATCATAACTTTCTATAAATATTTTAATAGAAGTTATAATCATCCATATTGATATACCTACACCGACTATTCCATCAAACCAATATATATCTACTAAAGTAAGTAGACAAGCTATTAAGTTACACAAAGTTATAACGCAGTCATTTCTATGATCTTTAGAATTAGCTTTTATAAGTAAATTATTATATTTTTTAGATAGTTTATCTGTATAAACAAATAAAAATATTTTAACTAATATTGTTATTATACATACTACTATTAACCATATAGAAAAGCTATATTTACTATGATTAAAAATAGATAGTAATGAATCTTTAAATACAAATACACCCATTAATATCATAGCTATACTTATTAACATAGAATAAATATATTCAGCTTTACCATGTCCTAAATTATGATCATCATCAGATGGTTTACTAGCAATTTGATTACCTATAAATGTCATAACACTCGATAATATATCTCCTGCACTATTAAATGCATCAGCAATCATGGCTTGACTATTAGTAATAAAACCTATTATAGCTTTAATTATAAGTAAAAATAAATTACCTACTATACCAAATATACTAGCTCTTTTAACGCTTTTAAATCTTTTCATATTATCCTCATCTCTATTATAAATTATTATTTATATTACTATATATGTGTGTAAATACATTATAACAGAAAAATATAATTTTTTTTATATTATTTTATACTTTCTAATAATTTATATAAATATTGTTCATCTTCTATCTTATTTATACCAAAACATTTCTTACCTAAATCTTTTAAACTAGCACCTATGTGATATAAAGTATCATCTACAATTAGAAAACGATCATGAAATATATTAGAATATTTTATAATTAAATTAAGATATTGTTTATTAAATTTATTTATATCTAACTTAGTTAGATAATGAGAACTTGTTATTAATTCT
>JAFTRC010000049.1 GCA_017462455.1 Bacilli bacterium | reverse complement strand
ATTACTAAAAGTCGTTTTCACTGTATAATTTTATCATTTTTTCCTTTAAAAAACAAGGAAACTGAAAATTTTACCTTGTTTTTATTATGGCTATTTATTAAATTAAAATACTGCAAGTGCATTTATATATTCTTCATCAATATCTATTAGTAATTCGTCCCCATATTCTTCAATTTCTTCCTCTGGTTTCACCATATCAATAAATGGCTCTAATTCATCTAAACAATCTGATATTATTTCTTCATTATCACCATAAACATCAACTGATATTATCTCTGTTGCGTGTCCCATTTGTTTAGATATTGCCTTTAAATTAAAATTATTTTTAATAAGTAAAGTACAATATGTTGCTCTTAAATCGTGAAATCTTATATTTGGTAGATTATTTTCTTTTAACAATGCTTTCCAATATTTAAAATGAAAACTTTTACTTCTTGGATTTCCATAGGTAGAACAACAAATAAAATCATAATCTTTAAATGGTGTTGTCTTATCATTTATTCTTCTACTTCTATTTCTTTCATATTTTTTTCTTTCTTCTAATATTGCCTCAAATACTATGTCAGGTATTTCAAGTTCCCTATTACTAGAAAATGTCTTAACATCTATTTCTTGCTTTGTATATTCCCCTACTTTTAATTCTGAATTGTCAGTATTAGGTTTTTTACCTAACTGTCTTTGAACTTTTAAAGTACGGTGTATATAATCAATATCACTATATTTTAATCCATTTATTTCTTGTTTTCTTAATCCCATTAAAACTGCAAATAATACTTGTAAATGTATGGGAGTATCTTTACTTTTTTCTATCAATAATCTAACTTGTTCTTCATTTAAAGTCTTTTTTGTATCTATTTCTATTGTTCTATATTTCTTTTTTTTTACACACTTTGGTAGTTCTATATCCAATGCTGCATTAAACTTTACTAATTTCTTTTCTAACGCATATTTTAATGCTGTATTCATAACTGCCTTACACAACTTTGCTACATTATGAGAATATTGTGTTTTTTCATTATAAAACTTTTGTATATGACTTCTACTTAATGTTGTCATTTTTAATGTCCCTAAACTAGGTATTATATGATTATAAACTATATTTTTATATGCGTCATAAGAATCTGATGTTAATATACTAGGTCGCATAACTCTTTCAAGCCAATAAGTAAAAAACTGTTTTACATTCACATTGCAATTAACTACGAAAGTTCCATTATGCAATTCTGTTATTGCAATATTTCTAGCATTATTAGCCTCTTTTTTTGTAGCATATCCAGATTTTTGCATTGGCTTTTCTTCGCCATTTTCATATATCAATATTATTCTAAATCCATATTTTTTCTTTATTGGAGTGACAGAATAAACTTTAAAATCAATATATTGTCTTTGTTCAATTATTAACTCTAAATCCATATCTATTCCTCCGTTTCTTCTACTGCAAAAGTGTTATTAACAAATGCAGTTATCTTTGCTTTTTCATTTAATACATCACAATAAAAATCAAATGTTGTATGAATTGAACTATGACCTAATAATGCTGATATTTTTGCTAATGCTACACCTTGTTCTATAAGTATAGTTGCATATAAATGTCTTAATCCGTGAACTGTTATTTCTGGAAGTCCATTTTTCATACATACCTTTTTTAAATAAGCATTCATTGAGGTACTACTATGTGGTTTTCCATTAGGCTGACAACTTATATAATCATTATCTTCATATAGATCACTATTAACTAATTTTTGATATTCTATCAATTTCTTTCTCTTTGCTAATTCTTCCCATATAATTTTAGGAACTCTTAAAGTTCTAAAACTATTATCAGTTTTAGGGTCTTTTTCAACACAAGATATTTTTTCAACTTTAAATTCATTTGCTTTTAACTCATATTGATTACCTAACTGTCTTTGTATTTTAACCGTATTCTTTTCTTTATTAAAATCACTAAACTTTAATCCTCGTATTTCGCCTTTTCTTAATCCACAAAATAATGCTAGTAATATTTCTAAATACCAATTATCTTTACAACTCGCTGATAATAAAGTTTTTATTTCTTTTTGTGATAATAATTTTATATTTGTTTTTCCTCTTTTAAAAAACTTTGTACTATCAACAGGATTAACTGTAATAACACTATCTTTTATAGCCTCTTTTAAAGCCCAATTAAATGTTTCCCTACTTCTATTAGCAGTTGTTTTACCTAACTTATCTATTTTATCTAATGTTTCATTTATATAATCACTTGTTGTTAATCTTACCTTTATATCATAAGGAAGATTTGGAAGAATTAAGTTGTATATTGTATAACAAGTCACCATTTTAGTTGTACTTTCAATTCTTTGAGATTTTGAATGAATATTCTCATACCAATAAATTAAATAATCTCTTAATAAGATTTCTTTATCTATGTTAGGTACAATATAGTTTCTTCTTTGATTTTCATATTCTTCTAAACATTTTTTATAACTTTCTTCGGCTTCTTCTGGTGTTTTAAATCCACCTAATCTTCCATATTTTGTACTACCATCTTCTAATAATTCTTTTTTTCTGTGATACCAAGAATTCCTATAAAAGAATGCAATAGTTCCTTTATATTCAGCAACTTCTGTTTTCATTTTTCTCATTCCTTTCCACTTGGTAGTTCTACATTTTAATCATTCTGCATTCCTCCATTTACCCACAAATCAAAAGGCTCTTTTGGAACTTTGTAGAGTTTACCAATTTTTATAACTGCAAAAGGTTTCTTGTTGTAATACACTTCTTCTAAAAACTCATAAGCCTTTGTTCTTCCTAACCCTAATATTTTTTGTATATCACAAACGTCATAAACCTTTTTTATAACTTGTTCGTGCATAATTCTACTTTCCTCCTTTTCATAAAAATAGAACTTGCACCTCACGCTATAAGGATACAAGTTCTTATTGTTTCTTTCCATTGTGCGATTTATCTATTTTTTAAATTTCGCAGACTTGACTTTAATTTTAAAATCTTCTTTTGACCTAAAAGGAAATAAACTGCAATTTATAACAACACTACTAACCATTTCCTTAACTTCTTTTTTACTCTTACCTGTGACATACATTGATTCTTTCTTATCTTTTGTAATCAATGTGACATAGTAAGTTTTATTTTTCTTTTTGAAAAACGACATAAGCACCTCCCATAAAAAAGACTTGTATTTCATTTTTTGAATATCCACTTACTTTTAACAATTTACCAATATCTATATCTAAAACCTCACTTAATTTAATAAGTGATATAACATTAGGCTTTTTTCTAATACCTTTTTCTATTTTTGAAATAGTATTATTATCTACTCCGGATCTTCTCGATAATTCTCTTTGTGATATTTTTAAAGTTTCTCTTGCAGTTTTAATTATTACTGCCAAATTATTGTTTATCATCTTATATCACCATCAAAAATGAAACTTAATGACTTTGCATTTGTTTCTTTCCTTTTTCATTCGCTTTGAACTTATTTTTATTTCAGTTGGTACTGCATTAACTATTTTGCAATCCAATATAGTTGATTTATTTAATAAATCTCTCACTATTTCTTCTGCCTCATTTCCATTATTTGCCTCTACTTCAAACTCATTCACTTTACTTCTCGTCACATAAACTAAATATTTTTTCATATCTTTCTATCCTCCAATTTAACTTTTAATCCAAATGTATGGATAATCCCTATATCAATTAACTCCATATCTTTAATTGCTAATCTTCCTAAATATGATTTTAATCTTTGTTTATCAATTACTCTTATCTGTTCTAATAAAATAATTGAATCGTATTTTAATCCTTGAAATGCTTTCACCTCAACGTGTGTTGGCAAGTTAGGTTTTTTATCTACTTTGCTAGTTGTAGGTGCAATAATAACAGTAGGACTATATGTATTTGCTATATTATTCTGTATTACTAACACGGGTCTAATTCCACCCTGTTCACTACCTATTACAGGCTCTAAATCTGCGTAATACAAATTACCTCTTAATATTTCCAAAATAACTTCCTCCTTTTCATAAAAAAAAGCACACCAAATAAGTGTGCAATGTATTAAGTCAAAATCACTTGCCCTATTGAGAAAAACAAGTATCCGTTTTCCTTTTTTGCATACTGATTCTGACTTTATCTAAATATGTTTAATGTGTTGCTATTTCTCCTCGAAACCCCACAACACGGGGAAGTCATCAAACGATTGACGGCTAATCAATTCCACGAGAATTTCACTCTCTTGTGGTTCTCACAAGACTGCCCCCATTGCTTGAGTCTGTGGCTGGACAGGAGTATCTTTAACCCTATTGTATGTTATCGCAAATTAGGT
>JAFTRC010000048.1 GCA_017462455.1 Bacilli bacterium | reverse complement strand
CAAATTTCAAAGGTATTATTCTTTTTTCTTCTATCATATTTCACCTCCCTTCACATATATCATTCTACAAAACTTTTCGATTTCCTTTTTTTTCTAATAAAAAATTTAAAAAAATGTGAAATTTCATCTATTTTTCACATTTCATTAAAAAAAATTGACTTATTGTCAATTCTTTTTATTAAGCATTTTTTCTAAGTTTATTAGTAGCTATAGCTGTTCCTACTAAACCAAATATACCAAGAATTATAAATAGCATAACGTTATCCCCAGTATCTGGATTTTTTTCTTCTTTAATTGGTGTTTTTTCTGTTATTTTTTCTAAAGTTCCCTCAATAGCTACTGCCTCAGCTGGCATAACAAACGAACCATCAGTAACAGTTATTTCTTCATCATCAGCAGTATATACTTTTACATCTATTAATTTATATCCTTCTTTTGTTGGGATAGAAACTTTTTCTCCTTCTGCTACTAAATAAGCATCAGAAATATAATCATCTCCATCTTTTAAAGAAACTAGTACATTATAATATTTAGTTTCTCCTGATACAACTGTACCTTGATTTATAATATATCCACCTTTTGTTGTAATTTCAGCATCTTTTAAAGTTACAGTAGCACCTTCAGCTATTACAACAATTTTATCTTTTGGAATTATTACGTCCTTATCTACTGTAATATCTTCATTAATTGCAATATAATCATATCCATTTTTTACTGCATCTTCAAGTGTTAAATGATATACGCTTTCTTCTTCATTTGTTGTTTGAATTGGAAAAGCTATTTCAAAATCCATTGCAATAAATTCTTCTTTAGCTATAGTATTTGATGCTGAATTTGGATTAACATCAGACCAAATGTAATAGAATGTTTGATTTTCATACATTTCAAATCTATAATTCTCTCCATATTTTAATTCACTAGAATATACTCCTAATTTATTAGCTAAATCTTGTCTAATTGTAGTTACACCATCTCCTGGAGTATTACTAATTACCCATTTACCATCTGCATCCTTATATCTGATGATTAAACCAATTGGCCAAACTTCATCCCATATTGATTTATCTTTTTCTGTAATTTTACCTCTTAAAGTATCTTTTATTTCTTCTATTGTTGAATCGTCAAAAGATTCAAATGATTGATTTTGTTTATATAATGGAGCAGCTAGTCCTGGATCCAATGTTATATAAAACCATCCCAATTTTGCATTAGAACCTTCTCCAGCATGACCTGGATGTTGATCTAACACAGTATCAATAACAGTATCATTAAGCGTTAAACGTACATTAACTTCTGTAATATCTTCTTCTGCATTATAGTATGTTTCATATGTTGATAACCCACCTAATCCATCATCTACTGTTAATTTTGATGATAAATCAGACGCATTTACTTTAACTACAACGGCAAACATTAAAGCAAATACTAGTGTAAATAATTTTAAACTTTTTTTCATATCATATCTTCCTTTCCTACTATTTTATTTACACTTAAAATATATCATAATTTTTTTTAGAATTCAATACAATTATATATTTTTTTTCTAATTTTAAAATTTATAAATAAATGTGTAAAGAAAAAACTATAAATTATTTATAGCTTCTTTTATTACATTCATTGATTTTATTATCTTTTCTGTCTCTTCTTGATTAAACGGAACAAATATTTTTTCCTTTACACCATTACTATTCACAATAGCAGGTGTAGATATATATATATTGTTTTCTTTATCATATGCGGAAACTGAAAGTATTACATTTTCATCTCCAAGTATGGCATTTGTAATTCTAACAAGACACATACCTATTCCATAGTATGTAGCCCCTTTTCTTTCAATTATTTCATAAGCAGAATTTCTAACATCATTTTCTATTTGTTTTTTATCTTCTTCTGTTAAATAATAATTAATATGTTTTAAAGCTATATTAGCATTACTCCATGGAACAAATTCTGAATCCCCATGTTCTCCCATAACATAAGCATGAATATCCTTAGGGCTTACTCCTACTTTTTGACTTATTAAATATTTTAAACGAGCTGTATCAAGTGTTGTTCCTGTACCTAATACTTTATTGTGAGGTAAATTAGAATACTTAAATGTTAAATATGTCATTACATCTAAAGGATTGGTAGCAACTAAAAATATGCCATCAAATCCACTATTCATAACGTTTGTTACTATATCTTTAAATATTTTACTGTTTTTATGAATTAAATCCATTCTAGTTTCACCAATATTTTGATTAGCACCTGCTGCAATTACCACTATTTTAGAATCCTTGCAATCATTATAATTACCTAGTTTTATATTTATTTTAGAAGGACTATAAGCAAGACAATGATTTAAATCCATTACTTCCCCTTCTACTTTTCTAGTATTAATATCAATAAGTACTAATTCATTTACATATGTTCTTTGATTAACTAAGGCATAGCAATAACTCATACCTACATTTCCACACCCTATTATTACAACTTTATTATTCATATCATCACCATATTTATTATATAATATTTTTTATTATAGAACAACAAAAAATTATAATTGGTTAATTATAATTTTTTAATACACCTGTATACAATATGTCTAAATTGTTATATTTTTTAAAATCTATAGGCTTAACTGCATTAGATAGTTTTATTTCTAAATTTGCCTCATTTATCAAATATTTTACAAATTCAGCACAATAAAAACATTTCTTTCTTGTATATCTATAATTTATTCCTGCTAAAACAAGTCCCATAAAATTAAATTTATAATCCTCTCTATTAAGATTGATATTTTTTATTATTTGTCTTATTTTATTATATTGTTCATTAGTAACTTCAATACAATATATCTCTGCCTTTGTATTTTTAAACCTTTTAAAAGTACCTATATTTATTCCTTCACGTACAAACCCACCTATAAATGGATTATATGGATTAAGTCTTCCAAAACTATACATCTTATTTAATTTTTTATCTAATGATAATGACACATGAGAAAATTCATCTCTTGTATAAAATCTTATTATCCTTGAAAGTATAGTTCCTGTATATGTAAGTACTATATATATTTTCCTATTTTTCTTTTTCATATCTTACTCCTACTACATTATAAGTATACTAATTTTCTATATTATTTGTCAATTACTCGGTAAGTAATAATCTTATAGTTTCTCCTTCATATACACTTTTTCCAGCACTTGGAGATTGATAAATTATAGTATCACCATTACCGCTATATTCTACTTTAAACTGCTTTAATTCTTTTACTGCATCTTTAACTGTCATTCCAATTACACTTGGTACTTCTGCATACTGTTTGTCTGTATAAAGATATTCTCTTTCTATTTCATCAGTTCTTTCTTCAATATCAAGTATATCTATAGCACTTAAAAGGAAATTTTTAGCTATAGGAGCAGCAACAGTTCCCCCATATTGAGTTATTCCTTTAGCATTATCAATAGCTATATATATTACTATTTCAGGATCGTCAGCTGGTAAAAATCCTATAAAACTTGTTATATAATTTCCACTTAAATATACACCATTCTGAACTTTTTGAGCTGTTCCTGTTTTACCACCTACTCTATATCCAGCTATATATGCATTATGTCCAGTACCACGAGCAACTACACTTTCTAAAGCATACCTAACTTTTTCACTAGTATCTTCACTTATTACTTTCCTTGCTATTGTTGGAGTATTCTCTAAAATTACACTATTAGTTTCAGGTTCATTTAAACTTTTCACTATATAAGGCTTATAAAGTATACCTCCATTTATAGCTGCACTAACGGCTGTTATTTGTTGTATCGGGATCTAGTAAATGAAACTTTTTACCTAAATTATCAGAGTATGTATTTATACTCTCTCCTGTTTTAAATAATATATCTAATTTTATTTTTTTATTATCACTATTTTCTTTATATACAATTATTTTATCTACTAAAGAGTTTACTATATCACTAAAACATTGTTTATCATTTATACTTTTTTCTAAACTTGTTTTTAAATTATTTATTTGATTTTCTATATATAAAGGATCTTCTTTATTAGTTTCAAGTAAATTAATTTCATCTATATAATTACTCAAGTCTTTATTTAAATTATCTATTTGTTTTTTATAATCATTATTTTCAAGATAGCCATCCATTACTAATTCTAATAGTTTATCTTTCTTTTTATTTATTTCATCACACTTATTTTTTAATTCTTTTATTTCTATTTCACTACTATTTTCCATATAATAGTTTTTACATTCATTAAGTATACTATCAAATATAACTTTCCTATCACTAAATAATTTATTAATTATATTTTCAAATACTAAATCTAGTTCATACTCAAATATTCTAGGATTACTACATCCTTTTAATCCTTCTTTCCTATATACTTGACATTCCCATACAGGATTATTTTTCCTTTTACCTGCACTACTTCTATGATATGTTTCAAAATGTTTACCACAATATATTTTTCCTGAATAAGTATATCTATTTTGAAATATAGCTTTATTACTAACTTTATTAGTAAAACTATCTTGTCTAATTTTTAATTTCTTATTTGCTTTTTCCCATAGTTCTTCAGATACTATTGGTGGAACACTTTCTATATCTTTATACATAACCCATTCATCACTAGATAATCTTTTTTTCTTCTTTGTTCTGTAATCTAATATTCTAGATTTATTACCACAATAATATCCTTTATATTTTGGATTTTCTATTATACGAGTTATTATTGTTGTATCTAGTCTTTTACCTTTTTTAGTGGTATAACCTAAAGCATATAAATCTTTAGATATTTTTAATAGTCCTGCATTAGTATTTGCATACTTATCATATATAAGTCTAACCATCTCTGCTTGTTTTTCATCTATTATAAGTTTACCTTTATCTTTAACATAACCATATATGTTAGAGCACCCCAAAACTACTCCACTATCTATACTTCTTTTCATACCAAATCTAACTCTTTCTGATAACTTTCTAACTTCATCTTGAGCAACACTAGCCATTATTGTAAGTCTAAACTCACTATCTGGAAGTATGGTATTTATATTATCATTTAAAAAATATACACCAACACCACTACCTAATAATTCTTGAGTATATTTAATACTATCTAATGTATTTCTAGAAAATCTAGATATTTCTTTAGTTAATATTAAATCAAATTTATTTAATTTAGAATCACTAATCATTTTTAAAAAAGATTCTCTTTTTAATGCACTTGTTCCAGTTATTCCCTCATCAATATATTTACCTTTATATTCCCAATTAGGATTTTTCTTTATATATTCTTCAAAGAATGTTACTTGTGAGTTAAGTGAATGTAGCTGTTCATCCTTATCTGTAGATACTCTCGCATAAAATACTACTCTTAAATTTAAATCTTGTAGCTGTTTTCCAGATATAATATTATTTCTAACTGTATATAAATCCATAATTCCTCCTACTATTTTTTTAATAATTTATTTAATATATAATTATATAACTTTTCATCTATATGTTTATTTCTTTTTAAATAGGATAATAGTTTAATACTAATTTCTTTTTCTATTATCCTAGATGATATTTTATCTAACATATTATCCTCCTTCTTAAATCTATTTTTAAAATTCAAAAAAAAGAACTTAGGTACTTAAGTTCTACATTTTTATTAAATGAAAACTTAGTACCTTGTTAGATAAAATAACCCTTAATCATTATTCAAAAATACTAAATTTTCAAATAACGATTTTTAATTTCTATTTGCTTTTTTATAAGCAATTCTTGCATCTTAATAAATATTTCGTATGTTATAATTTTTGCACTATACAATTCTTTATTAAGAAAAATTTTATATTCTAAAATAAAATATTCTTTAGGTAGTTTCTTTTCATAATCACTCATTAAATCCCACCTTTCTAAGCTTAATAAATCACATTTAAGAGACTTTATTTTTTCACTCTCATAACTGATTAAAAGTAACTATCAAGTCTCTTACAACTTAAATAAGTTATGTTTAATACGATTTTTTAACTGTAATATTAATCACTTAAAAAAGTGAAATTTGCAAGAGTTTTTTCAAAAAAAAATATTTTTTTATTTAACTTTTAAAAATTTTTATCACCTCCTTTCTAAAAAAATTGAAAAGTCCTATGCACCAAAATGCTATTTTTTAGGCTTTTTTGACACCACTTTTTAGTGACCAAAGCCTATGGGCATAAGAAGAATGACACCATAAACATCATTTAACCTTATAAATAAAGGTTAAATAATGGTGTCTTAATTTTGTAACGTTCCAAAATTGGTGTTTTTTCTGGTTGATTTTGGTGCATTAAATTAAAACTTACCTTTATTTACAACAAATTTTAGGGTACAAAAAAACACCAAAAATTTTACATTTTGGTGTTTTGTCAAAATTTGATAAAAAAAGTTGGTGCACGACACTTTTTAAAAATATTGCGCACTAACTTTATTTTATTTTAATTGTACATGTGGTTCTTTATCAAAAGTTGGTAAATGATAATGTGTTCCATTCTCTATATATTCATTTTCTGAAACATATTTTCTATCTGGATTTTCAGAATCCATTACTGGTTGTTCTTCTACTTTTACTCCAGAAATTTCTCTTACAATTCTCATTTTTTCTTCTAATATTTCAAGTAATCTTGCATTTAATTCTTTCTCTTCTTCAGTTAATTGTGCTAATCTTTCTAAGTTTTCTTTTTGTTGTTTTAATGATTGTAATTCTCCTTTAGAATCAAAATCACTTGTTTGTTTCTTCGGTTCAAGAGGTCTTGCAACTCTATAGTAATCTTTTCCACCTCTATAATTATAATCAAATACATTTCTAAAATGTTCATAATAATACATGCTATAGTCCTGTGAATTACCGCCGCCTATAGTTCCAACATATCTTATAGTTTGAAAAGTATCACTTACAAAATCATTTTGCTTTTCTAAACTTTCCAATTTTTTTTCATTTATTTCTTCTTCTATGTAAGCATCTATTATTTCTTTAATTTTATCTACTTCTAAATATAAATCTTTTCCTTGCGGATATAAATAAGGAGTATCTTCAGTATAAATTAAAACGCCTGTATCTGCAGGAACTTTTGTAGATAAAATATTATTTATATTTAATTGCCCAACTTTATATTTACCACTAAGATTAAATTCTTTATCATGTAGTTTGACTTTTTCTTCATCTAATTCACCATTTATATAATTAGATTCTCTTGTTCTTTCCATTATATCTGAAATTATTGGATAAATTGAATATTCAGGTATTCCTATTTGTTTAAATATTCTTCTAGTCCCCATCAAAGCTAACTCAAGTTCAACATCCGATAAAACTGGTTTTTTATTATATAGCATTTCCTTTAACTCTCTACCTTTTGAAGTATATATTGCTTGATAAGTTGCTTCTTCTGTAATCTCTCCATCAAAAACAGATTGTTCAAAATTTTCTAAAATTTTATCAACACTTGCCAAAGCTCTTTCTGCTCTTTGAACTCGATTTTCATAAGTGTATGGTTCTAAATCTCTATATTTATTTGCTTCTATGGATTTGCTTAATTGTTCTCTATATTGTTCTACAACATTTTTTGCTACAGCAATTACTAAATTTGCTTTTTTACTTTGCATTAATATCACTCCTATCATTATTTTAATTATACCATATTTTATTTATTTTCATATGTTTTTTATTTATTTTTAATGCTTTTACATTTAAAAATGTAAATTTTAAACATTAAAGAAATATTTTATTCCACAATATTCACCATAATAAGATTCAAGAATTTGTGAAGCTAATTTCATTTTATCAATATTTATATTATTTGTATTTTTATATTCATTTAATATTTCTTCTATTAATGATTGATAATAATAAATAATTGAACTATATTTATTTGTTGTAATTAAATTTACTAATTCTTTTACTTGATTATTTATTTCTTCTTCAATGTTAGCTATTAAATAATCAGTGGCACTTACCTTTTCATTATCAACTATTAAAGTATTATTAATACTATCTAATATATTACTCTGAGTATTTATTATTTCTTTTTTAATATCATTCATAAGATACTCTCTATATTGAATATTTTTATTTATAGAATATTTTTCTAATTCTTTCATTTCTTCTTTAAAAGTATCATCAAATTCTTTATTAAAAGGAATTAAATTAGAATCCATATAATCTTTTTCTTCTATATTATTTAATTCAATTAAACTATAATCATTAATGTCTATAATAACCCAATATTTAGGTCTTACTACTTTATTCTTATTAAATAATTCTTCATCATTTATTTCAATTAATGATCCAAGTAATAGTTTATCATTTTCTTTTCTTAACATAGGAAATAATGTTATTCCATCTCCAAGATTATTTTGTTTCATTATTTCATATATCTTATTTGTTATTTTATCACTAAAACTAATATTCTCTTTAATCATCGTATCTCTCCTTTATCTTTTTTCTACTATTAAATAAATAGTATTTTATGTTAGATTCAGATGTTTTCATTATTTTACTAATTTCATTTACTTTCTTTTCTTCTTGATAATATAAATTAAAACATTTAATCTCATTATCAGTAAGTCCATAATGTTCTAAATTATTTATTATATCTTCATAAATTATTTTATCTATATTTTCTTCTTCATATTTTGTATTATCTATAATATCATCATCATAAATAATATTTTTATCTTTCATAATTTTCCTTACTTTATTTTTCCAAGTATTATAGGAAATAGTCCATATTAAGTTATCAAGTTTTTCTATTTTAATATTTTTATTTAAATATATAAATATTTCAACAAAGATATCATTAAGTAAATCTTTTGCATCTTCTTTATTATGTGTTTTACCTAAAGCCCAATAATATATCTTGTTATAATATTCATCATATATTTTATCTTGCATAATATCATCCTAACTAAAATCTTGTAAGAATCTTTACTTTACTATCAGTTTTAAATGTAGGTATTTTAGTTTCTACTTGTTCATCTAAATAATTAATTATTTTTACTATTTTACATAAAGTAAGTATTTCTTTATATTTCTTATATTTTTTAATTAAATCTTTCTTCACAACTAACACCTTCTATTTATGTAGTAACAAAAACCTTGATTTGGTTAGTTATATTCTAAAATAATTATAACATTTTTATTAATAAAAAAATATAGTTAATAAAAAAGTGGTGCACTTAATTTATAAATGCACCACTCACATTCATTTCAATTTTACTATATTATACTACTTGACAAGGATATTTCAATAATTTTTCAATCTTAATTTGATTTATTTTGTCCTTAAATTAATTTTTTATATATTTTCATAATAATAAATATTTTCAGGTAAATTTAATCGTTTATATACTCCATCCTTAATATAAACCCCACCTATATGTTTATAAAACTCATTTGATGGATTACCTTTTAAACAAGCAATTATCATTTTGTCATTGCCAAGATTTTTTAATTCTTCTATTGCCTGTTCTACTAATTTTTTCCCAAATCCATTTCCTTTGTATTTTTTTATTATATATAAAGCAAATATTTCTCCACAATTTTCAAAATCTTTATCTTCTGTATTTCCAACATTTACAAATCCAACAACTTCATTATCTACCTCTAAAACAAATTGATGATTATCACTTTCATTAAAATTTTCTATTGTTCTTTTAGTTCTTTCATCCTCATTATTTTTTAATTCTTCTAAAAACCAATCAGGAACTATACCCTTATATGTTTCATTCCAAGCAACAGTAACTACATGAGAAATAGATTTACAATCTTCTTTTTTTCTTCTTCTAATTGTGTAATTCATAAGTACCCCTCATTTATTATAATTTTATTTCATAATATTGACTTATTAATTTTACTTTCCAATATTCACTTATTTCTTTCTCGTCTTCTGTTTCTCTGATAAGTTGTCCACCATTCTTTACAATAGTCTTAGCAGATCCTATATTTTCTTTATAGCAACCTAATATTACTCTTTCCATACCTAATTTTTTACATTCTACTAGCGCATATTTTAACATTTTAGTAGCATAACCTTTGCATCTTTCACTAGGTCTTACCCCATAACCAATATGACCATATATTTGTGCAAGTTTATCAGGCAAACCATATCTTATACTTAAAAGTCCAATTAATTTATAATCATCTATAACTAAATAAGTTAATGATTTACCCCATTCCTCATCTGGTATAACTGCATTATTATTTACTTTTTTTACCCAATCTTCCCATTTCATTGAAGTAAGCATATTACTTGCGCTTAAACTATACTCACTATGTGAATAATGATCTTCAATATATGATTTCATTAAATCAATATCTTCTAATCTCGGTAATCTGTATTCCATATTATCACCTCATTTCCTTTTTTATTTTTATAAAATTGCTACCTAATCCAGTTTTCTTTCAAAAGTAAAGTTGAATGTTCATCTTCTACTTTTCCTGTTGCTTTACTAATATATTTATTTTTTATTATTCCATTTTTTACATAGCCTAAACTTTCTTGCATTTTAAATGATTTTTCATTACCTTTAAAATATCCATTTTCAAGTCTTTCTAAATTTAAATCATTAAAAGCAAACTCAACTCTTCTTCCAAAAGCTTCTCTACCATAACCTTTACCCCAATACTTCTGATTAATCCAAATTCCTCCACCTGCAGATTTATCTTTTATGTTAGCAAGCACAGTTCCACCTATTACTTTATTTTCTTCTTTAAGTACAATAGCAAATTCATAATTGTTACTATTTTTTGTAAAATCAATAAATGATTTTGCATCTTGTAATGTATAAGGATATGGAACAAAAGCAAGCCATTTAGATACTTCTAAATTATTTAAGCCAGCTTGTAAATCTTTTGCATCCTCATCTTTCCAAGCTCTTAATATTAATCTTTCAGATTCTAATACTACATTATGCATATTATCTCTTCCAATCTTTTTTTGTTATTGAATAAACTATTAAATCATTTAATTGCTTTGTATCTTTATTGATTCTTCTATCTTTTAATATTGCTTCTTTTTCCATTCCAGACTTTTCCATAACTCTACCGCTTGCTGGGTTGCCACTTATATGTCGAGCTTCTACTAAATGTAAAGAACAATCGTTTAAGAAAAATTCAATTACCCTTTTAAGTGCCTCAGTTCCATAACCTTTACCCCAATATTTAGAACCATAACAATATCCTATTTCACAATTTAAATCTTTTTTATGGATATGAACAGCACTTATATTTCCAATTATTTCTCGTGTATCTTTTATTTCAACAACCCAATTATAACTACCTTTATCATATTCATCAATCCACATTTGAATAATACTTTTTGTTTCTTCTACGTTTTTGTGTAAATTCCAACTTAAATATTTATTACACTCTGGATCAGTAGCCCAATTATTATACATTCCTTCTGCGTCTTCTATTTTAAATCTTCTTAATATTAATCTTTCTGTTTCTAAAGTAATTGTTCCTAAATCATTCATATTTTCACTTCCTTTTAATCATTTGATAATGATAATCTGTTTCACCGTTTGGAATAAATCCTAATCTAGCATACAAATTACCAACTGGATTTTGTTTAAAATATTGTATATGTATATTCTTGTCTTTATTAATTTCTAAAATATCTTTTAAAATTTTAGTCCCTATACCTTTACCTTGATATTCAGGTATTATACAAATATTTCCTACTTCATAATCTCCATTTTCTAAAATTTCATCATTATAAAATCCTATAACTTTATCATCTAACTTAATTAAATATGTATTATTTTTATATTTTTCAATAAAGTTTTCGAAATAACCTTGTTGTGCTTCTTCATTCCATCCCCATATTTCATCTACATATTTCATATAAGCATTTTTCTTTAAATTATATATAAAATTATAATCGTTTTCAGTAATTGGAATTAATTTATAATTCATATTATCACATCCTATTCTAAATATATTTTTTTACTATCCAAAATACTGTAGCGCCTGCAAATTCTTTAGTAACCTCTGATTCTTCCGATATATCAGTACTCTTTTTATATTCTACTATTTCAAATTTTTCTTGATTTATAAAATCTATCATTTCTTCTATATTAGAAAAGTGCACAAAAGCTACTTCACCTGTTCTATCTATAGTATATCTGTCACCATAAATTTCTAAATTTTTATCTTGTGTTCCATTTTCCCATTTTATTTTTTCTTCTTCCCACACTTTTTGAAAACTCCCAGAATCATCTCTATTGTGTGCTGTAAAAATATATAATCCACCTGGTTTTAATACTCTATATACTTCTTTTAAAACATTATCTCTATTTATTTTTCCTGGAATACATTGCATTCCATTAAATGAAAATATAACAACATCAAAACTATTATCTTCATATTCTAATTTTGTAGCATCACCATTTACAAATTCTATGTCTAAATTATTTTTTATACAATAATTCTTAGCATATTCTATCAAACTTGTAGATAAATCAAGACCTATTATATTTTTGTATCCTTTTTTAAATAAATTAATAGTAGTTCTGCCTGCACCACAACCAAGATCCAAAACTCTATCTTCTTTATTTATATATTTTTCAAAAATGATTTTTTCTGAATTCCATAAACCAACATTATCAACAGCATCTCCATATCTTTTAATATTGTAATCTTGATCATAAAATTCCTTTGTATATTTTATTTCATCATTCATATTTTCACATCCTATTCTATTTAAATTATAACACAAATAATAACAAAAAGACACAAAATCACTTTGTAAAAAGTGACTCCGTGTCTTTCACGTGTAAGATTTCTCTCTATGTAGCTCGCTTTGCTTATACATACTCACTTAGTTAAATATTCCTTGTTTTTGTTTTGTTAATATTTTTTGTTTATCTTTTACTCTTTTAAATGGTGTTTTATTAAACTCTGCATCGAAACCTTTTTTATCTTCAAATCCATATAGATGAGCCATCTCAGTGCTGTAGAAAAGCATACCTTTTAATTTCATATATTTGAATAACTCATCATCTATATCATAAGTTTTAATTAAACCTTCTTGGTATCCTGCTTTAATAGGCATCATATACCAATCATTTTCATATCCAATTAATTCAAATTTTGGTTTTAATACTATTCTTTTTGCTTTTTGTACTCCTAAATTAGGACAAGCAATACCATCTTCATATACTATAAAAGTATATATAGTTTCATCAAATGCAGTAGCATAAAATTTACCTATTCTTTTTCTTTCCATATTATCTTCCTTCTTTCTTTAATTGTTTTACATGATTTCGTACTTGATTTATTTGTTCATCAGTTAAATAACTTCTTTTATATATTTTTGGATATATTTCTTCATCATTTATTATATATCCACTTCTACTTAAATCTCTAAATGGTCCTTTCATAGTTGGACAACATTCAAATAATTTATCATTTATTACTGCTCCTACCCAAGCATGATTACCTAAATTACATTTGCCACTTAATGTTACTGCATCCATTTTCATAAAATGATTATTTAATAATACTCTTATAAGTCTCGCTTGACCTTCACAAACTCCCTCTTTATTTTTATAAGTTCCGAAAGGCTCAGATATATAACTTGGATGAGGATTAATTAGTTCTTGCTTTCCATTAACTGTAGTTGTATATCTGCTTGCAAAATTAATTTTTAATACATTTTTAACATATTCATAAGCAATAAGTAATTTGCCATATTCACTTAATTTAGAAATATCATAATTAATATCTACGTATTCATAAAACTTTTTAGCAACATCTTTTAAATTATAAGCATCTTTTATTATTCTATCTTCTACTTTGCCTTGTAGTTTTATTAATGTATTATCTGATAACCATAATAATTTTTCTTCATTAATATTTATTTTTCCTTTTGCAAGTTCTAAATTCAAATCGTTTGGTTTCTTACCTACAGGATGTCTATCTAAACTTAAGTAAATTGATGTAGCATCACTATGTTTCCAACCCATTTTATTCATTAATAAATTATAATAATAAAGTGTACTATCTGAAAAATAAAAATTAATAGAATTTATATTTAGTTGATTTAACTTATTTAATAAATTTATTCTTAATTCTAAATCTTCATTAGTTTCAATTATAGATTCGTCATATATATTTATATTAAGTGGTAAATCTATTTTATTATTTGAATCATTTATAAATTTATTAAAATTATCATATGATAAATCTAATATATAATAATTTTTACCTTGATTAATAGATTTGTTATCTACTTTACCTGGTAATCTACTATTATTAAATTTTAATTCATATATATTTTTTCTTACAACATTATCAAACTTATCCATATTATATACCTCCTTTCCTAGTTAATTTTTTATACATAAAAAGTACGAAATCAACTAAATAATTTAGTGACTCCGTACTTTAAAAGTTCGTGTAGGCTTTCACCCGGAATAGCTTGCACATAAGTGCTTATATCCCCTCACTTGCTTATGTATTATACACTATTTTTTTTATTTGTCAAATTTTAACTTTAAAAATACTTTTTTACCTTTTTGAATAATAATAAATCCATCCTCAAAATCTGATTCTTCTATTATTGTATTAACATCATTTTCTTTTGTTTGATTAATTGAAATACCATTTTGTTCTACTAATCTTCTTGCTTCTGATTTTGATGATACTAAATTTGTTTCAACTAATAAATCCAAAATATTAATTCCTAATTTTTCTTTAGATATAGTTGTTGAGGGCATATTTTCTGATACACCAATACCAGCAAATAATTCTTCAGCAATTTGTTTTGCCTTAATTGCTTCTTCTTCACCATGAACTAATTTAGTTACTTCAAATGCTAATAACTTTTTAGCTTCTCTTATATCTTTTTGACATAATTCTTTAATATCTTTCATTTCCATTCTTGTAAAGAAAGCTAGACTTCTTTCTACATCTTCATCAAATGAATTTATCCAAGCTTGGAAGAAATCAAAAGCACTTGTTTTTTCTCTTGAAACCCAAAGTGTACCTGTTGCTGTTTTACCCATTTTTTCTCCATCAGCTTTTAATAAAAGTGGACAAACAAATCCAAATAAAGGGTCTATTTTCTTGCCTTCACTAAAACCTATTTTACGTGAAAGGTCAACACCTGCTAAAATATTTCCCCATTGATCAGAACCACCTATTTGCAGTTTACAATTAAATTCTTTATTTAAATGTACAAAGTCAAATGCTTGCATTAACATGTATCCCATTTCAAGAAATGTTAATCCGCCTTGCTCTAATCTCTTTTTGTAACATTCTGCACTAAGCATATTATTAACATTGAAGTGAACTCCAATATCTCTCATAAAATCAACATAAGTTTTATCGCAAATCCAATCTGCATTATCAACAATAATTGCAGGATTATCTCCATCAGTTCTAATAAATCTTTTTACTAATTCTTTTACTTCTGCTTTATTATGAGCAACTTCTTCTTTTGATAACATTTTTCTCATGTCACTTTTACCTGTTGGATCTCCAACTAATGCTGTTGCACCACCAACTAATATGATTCCTCTATGTCCAAAATCTTGTAACCATCTAAACATTGTTAAAGCAAAGAAATGTCCTATGTGCAAACTATCAGCAGTAGGATCTATTCCTAAGTAAAATGTCATTGGTTCTCCATTAATCAAATCAATAATTTCTTTTTCATGTGTTAAATCTTTTACGTATCCTCTTTCTTTAAGGATATCAAATAATTTCTTTTCCATTTTTATTTCCTCCTAAATAATTTGTATAGTTAATTAAATTACATTCATCAAAGTAATAATAGTAATAATCACTATCCATACAAATCACCTCCTTGAAAATAAAAAACGAGCAAGCATCCAAAAAGGACGAATTGCTCGTGGTACCACCTTTATTTGTAATAATAGTCTATTACCTCTTATTGATAACGGATACTATCCGATTAAAATCATCATTTGTAATTCATTATTTCTTTTTTACTTATTTCCACCAACCATAAGCTCTCTATCAAATATTTAAAAATAATTACTCCGAATGAATCGCTTTTTAATTAACTAAATTAAATTATACTATAATTTTTTATTTTGTCAAATTTATTGATGCTCTATTTTTAAAGCATTTATTTCTTCTAAACCAAGTGGCTTAAAATTAATAGCATCTACACTTACATTAATATGTTTATCTGCACTATATATTTTAGTTGGATACCCATCAATTAATTTTTTATTATGGATGTGTCCATGTATATTAATATAACCATCAGGAATTTTAGTATCAGGTACAGGTGTATGTGATAATATTAATTTATATTCATCTAATTTAATTGGAGCATTAGTTAAAACTTTAAATCCTATTTCTTCATAGTATTTAGCAGATTTTCCATCATGATTTCCTCTAATAAGAATTATAGTTCCATTAAGTTTTGAATATAATACTTTTAATTCTTCTTCATCAGCTAAAGCAAAATCTCCTAAATGATATACTATGTCATCTTTTTTTACTATACTATTCCAATTATCTATTAATGTATCATTCATTTCTTTTATATCATTAAAAGGTCTATTACAATATTCAATAATATTACTATGATTAAAATGTGTATCTGAAATAAAATATATCATATTACTACCTCTAATATTATTAATCTTTATAATACATTTGATTTTTACTAGTTGGTTTATCTGGTAAAGTCATTTTAATTAATCCACTTTCAAGAGCAGGATTTAAATAATTATCTCTAAATGAGTCTTTAGATTTTAACCCTAACTTTTCCATTATTTCAAATGCACTCATTGGAATATTATAATCCATTACTTCAAGTAATTTAGTTACATATCCACTGATGTGAGTTATTTCTTTTTCAGTATTTGTTAATAGGTTATCTAATTCTTTATCAATCATATCTAACATAAATTCTATAAATTCATTAGAATTACCTGTTTTATTACAATTATTAATTGCTTTATAATATTCTTCTTGATATTTTTTTATTTGTGATTCAATTGGTACATATTCGAATATTTCTTTCCATTTAGATAGAATTATATTTTGCCAAAGTCTAGCAGTTCTACCATTACCATCACTAAATGGATGAATAAATACGAATTCATAATGAAATATAGAAGATAATATTAATGGATGTATTTCATCTTTAGACTCTTTCATCCAATTAAATAAATCATTCATTAAAGATTCTACATATTCAGGTTTAGGTGCAATAAAAATACAATTACCATTTTCATCAAATACACCTTCTCCACCTTTTCTAAATACTCCAGATTCTTCTACTGTCAAAAATGTCATAGTTCCATGAACTTTTAATAAATCTTTAATACTATATGGATTAGATTCACTCATCATCTCATAAGCTTTATAAGCATTTTTTACTTCTTGTATTTCTTTTTGATCTCCAAGTACTAATTTACCATTAATAACGTCTTTAACTTGGTTAAATGAAAGTGAGTTTGCTTCAATAGCTAATGATGAATGTATTGAATGAATACGATTATTTCTTCTAAGTACTGGCATTTTATTTAAATTACTAAAATTATCTAACTTTCCTACTTTTTCCATTATACTACCAACAAGTTCTAACATCTTGTTTGAAATAGTAAATGGTGGCACATATTTTTGCATTAAAATCACCTCTTAATTTTCTGTTAATATTATACCACAAATCAAAAATAATATCAATCATCTTACCTTTATCTTACACGTTATCTTACATGTTATTTGGGTAGTTTTTTAACAAAATAAAAATAATCATTTATATTTTATACTAACCATATTAATTATGATTTTTTCACTAAATTGTATATTGGAAATTCTTTAAAAGTTTCTTTATCAGATTTTGACATTTTTTTAAAGTGTTGCTGAAAGGAATAATCGTTTTCAAGCAAAATATCTATACTTGCCAACATCATATAATCATCTTTATATTCTTCATTTACACCTATCTCATATAATATTTTTTTATCCCTTGACGATAATGTATTTTTTATTTTTTTTATTTGTTTTGCATTGATAATATCTATATCATCATTTCTATTCTTAGTGTTAATTTGACTTAATTTATCAGCTAAATTAATATATAATTTATTTTTTGTCTTATTATATAATTTTATAAAGGTTAAAATTAAATTATTTACCTCAATCATCAATTCTTCTGTAAAAGGTATACCTTTAAAACTTTTCATTATTATTTTGTCATTAAAATTAGAAACATCTAAAATATCATCCTCATTTAGAGAAGAATACAAACTTGTTTTTACCATTTTTCCACTGATTTCATAAGCACGAATAATATGATCTAAGGCTTTTTGTGAATAGAAATTAATAATCGTTTTTTATCCCTCAATATCATAAAAAGAAATTTATATTTATTTATACATATATAATATTTATGTAATACTTTTATATCTTCTCTTATCCTACCATTAAATAATCCTATCAATACAAATAGTTGTTTTTCATCATCTTCTGATAAATTCTCATAAGGAATATCAAATTTAGTATTAAAAACTCCGAAAGCATTTTTTACCATATTATAATATTCTAATTCTTTTTCATATAATTTAATACTTTCTTCTACTTTTTCTTGATTATTTAAAGGTAAATTTAATTTATAATCTCCGACCATTATATATTGATTTTTTAATAAAGCTAAAATAAATTGAATAGATTTTATTCTTTCATATACATTTCCTTTTATTTCAAAATGTACTTTATTTTCATCAAAACTTATCCTAACTTGATTTATTTTAATTTCTTCGGCACCATCACCAATTACAATATATGATGATGCATATTTTTTATCTTCTATTTTTATATCTTTTTTTATTTCTCTATAGGGTATCCATTCTTTTGCTTTTACCATTGCAAATTCCTTATCACTATCTTTTAATTTTGCATAAGTATATACATCACCAGACTTAAAATGCGTTGCAAAACCATTTTCATCTCCACTATAAATTGTTGTTATACTTTCTATTCTATCAAATTGATTTACGTCTATTATTTCCTTGCCCACTTGGAACTTTGAATTATTATAAAAATTTAAGCAAACATTTTTAAAGGATAATGGTCCTTTTTCCTGTATTTCTTTAAGTTTCAAATTTATAGTTTTTTGTTCTTGTGGAACATCTTTTAAAATTTCATATAAATCTACCGGAAGTAAATTACAATAATAAATTTTATACTCAATAGGAATTTTCATAATAAAATCCACAACAAGTAATAAAGTGCCTTTTACTTCTTTTTGATATCCTTTTAAGGTTTCTATTTTAAATGAATATGTATTTTTATCTTTAAATACATCTACTTTTCTACCTTTTATTTGTAAATCAATTTTCCCCTCATATACATCATTAGTCTTAGTATTTTTATTATATATAAAAATGTTCCCGTCCCACAAAGGAGTTCTATCATTCGAATTAATATATGGACTAAATATATCACTATTTTGTAAAACCAAATCTATAATCTTATTAGTTGCAAAATTTTCTATATCTACACTATTCACATTATCACATCCTCAGTTACTTATTATAACACACAAAAAGCACTATATTAAAGTGCTTTTAACTGAAATACTATTAAATATTCACCAAACACCTACACTCATACTCCACATCATATTTTTTACTATATTTACTACTACTTCCTCTATTTATTATAAGGGTATCATTTATAAGACTCTTTGTTGTATAGGAGTAACACTTACACCCTGACCAAAAGCAGTAGTTGCTAGTTCCAAATCCCCTATTTTATCTACATTAAAAAGTATTCCACTAGATTCACCATTTAAATCTACTCCTGTTTTTTCTCCAAATCCAAATAAGTCTATGTAGTTAAATAATGTTTCTTTACCAAGCTTAAGCCCTAAGTTCACAAAGGCTGGATTCCTTGGTTGCTTGCAAGAGATACTTTGACCTTAAAAAATTACCCTCAAAGTCAAGGTTAATGTTATATTTTCTATTTGTTTTTAAGGTCAAAGCACCGTTTGCTATTTTGATTTCTTCATCAGCATTCGATCCTTTGTTATTTGGATTATTATAATTATTCGTATCTATTTCTATTATCTCGTTAGGATTATTAAAATTGAATAAAACTTCTAACTTAATATGTTTTCTATCGTTGTTGATTTTACTAACAAAAACTTTATCAACAAATGTATTAAAGTATCTTGATAAGTTCTCTTTTATATTCATTTTTGGCGATATAAATTCTTTTATTTGATTTACTATATTTTCATAATATAATGGCGACTCTCTATTAGATTCCATTTTTATTAATTTAGTTTTTAGTGTTCTAATCTCATCATCAAGTTTTTGATTTTTAGTTTTAAAGTCATCATCACTTATCATATTTCTTAATGACATATCTAGTAATCTATCTTTGAATGCTTGTTGCTCTGTTATTCTTTCTTTTATTGATTCTAGATCGTTTGTAGAGTCAGACTCCTTAATTAACAATTTATAATCATTTAAAATTGTTTCCAATATTTCATCACTATTATCAACAAACTTTGATAATAAGTTGAAAAATATATCGTTCAAATGCTTTTCATATAATATAGGTGTTAAGCAACCTTTTATTCCGTGTCTTAAATATTCATTACATTGCCATACTGGGTTATCTTTTCTTTTACAATTTGCAGTTCTAATAAATGTAGTATTATGTTCAGTACAAAATATTTTTGATGTATATGTTCTATTTTCTAAATAGAATTCTTTATTTAAAACTGTCTTTGCCCAATGACTATTTCTTTGTTTATATAATTTATTTGCTCTATCCCATATTTCTTCACTTACGATAGGTGGTATTTTTCCAGTTGTATCCTTATATATAATCCATTCAGATTCAGGTTTAGGTACTTTTTTGTGTGTTTTGTAATCTTCTACCTCTGTTAAATTAGCAGTGTAAAATCCTTTGTATCTAGGATTATTAAGCATTTTCTTTAATGTAGTATCTGCAAAAACTTTTCCTTTTCTTGTGTAATAACCTCTACTTGCTAATATCTCGCCTATTTTTGCAAATCCATATTCTCCTGTTATATATAAATCAAATAACATTCTTACTGCTTCTGCTTCTTTTTCAATAATGGTTAATACACCATCTTTTTTTGAGTATCCGTATATTCCACCACCACCAAGTTTTCCATCTTTTATACTTCTCTTAACTCCAAACTTAACTCTTTCTGATAATTTACGCACTTCGTCTTGAGCCATTGAAGCCATTAGAGTTAATCTAAATTCACTATCTGGATATATTGTGTTAATATTATCTGATATAAATAAAACTACTACTCCGTATTTTAATAATTGTTGAGTATAACTAATGCTATCGATTGTATTACGAGCAAATCTAGATACTTCTTTTGTTAGTATAATATCAAACTTACCTAATCTAGCATCTTCTATCATCTGTAAGAATTGTTCACGTCTATAAACTTGTGTTCCTGATATACCTTCATCACTATAACTTCTAATATGTGTCCAAGTCTTTACAGATCCAATTAAATCACTAAAATAATTTATTTGGTTTTCCAATGAATTTAACTGGTCATCTTTATCAGTCGATACTCTACCATAATCTACAACTCGCAAATTCATATCGTAAATGGTTTTACCAAGCATAAGTTCTTGTCGTGCTTTAATGATATCCATATTTTGCTCCTTTCTTCTTATTCGATATTTTCTAAAATAATTTTATCCATCTTCTTTACTAATAATTTTTGCATTTTACTAAAAACTTCATAAGATATTATTTTTGCTTCTAGTAATTCTTTATTTAAACTCATTCTTAATTGAAGAATAAGGTACTCTTTGGGTAATTTCTTTGAATCGCTATAAATTTGATAATCTAGATCTGTGTCCAAAGTATCACTCCTTCCATTTAAAAATATTAAGTTCGTAAATAAAAAAGAACTCAAAATTGAGTTCCCAAATATTTTAAATACTGAAAACTCAATTTTTTTTAAATGGTAAAGAGTACCCCTGTAAGCCATTATTTAAAAATTAAGTTTTCAAATAACAGTTTACAAATATCTTCATATTGAATTCTCCAAATCTATTTTTTTAATCTATTTTCTAATCTACTATTTCATAAGGAAAGTCTGTTTCCTCATTCCCTCCAAATATTCTATTTTTATAATCTTTTATATTTAAAGCTACATTAAATGCATCATCTTCTGATAATACTGGAAAATGGTAAAGTCCCTCAAATAATTCCTCATTATCATATCTAATTAATAACTCGCCGATTACATCTATTTTCTCTGAAAAATCTAGTTTTTCAAAAGTAGATAACCATTGCTTTGAGTCATCATCTAAATTAATAGTTAAAAGGTCATCACTTAGTTTTTGATGTGATTCAGTAAAGTTGTTCATAATTCCAAGTAATAACATACCTATTGAATGAGCGAAGTGTTCTGATAGACCAACATTTGTAGGTTTAAATATTTCAAAATCTTCATCAGTAGTAGATGGGTTAATTTCATTTCTTTCATTAATTAATCCATTGTTCCACTCTTCAAATAAGTAAATACATACCTCAAATTTGGTTGTATTTTTAAATTGTTCAAATCTTTCAAATAAATCTTTAACTTTGTTTGATGTGTTTGACAAATACATAATCATCATTCCTTTCTTTCTATTTTGGCAAACTTTCAACAAATTCTTCTAATATTTTGTTGTCAACTTCAGCAGAGATTATTTCCTTATTAAAAGGTATTCCTTTTCCTTTAAGATATTTAACCATTTCATTAATAGCAAATGTGTAATTAAATCTTTCAGGAGTTTCTTCTAAATCACTTTTCGCTACTGTCGCAAGTCCATCAACAATATATTCAAAGAAATCTTTGTCAAGCCCTGACTTCATCATACCTCCTATTGTTTTTTAGCCATTTTAAGAGCTTTTTATTTTTTTGCAGACAAGTGCCTGACCGAACTAGTAAAGTCCCAATATCGAGATTTTAGTGGTCAATTATAGCATTTTTCTTGCACTTTATTAATCACTTAAAAAAATGGTTTTTGCAATAGTTTTTTTTAAATTTTTTCAATTTCTTTTTATTTGTCATTTTCAAGTTCATTTTCTTCATTTGTCATAGTATTTGAATCTTGTTTATCAAGATCCAATTCACTATCAATTCTTGCTTGTTCTTTTTGCAATTCTCTAATTCTATCTAAACTAGGGAAAGGTTTATCTAATTCTTCTTTAACACTTCCTAGTTCTTTTTCTATATAAGCAATTCTTTCTTCAGTATCACTTATTCTTTTATCAAAACTTTTTAAAACATTTTCTATCTTATATATATTACCTATTTCTTGAGTATCACTAATTTCAACTTTATAACGTCCTTTGTTCTTCAAAAAAAGTTGTGGTTTTCCCCACAACTCATCTTTAATTCCAACTATATCAAATCCACTAATATTACCTATAATTGTTTCTTCACCAACTTTACAAATTGAAAACATTTTGTAAAGCATTTCACTCGCTTCACTTCTAGACGTTAGGTTTACACCATTAAGTATGATTCTAAAATTATCAGCACTTAAATCTTGAATATCTTTCATATCTTCATTTAATAACGAAAGATAATTATTTGAATCTTTTAATTGATTAGGTAAACCTATTTGATATTTTTTTAATAAATCTTCTCTTGTTTTATCATACCTCTGCTTTGATAAATATAATTGTTTTAATTCGTTCTCTACTTTAAACTTTTCAAGTATTAAAGGATTACCACTCGCTAACGCTTTTACTTCTGCATAAGTAAGTGTATCTCTATCTAAATCTTCAGCACTTCTAACTCCATTTCCATTATTCCCCATTATTTGATTTATAAAGTTAGATTTAGTTTCTATTAATTGATAAGAGTAAGCATCAAAACTACCTTCAGTAATATATCTATATATTTCTACTTCTTCGTTTTGATTTCCCTGTCTTAATATTCTTCCTTCCCTTTGTTCAATGTCAGATGGTCGCCATGGACAGTCTAAATGATGCAACGCTACTAATTTATCTTGAACATTCATTCCTGCTCCCATCTTTGCAGTACTACCCATTAATATTCTAACTTTACCAGTTCTCATATCATTGAATAATTTAGTTTTTTGAGCATTACTTTTTGCATTATGTATATACTCAATTTCTTCTGCAGGTATTCCCCTAGCAATTAATTTGTTTTTAATATCATCATAAGCATTAAATCCGCCATCATCTCTAGGAGTTGATAAATCACAAAATACTAATTGAGTTAATTTGTTTTCTTTATTCTTTAACCAAATACCATATATATTATCTACTGCTAAATTAATTTTTGAATTTGATATATCTTCATAAGTAGAATCTATCATTCTCATATCAAGTGCTGCTTTTCTACCATCATTAGTTACTTTTAACATATTATCTTCAGTACTATGTACTTGACGATTTTTAATAAGTTCACTTCTATATGCTAAATCTTGAACATAACTATCTAAATCTTCAGATTTAGGTGCGACTATTGTATTGTACTTTCCATCTTTTAATTTAGGTACAGGTAGATTTAACATTTTAGATGTTTTAATATCCGCTACTTCTTTGAATAAAGACATTAACTCTGGTATATTATAGAATTTTGAAAATCTTGCTTTTGTTCTAAAGCCACTACCATCTGGCGATATTTCAAAACTATTAACTATCTCACCAAAAGTACTCGCCCATTCATCAAAGTTAGATAATCCCAATTCTCTTAATCTATCTATTTGCAAATATTTTTGCATTGCATATAATTCACCCATTGAATTAGATATTGGAGTACCAGTTGCAAAAACCGCTCCTTTACCATTATTGTTTTCTAATATATAACTAATCTTCATAAAAAGATCAGTTGCTTTTTGTGATTCAGTATTATTAATACCTGCTACGTTTCTTATCTTTGAAAACATTGGTAAGTTTTTAAACATATGTGCTTCATCTACAAATAAAAAATCAACTCCAAGTTCTTCAAAGTTGACTGCATCATCTTTTTTAGTATCATCTAATAATCTTTTTAATTTTGTTTCTAGCACTTTCTTTGCTTGTTCTATTTTCTTAACACTTACACCATCTGCTTCTATATCATATTGTGCTTGTGTCAATTCATCTATTTGATTATTAATATGTTGTGTTTCATATTCCTTACTAATAGGAATTAAACCAAAACTAGAATGAGCAATTACAACTGCGTCCCATTCGCCTGTTGCAATTCGTGCCATTAATTTCTTTCTTCTTGTTTTCTCGAAATCTTTTTGTGAAGCGACTAATACATTTGCCATTGGATATAATTTTAAAATATCATTAGCCCATTGATTTATTAAGTGATTAGGAACAACAAACATTGGCTTACTAACTATACCTAATCTTTTTAGTTCCATTGCACTCGCAATACATTCAAAAGTTTTACCAGCACCTACTGCGTGAGCTAATAATGCATTACCACCATATAAAACTCTTGCAACCGCATCTTTTTGATGTGGCCTTAATTCTATACTAGGATTCATACCATCAAATTTTAAATTGCTACCATCATACTCTCTTTGTCTTATACAATTAAATCTCTCATTATATATTCTAACTAATCTTTCACGTCTACCTTCATCTTTCCAAATCCACTCTTTAAACTCTTGTTTAATAAGTTCTTGTTTTTCTCTAGCATTTGCAGTTTCAACAACATTAACAATTCTTCTATCATCATCTAACTTATCGTAGACAGTTACACTTTGTAAGTTTAATGAGTTCTTTATAATATTAATTGCGTCCATTCTATCAGTACCCCAAGTACTAGTATTTTTAGTAGTAGCACTATGTAAACCAGATGATTGAAATAACCATTGATTTGCAGTTGGTACATATTTGATTTTTAAATTACCCTCATATCGCCAAGATATATCTACAAGTTCACATACAAACTGGTGGTATATATCTTCAGGTATCCAAGTACTACCTAGTTTTACATTTATTTCATCATATTGTAATGGTATAGGTTGCACTTGTTTTAATGCTTCAATATTTTTATCATATATTCCATTTTGATTTTTAATTTCGGCTATATTTAATTTTTCTTTTACATTACCACTTAAATATTCATTTGCTAAAACATAACCATTATTAAATTCATTTGTTTTTTGTGGATCTTGATAAATTAGATTTCCAAGTTCTTCTATAATTTCTTCTTCATTTTTATTATATACTGAACTCATATAACCAAAGTCTACACAACCTCTAGCATTCATTGATAAAGCAAGTGCTTCTTCAGCAGTTTCTGCTTTCTCATTTTCTTTATTTCTTCTTATTGTTCGTTTATAAAAAACATCACCTTTTTCATAAACTGGTACTTCTTCATCATCTTTGCTAACTTTATTTTCTATTGACGAAATTAAATAATAATCAGGATCATCTTCAAATGCTCTTTGATTAGTATTAGAACTAATAGCACCCATTTTCTTATAAAACTCATCATAAACTTTATGCAAATTATCTTGTGCTATTTTCAATTCATCATCAGTACCATCATTTAACTGAACTCCAAAAACATTTTTTAAAGCATCTTTTACTTTACACATACCTTTTATTCGTTCAGCTGTCATACCACTTTGTAAAGTATAAGGAACAAGATTAGAATTAACTCTCTTATAAATAATATCTTGATTATCTCTGCTAACAATTACAAAAGCATTATTTTTAATATCATCATCACAATCTAATACTGGATAATCAAAACTGGCTTCTTCTATATCATAACTTCCCTTTTCATATATCTTACTCGGTAAGTTATTTACTGCTTTTTCTAATAAAACATTTAACTTTTCATCTAAAGGATTAAGCGTTGACTCATTACCATAAGGTCCACTCTTAATTTCAAACTTACCAAGCATCATATTAGGATTATCTATAAAATAATTATTTAGTTGAATATCATCTTCATAATAATCAGTATATAACCATCTTTCATCAGATACATCTTTCTTTAATTCTTCTCTTTTCTTTAAAAAGATAATATCAGTTGTAGTACTAGTATTAGCATTACTTTTAAATGTAGTATTTGGTAATCTTATTGCACCAATTAATTCAGATCGTTGTGCTATATACTCTCTTACGGTTTTATCTTTTTTATCCATTGTTCCAGAAGAAGTTATAAATGCGATAATTCCCCCTGGTCTTACTTTATCTAATGTCTTTTGAAAGAAGTAATCGTGTACTAAAAAATGTGTTTTATATCTTTTATCTAATATTTGATAATTGCTAAAAGGTACATTACCAATAGCAACATCATACATATTATCTAGCAACTCAACATTTTCATATCCTTTTACATCTATCTTTGCATTTTGATAAAGTTGTTTTGCAATTCTACCCGTAATGCTATCTAACTCTATACCTCTTACATTTTTCATTTCAATAGAACTAGGTTTTCTACCAAAAAAGTTTCCTATACCACAAGATGGCTCTAAAACTTTTCCGTTTTCAAATCCAAATCTAGATAAAGAATTATAGATACTATCTATTACTTCATTTGGAGTATAAAAAGAAGTCAATACAGACTCATTGGCTTCTTTATACTCTTTTTCATTTAATAATAATTTTAATTCCTCATATTCTTTACTCCAATTAGATTTAGTTTTATCAAATGCTTCACTTATTCCTCCCCAACCTACATATTTTGCTAAAACCTCTTGTTCATCTTTTGTAGCAAGTCTATCTTCAGACTCTATTTTCTTTAATAACTTTATAGCATTAACATTATCTTCAAATCTTGTCTTTGCTCCAAAAAACTCATCTTCTTTATTAGGAATAATATAATCTATTTTTTCAATAGGTTTTATCTCTATTCTTTCATAACTTTCTTCGTGTTCTTCTTCATCTTCATAATCGTCATAATCATCATCTTCAAAACTATAATCATCAATTATTTTTTCTTCTTCATAATCTATATAATTATCATCTTGTTTTGTTCCACTATTTTTATCATTATTATTAGAATTAACTTTTATATTATCCAATGAATATTGTTTCTTTTCAAAGTTATGCCAATAAATATGTATCATATCAGGAGTAAATGATATTGAAAAATCTTTATCTTCATTTAATCTACTTAATAATGGATCATTTTCTATTCCACTATATAAAAGTTTTTCATCAGTTTTATCACTATTAAAATATGTAAAGCTATTTTCTCTATCTGCTAAATCGCTTATAATTGTACTTTTCAAATTAATAGTTAAAGTTTTATTTGGATTAGTTATATGTGTCCATTTACTTAAATCTACTTTATTTAACACAAATGTATCTTTGTATTTAGTATTAAAAGAATTAAATATTTCTAAAATCTTATTAGCCAATTCTTGTTCTCTTGGCTCAAATAATGTTAATTGACTAACACCACTAGTTTTTTCTTCTACTGGCTCATCTTCATATAATTCTTTACTATCTTCTTTCGTAAACATTTCTTGTTCTACATCATAAAGATTTAACTTTTCATCTTCAGTTAAATATTCATTCATAAAACATAACGTTTGCACTCTATCTAATACTTCGTTCCATTTTAAAGGTACATAAACATTACCAATTTCTACTTCAAAGTTTTTACCATAAGAACTCCAACCATATCTAATATCATCTATTACACTACCTGAATGACCTGCAAGACCATAAATATTTTTTATTCTTCTAATTTTTTCTTGGTTAGAAAAATTACCATTAACAATTAAATATATTCTCTCTTTTCCTCTATACTCGCTAGGTCCTTCTTTAAGGACTATATTGATATATTTTTCTTTTGTTTCTTCAGATATTTCATTAGGTTGTATTTCATTTATTCTTTCAAGTTCTTTTTTGTATTCTTCACTTCTATAATCCATACTATAATAAGTTGTATATTTTTCTTTTGAATTATCTAACACTAACTTATCTTCTAATTCATAATTAGGATCTTTTAACCAAATCTTTTTAACTTTATTTTTATTATTAGTTAAATCTTCTATCATCATATTATATGGACATTGGTCATAAGTGATATTAGTACCATTATAAAACTCTACATAAAATCTTAACTTTTCATCCCTATCAAATTCAGTAAATAAATCTTCAACAATTACTTTATCATCTTTATCTTCTATATCTTCTTTATCATTAAAAGGATTTTTTACTCTTTCTAATTCTTTGAAGGCATATTTACTATTATTATAAAAATCTCTTACTAATTCATTATTTATCTCGTTTTCTTCAGCTATAGATATAAGTTTATTATCTATATCATTAAAATTAAAATCTTCTTGTGTATATTCATTTATTACTAAACTATCAATTTGTTTTTTCGTATTAGATAAAACATTAATATCATTTCTTACTTTCTTATACATATATAAAGATTCTTTATTTACAAGTTGAAGACATTTTAATTTATCTTCTAAATCAAAACTATTCAAATCTTTTAATGTTCCATTATATGTTTCCATAATATTGAAACCAAACTTTGACATTGTAATATTTGCAACTGTGTCAGTTATAAATCTTTTTTCATCTAGCGTTAATGATGTATCATACTCTTGATTAATATGTTTACCAACTTGATTTAATATTGAAGTATATAAACTAGTTGATATATTCTTTTTACTATTATCAGTTTTTAATGGATAAAAATAATAGTTTAAAAGTTCGTTATCTATCTTATGGTCATATTTCCATAAATAAAAAGACTTCCCGTGTGTTTGGGAAATCTCAAAAATATGTACTTTACTACCATCTTTAATTATTGGTATACCTCTGCTTTGTGGTTTTATTCTTCTTTGTACTTTTGAACTATTCCACTCATCAAAAGTTGCAAATACACTACCTTTAGGATTATAAGCATAAATATTAAGTAAATTATCAATGCTATATTGAACTACGTTCTTTGACCAAAAGTTTAAAAAGTTAAACCACTCTTGCTCACTCTCACTAATATAATTCAATGTATTATCTCTAATAGTGTTATACTCTTCTAAAAACTTCTTGTGCATTATTTATTTACCTCCTGTTCTTTATCATTTTTTAAATAAATTTCAATCTTGCTACAACGATTTTTTCTATTAACTT
This sequence comes from Bacilli bacterium, assembly GCA_017462455.1. Classification (GTDB taxonomy): domain Bacteria; phylum Bacillota_I; class Bacilli_A; order RF39; family UBA660; genus UMGS1613. The sequence continues at coordinate 59,422 of JAFTRC010000048.1, read as the reverse complement.
TTTCTTGAGAAGATACTGCTAAATAACCAAAGTTATTTTGTTTTGATATCTGATCCAAACCACCTATATCCGATAAAGATAAAGGTGATGCTAAAAAGATATGTGCTTGATTAATTATATTTTCTTTTATGTACTCAACATCATTGTCTACGTTAGGGAATAATTTTAATATTTCTTTTACATATATTTCTAATTTCTTTCTATTATTCTTTTCCAACTCTACACTTTGAACTGCTTTAGGACTACCACTACTAGGAGGTGGAGTCTTTTTCTTTGCACTAATTTGTTCCACCGTATAATAAGTATCTACTAGTCTTTCAAGTGGTCTTATTTCTCTTTCTATTCTTCCACTTTTATAACAACTAAACTTATCATAAGTAACTGTGTCCCTAATTATTGGATATCCTTTTGTAGGAAATATTATTGTTTTAAAATGTAATTGTTTTATTTCATCAGGTGTCATTAAATTACGACTAATTAAAGAAGTATTTTGACTACCATTATTATTAGTAAAACTCATTGAATAATTTACTGATGAAGTTTGAACTCCTCTATTTCCGAGGCGTTTACTAATTTCTTCAGCAGTGGATTGTGTATTCGTTTTTAAAAATGCTAGTCCAGTATTATCTTGAATAATTTGACTTACTTCTCTACCATATAAATTATCTAATTGAGCAAATGATTGTAAATAGAAATTAAATTGCATACCCCTACTTCTTGCTACACTTACCATTGTAGTAATATCTGCAAGTGGTGGTGTATTAGCAAATTCATCTAACATAAAAACTAGATCGTAAGGTAATCTTCTATTAGGTTGCTCATTACATAATAAAACAAGTTTCTTATATATTAAAGAAACCACTATTGAAATTAATGAATAATATATTTTTGATTCATCAGGTATACAACAATATAAGACTGTTGGACTTTTACCTAAAACATCAAAATCAAAATCTGAATTTGAAGTTACATTTTCAACATTAACATTATCATATAATGTCATTCTTTCATTAAATGTTGAAGTTATAGAACGATATGTTGTATCTGATATATTTAGTAAAGGTAATAATTTATCTTTACTTTTCATATCATAAGTTTTTTGTTCCATATAATTTTTTAATAATTTATTATTAGTTTCTGTCATTGAACTATTTTGAAATTTCTTAATTGAAGTTAAAGTTATCTTTTTTCTTTCTATCTTACCCTCTACATAATCTTCTAAAAATAAAAATATCAAACCATATAATAAATCACACGAACTATTATTCCAAAACTTTTCTTTGGCAGTTTCATCATTCATTATCATTGTTGATATATCATTTACAAATTCATTACATTGTGCAAAATGTGTAATAGATTTATTTTTCAAATCTATATTCTTTTTCTTACTTTTTACTTTTTCACTTTCTTTTTTATATTTATCATACAATTCGTATTCCTTTATAGCAGGCTCTAACAAATTAATATGATTAGAATATTCTGGATTTCTAAAATCTAAAGTTAATACATTATAACCATTATCTTTAAATAGTTTGCTAGTAGTATCAAATATCTCGCCTTTTGGATCTGTAATAAAAACACTCTTTTTAACTTGAGCTGTTGCTATAAAAGAACAATTTGGTATTACTGATGTTACTGATTTACCACTACCAGTACTTCCTAAATAAATCCAATGAGGTGTTTTCATATCAAACCATACTTTCGTATTGTCTTTATTAAAATAAACAGGAAATCCATAATTTTTTATATTACTTATTTTTTCTTCTTTGAAGTTCTTTTTTATCTCACTAAATTTCGCCCATCTTGCACTTCCATGTTCTTTATTATCCTTAACTTTTTGTTTTGATATAAATGGCTCAACAAAATATAAAAAACAAATCATCAATACTACGATAATTAAAATAATAACATATTCTGTTGGCATTTTATTTTTCTTCTACTTCGGTTGAAAAATATTTTTTATCATATATATTTTCAAATCTATCAACACTATCATTATCATAATATCTTAATTCATCTAAATCTACTTTTACTAACTCATAACTTCCACTAGTATGTCTTTTATACATTAATGTATCACTAATAATTTTTTTATCTTTTAAATAATCAACTAGTCCATCAGATATTTTATTATTAATGTAAATATAATTCATTGCTATATTTGGCATATCTTTGAAGTTGATAGTTATTTCATCATAAAGTTTACCTTCAACATCTACCAAACCTAAATATAACGATTTATCATTTTCATAATTACCAATATCAAGATAAATCTCTTTATTATTAATTTTTGCTATCGGTCTTTTCATTTTTTTCAACCTCACTTTCAACTAATGATTCTAAAAACTTATTTTCTTGTTTTATTGTTTCTATCATTGTTTTATATAAACTCTTTTCTACAATATTTTTTGATCCTTTAATTTTAGTATCATATTTTCCAATTTCTTTTAAATTGTATTTTATTCTATTTTTTATTTCATTAACTTGATTATTATATTTAACAATCATAGTTTGCATATTCATAAACTCATTATTGAATTTTGAAAAATCCATATCATCACTACCTTTCTCTTTCTTCATCTCTCATAATTTGTCTTAATTCAAAATCATCAAATTGATTTATCTTTAATTCGTTATGAATTAAATTAAAACCTACTGGTGGTATTTCTTGCTCTTTATTATATTGTTCATAACAATCTAACATTTTATTATAGAAATAGTCCACTCTATCCTTTTTAAAATCATCATAATTAACAATAAAATATTCAATATTAGTATCTTCTATATCTTCTACTAATCTTAATCTTTCATCTTCTTGTTTCCAAGCAAAATTAGTAATTACTTTATCATCTATTTTTTTCATTAAGAAATAATCTGCATAACTATCAAAACCTATTGGGTAAGCATAAACTACATTATCTTTTATATCTTCTAAATTATAATTACTGCTTAAATATGTAGGGGTTGATTTATTTAATATTGGAGTATCTTGTTCCAAGACCATACTAATACTATCATTTTCTATCGCATCAAACATATCAGTATAATGTATTTCGCCTAATTCATCTAATGTAATATCATCATCTAAATAATGAGTACTAATAAAATCTGCAATTCTAGGTACTGAAAAATGCCATTGACTATCTTCTGTATAATAATCAATTATTATTTCCTTTAAATCAGTAACAACTTTATCGTCCAATGTAATATTTCTATTTCTCGCACAATCGTATATGGATTGATATGCTAAATAATCATTTAAATATAAATTATCTTCTCTTGATAATTTTTTATATAATTCTAGACTTTTCATTTTCTAATCGCTCCTCCTCTCTAGAACATCTACTTGATATTTTTAAAATTGAATATAAAAAAAGTATCAGTAAAATAACTGATACAAATGTAATAATAAAAAATAATTTCATATAATTTCCTTTCTTTCTAATTTAAAAAAAATCAACTTATTTCTAAATTGATTTTAATAACTAATATTTTCTAAAATATCTCCTGTTATATTAATAATTTCATCAATTGATATTTTAGTCTTATCTTTTAACATAATATATTTTTCATTTAAATCTACCTTTTTTACAACAGCTGTTTTTTCTATGTATTTACCTCCTGATTTTTTACTATCATATACAAAATAAGTAAAAGTTATTTCAGGTTGTAATGCTTTGTTTTCTAATATATATTGTAATTTATTATTTAATATGTTTTTTAATCCATCATCTATTTCAAGTCTTTTATCAGTAAGTCTTGCTGTTTCTTTGACTGCTTCATCATAACCAGTTAATGCTGCAAAGGGAGCAAATTGAGCAGATCTTGACATAATACTCATTTGAGGATGTTTCTTTGAAACGTGGTGTGGCAAATTAATAATATCATCATAATTTTTCATTATCCTTTATGCCCTCCAATCTGACCGTTTCTTTCAATGGTAGTTCCACCTTCCTCTAAATTCATACCTTTCAAAATAGAATTTTTTCCATATTTATTTTTTATACCTAATAAAACATTTTGAAGTTTTCTTTCTTCTATTTCATCTTTATTTTGGTTTTTTATTTTTTCATCTTGTTTATCATAATCTGTAAACAAATTAAATTGTTCATATCTTGGTTTTTCATTTGCTACTTTTTCATTTACAACATCATTTGCTACAACATTAATTCTTCTAATTAATAAATCCTTATTTACAATTCTATCGTATAACATTATCATTTCTTCCATTATTACTTTTGAAGATGATGTTCTATGATCTATATTAATAGTACCGTGAGAATGTTTAGGAATACTTCTACCATAATGGTCAGTAGTAATCTCACCAGTATATTTTTCTTTAATACTTGGATTAATTAAATTATCAATATCATATCCTATTGTTAAAACAAGTTGATTTGTTACCAAATGTTTAGCAACTAAATCTAGTGCTAATAAATCAGCCATTTCTTTTACAATTAATTTTGCTTTTTTATATGTATATGGAGTATGGAGAACCTGTCCTGAACTTATACTATTCCTCTCTGGTTTATATGCTTTTATATCTTTTATAGTACAAGGTTCCCATCCCCAAGCGTGATCTATTAACAATTCTGCGTTTACTCCAAATAATTTATATAATAAATCTTCATTTTCTATTGAACATCTTGCTATATCACCCATTGTAAATAATCCATTAGATTCTAGTTTTTTTGAATAACCTGCACCTACTCTCCAAAATGAAGTTAAAGGAGTATGGTTCCATAAAGTTTTTCTATAACTCATTTCATCAAGTTCTGCCATTCTAACTCCATATTCATCTGGCTCAACGTGTTTTGCAACAATATCCATAGCAACCTTTGCTAAATACATATTTGTACCTATTCCTCCAGTAGCAGTAATACCAGTTGTTTTATAAACATCATGTATCATTTTTGTAACCAGTTCTCTAGGTGTCATATTATTATAATTTAAATAATTTGTTATATCACAAAACACTTCATCTATAGAGTAAACATAAATATCTTCAGGAGCAATATATTTAAGGTATACATTATATATGTCTGTACTATATTTCATATAATAAGCCATTCTAGGAGGTGCAATTATATAATCTAATTCCAATGTTTTATCTTTTTTTAAATCAATATCATTAGAAGATTTACTTGTAAAGTTTTTATATTTGTTTAACTTTTTTCTTTTATAATTTTCCTCTCTTACTTTTTGAACAACTTCATATAATCTTGCTCTACCGCTTAATCCATATTGTTTCATAGTAGGACTTATTGCAAGACACACGGTTTTTTCTGTTCTACTTTCATCTGCAACAACTAAATTTGTTGTTAGAGGATCTAACCCTCTTTCTCTACATTCAACAGAGGCATAAAAACTTTTTAAATCTATACACGCATATATTTTATTCATTTCTTACCTCCACTCTATATATAATTATAACACGAAAAAAGCAAATCATTTTATTGATCTGCTTGATAAATTGTAATTTGTCTTTAAAAAGATAGATTAAAAATCAATCTGCCTTTCTCAATTTATTTATTCCTATTATCATATATAAACCTAATATAATAATTACTATTCCTATACTAATACCAGTTAATCCATTCATTAAGTTTGAATTATAAACTTCTGTTTTAGCATAAGTATCTAATAATACTATTTGTGTTAGCATTATTGAAGTTAATGCATTTGCAAAATTTGTTAATTTAACTGCTTTTAATATAGGTGTATGATTTCTTTTATATTTAATCATTCCGTATATTGCAGAACCAATAGACCAAAATGCAACAAGTGCTACTAAATAAGTTAAATATTCATGCATTGTTGTATTTGTTCCTTTATAATAAATATAAACATTAACAAAGAAATACATTATTCCTAACACCATTAATAATATTCCGTTGTTAAGATAATTTTTATAACCAATCTTTTGTATTTCTTCTTTATCATTTATCAACTTTGTTCTTCTATAATCTCTTATAGAGAAAAATCTAGCAAATGATAAAACTATCATAAATATTGCATTGATAAAAAACCAAAGTGATGGTAATGTTAATGATAATACAAATTTTACTGTTGCCATAAATATATTTCCTATTGTTGTAAACACCAAGAAGAACATTATACGATCTTCTTTTTTTAACTTTTTAAATTGTTCTATTATTTTATTCATTAGTTTTTATTGCTTTTTAAATATGAATAAATTGGATAATTCAATACACAAATTAATAGTCCTACAACTCCTGTAATCATACCAATAATTATATCCATTTTTTCAGGACTGCCTACAATAACTTTACTCATACCGAATCCCATAATTAATGAACCTACTATGCCAATTACCCAAGTTAATACTAATCCCCAATCAGTTTCTTTTCTTTCTCTTTCTTTTCTTGGATGACTTTTTCTATGAACTGGAATAATACATAATAAAATTATAAAACCAATTATTCCTACAACAATTCCTGTTCCTAGCATATCCCATTCTGGAATTAATCCCATACACATACCTATTGCAAATATTAGACCACCAATAGTTCCTAAAATTATTTCTAACAAAGTTTCTTTCTTCATTTTTTCCTCCAACAAAATAATTTAATTATTTTTTTAATTCTTCTAATCTTTTTTCTGCAGCTTCTTTGCGAGCATTTGCTTCAGCAATTTGTTGTTTTTGTTCTTCTCTTGTTTTTGCTTGTCTTTCAGCTGGACTCATTTTAGCATTTTCCCAACTTTCTTTTGCATCTGCTTTTGCTTTTGCAAATGTATTATGACCTCTATTTTCTTCAAAATTAGCTCTGCTTTCTGCTTTCACAGCTTCAAAATTAGCTTTATCAACTTCATGTTGCGCTTTTGCACTTTCTTTCATATCTCTAAATGCTCTTTTGAAAAAATTCTCCTTACTCATTTTTATCACCCCTTTCTTTGAACTCACTATATATACTCGATTGACGGATTATGCTTTTGCTTTTTTTATTTTGTTCTTCTATTTTTTTTCTGTTTCTTTCTTCTAATTCTTTTTGTTCTTTTCGAACTCGAATTTTTGCTTCTTCAATACTTTCATCATCATTTCTTAAAAACAAATCTACAAATTTATCTTCTATTTTCTTATACCCTGAAACTGTTGTGTTCTCAATTTTTTTATATGCTTTAACAATATTTTTCTCAATTTGTTTATTTATATTTCTTATTTTACTCATAATTTTTACACCATCTTCTAAAACCAACATTTGTTGTTTTTTTCTAAATATAGTATAATATTATTACAAGTTTAAAACAATCAACAATTTCCAACATTTGTTGGAATAATAAATTTTAGGAGGTATTATGAATATAGCAAATAATAAAAAAAGAAAATCATCTGTAGATAAAATCGAAAAAACATTTCTACAACTTATTCAAAAGAAAAATATAGAAGATATTTCAGTATCTACTATTTGTGAAATAGCAGATTTAAATCGTTCTACATTTTATTCTAATTATATTGATATTTATGATTTAGCAGAAAAAGTCAAATATAAAATGGCAGAAGAATTTGCTGAATTTCAATTATCTAATAATTCCAAACATAATCCTGATGGATATCTAACTATGTTTAAATATATAAAAGACAATCAAATATTTTTTAAAACATATTTTAAATTAGAAAGTATCTGTCCTGATGTACCTATTCAATATCATGTTGAGCTTGCAGAAAAATATTATAATAATAAATTCATAGATTATCACATTGAATTTTTTAGAGCAGGACTTAATGCCATAATAAAAAAATGGTTAAACAACGGTTGTAAAGAAACCCCAGAAGAAATTAATGAAATTATCACAAGTGAATACAAAAACAAGAGCTAAATTGAACTCTTGTTTTTATTGTGAATTACTCTATAAATTGTAATTTTTTGTTTAATTACTAATTTTTTAAATAACTCCTACCTTTCCATTTCTTCTCTCTTTTCTACTGACTTTAGTTTATCTTTAACAAACTCACCAATTTCCTGTGCTTCTTTATATATATAAAAATAATCCTTATAGAGTTTATCAAATGCTTTGCTTTTATAAAAGTCATCATAATCCATCTTGGATATTTCTTCATAATAGTTTTTATCATCATCATAAGTTCCATTTTTTTGATAATATGAAGTTAACTGCTCATATATAGTTTCAGTAAAATAATCATCAAAACGATAGCAATGAAACATAAATGTTTTTAACATATCTTTTGGATCTTCTTTACACCTTTGTCTTAAATTATCTAACGGACTTTCTTTATCTAATCCTTTCCAAAGAAAAGCAATTTGTCTATCTTCAACTTGCATTGAAGCCATTGCTTTACCCATATCAACAGAATTAACAATATGACTCGGAGCATTATCAATTTCTTTTTTAGCAAATTCATCAACTTTTCTTGACCACTTAAAATATTTTTTTACTATATCTTCTTCAGCAAAATATGCTTCTGCTAATTTTTCATCTATATCATTTTTTAATTTATTTTGTAATTCTTCCTTACGTTTTTGTAAATCGTTCATATAATTCCTCCTTTTCAAAAATAAAGCGGTGTATTAAATACAACCGCTTCGTATATTTACCTTATATTAATAATTCTATGAGCATTCGCTCTAATACTTTCACCGAATATATAGTGATTATCTAATAAATAATTTAAATCTGGATAATGACTTTTTTGATTAGAATACTCTATCGCACAGATAGTACAACCTGTTTCAGTTTTTTCTATTTTATAGTCTAAACTATATAATTTAAATTCTACACTACCATTTTGATTATAAAGATTTTCTAATGTACTTATATTATCCATAAAACCACCACTAATAATAGTATATCATAAAAACAAACAAATGTTATATTTATCTTTCTAATTCTTGTTTTTTTCTTTCGTTAAATATATCAGGAAAGTCCCAACCATAATCTTCCTCTAGTTGTTTAAGCGTAATATTATTCTTTTCACAATAATCTTTATATTTATCATAAGCACTTTGATAATCTTCCATCATTTCATTATCCTCTAAATCTTCTTTCCAACCTCTTAAATTGTAATGACCTGCTAAACTAATTTTTTCAAAAGCAACCTCATTATTAGATAAAGGTCCCAACATATCTTCTTCTGCTCCAGTAACTACTGTAAAGCATTGTCTTGCTTCCCCGTTTTCTTTTATGATGATATAATCATCACCATTTTGCGGTACAAAGAACTCTTGACCATCAGTTAAGCTATATTGGAATTCACAATCTAACTCTAACATATTAAGACGTATATATTCTTCTAAATTTTCTATTAAATCATTTACATCTTCAAACTTATATTCTTCCTTTACTTTACCATTTGTAACTGAAAACTTTTTTTCATAATTATCTATATCTAATTTTATTTCCATCTTTCTTCCTCCTTTGTTCTACAATTTTTTCTATTCTATATATTACACATTCTTCCTCAATACATTTTTCTCTTAAGTTGCAATTTAAACAATGATTAGTTGTTTCATTTAATACTTTATCTCTTATAGATTTCATAATCACTTATTCATACTATTACCATAATTAAATAATTCACTAAACTTTTCGGCAGACTGATCCATTTCATTATTAATATTTTTTATGGCTCGTTCCATTTTGTACTTGTTAGGTAACTTTGTACTACCACTACTATTTTCAAAAAAGTTTGTTAGAACTTCTTTTCTTCTATCAAAATCATTTGTTCTTTTTTTAGTTAAACTATTTTGATATGCTAACTCTTGTATAATATCTTCAATAGTAATATGATCTAAATTCTTTTTACTTTTTATAGTCATACTTATCTTTTCATATTTATATAATGAATGATTAATAATAGCGTTTGAAATATAATTATCTATATATTTTTCTTTATCTTTTACTAAATCATTTTTTAATATATTACTATTCATGTTATTGTCAGAATCTAATTTATTAAAGTATTCATTTAATTTATTCAAACTTTCATTTACTTTATTCTTTTCATTATATAATAAAGAAGTTTCATCATTATATAAATATTTTTTTATATTTCTTGTTAATGATAATATCTCTTTTCCAAGTTCTGTTTTTCTAATAGAGTTATAATTCATTTTTTTACCTATCATATTTTTATCACTACGATATTGTTTTAATAACTCCCCTAACTTTAAAATATTTTCTTCAAATTGTATCTCATTAATATTTTTTAAAACAAAGTTTTTTTCATTAACATTAAAATACTTTTTTAAATCATCTATATCATTATTAACTTGTTTTAATAATGGTGTATACAATTTATCTCTTTCTACTGCTAATTGAACTAATCTCTTTAAATAATTTTTTTCATCAGATGATAACATACCTAATCTTCTATAACCTACTTTACCATTTCTATATACATAATTCGGTTTCTTTTCTAAAAAAGCCAAGTGTATGTGATAGTGTTTGCTATTGGTGTGAATTGAAAAAACATAATCCATATCTTTCACATTTTTAAATCCACAATATTTTAAAAAGTTTGGCATTACCTCTTTCGCAATTCTTTGTTCTAAATTTTCAAATGAAATATTTTGATCTATGAATTCATTATTAAAAGAAATAATCCCTTTCCATATATTTGAATTCTTTATATATTTTTTGTAATTATTTTTTCTTTTCTCTACTTCTTCCTTTGTAGCAACACTACCATCTTCTAATATTAAATTATAATGTTCCCTTCTTGTATGTCCCATATAATAATCTATTAATTTTACAACACTCTTTTTAGGATTAGAGAAATAATCAAACATATCATCTACATCTTTATTTCTTCCACTTTGATAATTGTGTCCATATTTTTTATTAGACTTATTATTTAATCCTAGCAAATATTCACAAGCAAAAATTACATTCGGACTTTTTTTAGTCATTGAATTTATTTTTTGTACATTCTTCCATTAATTGTTGATAACTAACTGACTCACTAGGATTTGCATTTGTAAAATATCCGTGATTAACAAAATGTTGGGAAGATACTTTGTAATGTATATATTGTTTTTCTTTTACTTCATCTAATAAATGTAAACACTCTTTCACATCTCTAGCTATTTGTTCTGTATCAAGTATTTCTTTTGGTTTATAAATTGCACTCCATAAAATTTCCATTACAATTTTTCTAAATGTTGTATTTCTTTCATTAGCCATTTGTAAAATTGGATAATATATATCATCATCAAACGTCATCGTTAATCTTTTCATTTTCTAACTCCTGCAAAAGTTGTTTTGCTTCGTTATATACTTCACTTAATTCTTGCAATGAATCACGAGTTAATATTAGATGTTTCTTTGTAATTGCTTTATAAGTAGAACTATTATTATTAAAGAAATAATCTTCCCCAAACTTCTCGTATTGTTTTAACCAATAACAAATTCTTTTTTGTGGAGTTCTCTCGTGTATAATATCCATATCAAAACCTGCTTCTTCAAAAATCTTTCTAGCAGTTTTGTCAGGACGTTCCAATCTTTGCATTACACAATGATATTTAAACTCTGGACTATACATTATTTGAGATTTATGTCTTATAGCAATTACATTTGGATTTTGTAAAAGTTTCATAATCTCATAATCATTAAATACTCTAATCTTTGCTATCATTTTTATCTTCCTTTCTAATTTTTTTATTCTCTCTTTTAAAATAATCATCATACTTTTCAAAATAAGTTTGTAATCCTATTTCTAATAAATATTCTTTCATTTTATTTTCGCTAACATTATTTTGCTTCGCTATAAATTTAATTTTAAAATCTAATCTTTCATCTAATCTTAATGTAGATCTTACAATTTTCTTCATCACTTTCCTCCTAACTTTTAAAATTCTAGTACACCAAAATTGATTAAATTAACCTTAAATACCACTATTTTTAAAGACCAATAACAATGGGCATAAGAGAAATGACACCAAAAACCAATTTACGCCTTATAAAATCAGCATAAATTGTGGTGTCTTAATTTTGGAACTTTCCAAAATTGGTGTAGTTTTATTTTTATTTTGGTGTACTTGTTTTGTTTTTTGTTGAAATATAAAGGTTTTTCAAGCATTAAAAAAACACCAACTCTAAAATATTTTGGTGTACTAGTTAAAATAGTCAATTTTTAATGCACCAGTATCTTTAAAATACTCATCATTTTTTATATTCATATCTACTAATTGCATACCATCAATTAAGTTCCAGTCTTTATCATAAACTTGATAATGTAAATGGTTACCAGTTGAATGACCAGTAGTTCCTACTCCTGCTATTTCTGTAAAATGGTCTACTGTGTCGCCAACTTTTACTTTAAAACTTTTAGGATATATGTGAGCATATACAACATAATAAGACTCGCCATAATCTTCATTACAATTAATAGTAATTGTATTACCTGTCTTATTACCACTCTGATCGTAAGGTATATTTTCATCTTGTGTTTCTACTATTTTTTCAACTATACCTTTGCATACAGAATATATTTTTGTTTGAGCAGGAGATGCAAAATCCCAACCGCTATGTCTATTTGCTTCGCCATATATAATTCTTTCCTCATTATAATAACTAGTTATTGTATAACTATCTACTAAAGGGAAATTAAAATATTGATTATCAATTTGTAAAAATTCTTCATTATCTTTTATGTTTGATTCCATACAAGCAGTTAAATGTTTTACTCTATTATCTTCACAAACACTTGAAATATCTTTCAAAGTTTTTGTTTCACTATTAATATTTAATTTATATATTTCATCAAAAGTTAATGTATCATCTTCTAAATAAAAATATAATATTCTTGCAAGTGGTACATAACCATTTTTAAAATTATTATTTAATGCTTGATGATAATCACTAGAATATTCATAATTAGAATCAATAGTTGATACGGTAATCTTTGCTCCGAAAAAGTTTAAAAGCATTAATACACATACTGCAATTACTACAAAAAAAGAAGCTGTCAAAATGCTACTAGAAAAAATTATTTTTAATAATGTATTGCTCTTTTTCTTTTGAAACATATTAATATTTTTCTATATTATCATAGAAAACTTCGCTACCTTTATTAACAACTTCTTCTAATATTTCTTTTGGTATTAGAGATAATAAGAAAAATAAAAACGATTCATTTGGATCGTCTAATTCTTCACTAAATAATTTTTTAAATCTCTCTAATGCTGTCATACTCTTTCTGCCTCTCTATTTTGATTACGATTTAATATTTCTAAATCAAAACTATTTATAACAGATTGTGTTTGCTTATTCCTATCGGTATATGTACTAAATGTTCCAGTTAAACCTATTTTATCGCCAACATTAATCTGATTACCATATTCATTAAAAACATCTCCCTCAAGCATTACTGATATTATATTCTTTTTAATTTTTCCTTTATATTCATAATTTTGTTCCACATCTATAAATCTTGCTTTTACTCCATCTTTCTTTGTAAATTCTTTTCCTATCTTTGTAACCTTACCATCTAATTGAACATAATTTTTATTAAGATCAATTTCTTGTTCTTCTTTTTCTTCAAATATTTTTGTAATATCATTGTTCTCATTTTTCTTTATATTAAATAAATTATCAAATGCTTCTTTTTGTGGGATAGTTTCCGCATCTTCTAAAAACAAATGATATTTACTACTTTGATTTACAAAATCTCTAAAAGTTTCAAATGAGTTTTTGCTTTCACATACTACATAAACATTTTCTTGCGCTAAATCAAAACACTCATGTACTGTTTCAATGTAAGAGTTTTTACTCTTATTATTTATGCATACTACATTACCCTCTTCACAAAAAGTTATTGTATTATATTTATTATTTCCTAACTCATTTTCTAATAACTTATCTATTGATATCATACCTTTTTGCGTTTTTTCTTCAATAGGTTTTATATAGATGCAATCGCTTGTAACAATTGCACCTTTTACAAAACCACTTATTGTAGCATTAGTAATTCTATCATAATCTGGTGTTTTATATTTATTAACAAAATCTGCAACCTTATTAAATATCTTATCTTTTAAACTCATACAACTCTTTCACCCATTAATTCAATTTCCATAGGAACTGCTTTAACGTGTGTCCTTATTCTTAAATTATTTGAAACTGTCAAAAGGAAATTACCTTTTTGAGCTTTCAATAAAAACTCTTGTTGAGTTTCAGTAAGTGGGTTTTCATAAAACAAATCTAAATATGTTTTTAAATCATCACCCTTAAGCATACCTACTAATTGATACTGACAATTATTGAAGATTGCAGTTGCACTTCTAACTGATTCACTATCCCCTAAAAAGTCGTGAATACTTTGAGTGGCTGGCATAAAATTACCATAATATTTTCTAATTCTTCTTGCTAATTGTTCAAATGATAACATAACATCACTATCTGCATTTTTTAAATACAAGTGCATTTCATCAACTACTATTGATAAATAATGTATATCATCTTTTGTCTTATAGTTTTCATTTTCTATTTGATTTGCTACAACTATATTATTAAGATAAGTTAATAAATTTACTAATTGAGTTGTGATAATTCTTTTATTTTTTGAATAAAGCAAATCTTTAATATTAAATGCTATTAAGTTGCTATTAAGGTTTACTGATGTATAACCATTAAATAACATATTATCAATTCCAACTTTAAATCTATCTAATAATATTTCAACTTTGTCTACTATTTTTAATTTTTCTTTATTAGTAATTAATTTTTTATATTCAGGTAGATAAGATATTAAATCACTAAAAGTTGGATAATCAGTATTACTTAATTTTTCTAATGTTGCTATTTCAGTTTTTTGAGTTATTCCAAATACTCTATATAAATGTTCTATCATATCTATCATAACTACTAATTCAGTTTCTTTAATATCTTCAAAAGCACATTTTAAAAATGTTTCTAAAGATCCTAAATGTTTAGCAAGTGGACAGTCATTATGATTAATTTTTTCTATTACTTTATCAGTTTTTTCTTCTTGGTCTGATGGTAAATATCTAACTTGTAATGGATTAATTATTCCACCACTAGTTGAGTATAAATCAATATACTCACCTTTATTTCTTTCTACTAATTTTTTATATTCACCCTCTGCATCAAAAATAAAGACACGATTACCACGTGCCAATTCATTAACAATTAATTTTTTTAATGTAAAACTTTTTCCACCACCACTAGAAGCAACTATTGCTAGATTACTTGATATTCTTTCATCATTTTGTTTAAACATATCAAAGAATAATGGTAAAGCTGTGTGAGAGTCTACTCCTAGCATATATCCTTTTTCATCATTGAAATATGAAATTGTAAAAGGAAATGCAGCCGCTAAAGTAAGCGTCGGCATATAGACATCATAATCTTCTAACATTTGATAAGATATATCAAATGACTGCCAACTTTCATATTGTCTTAATCGTGGTATCTCTAATTTTATTTTATTAACCATTGCAATTTTTTTCATTTCTTTTAACTTTTCTTCTCGTTGTTCTTTAGTACCACGAATAACTGCAATGATATTTACTTCTTTTATTTTCTCATCACCATTTTTAACTTGATTCATTAACTCTTGCATATTTGCTTTATCTGCTTCCATCTCGGTTGCCATTGATAATTTCCTAGTTGTTAGTCTTTCAGATAATAATGTTTCATAATTACTATCAATATTTCTTATAACACTTTCAGTATTAATTGAGTCTTTCATATGAATACAAAATCTTGTATTAGGAGTATTAAATAATTCTTCCAAAAACAATTCATCAACAAATGGTGGTAAGTTTTTTACTGCTACCACTTGTACTTCATCATCATCAAGTTTTAATGAACTTGGTGTTTCTTTAATATGTAGTGGTGCAATTAATTCTGTAAGATCACACCATAATAATTGTTCTATACTTGCATTAGACATATATAGATTAATTAAGAACTGGTATACTTCTAACTTGCTTTTAATTTCCTTTATATTCATTCTAGGAGTCATATTATAGCATTGTATCATAACATCTTCTGCTTGATGTTCTAATATCTTTTCATTATTAGATATTAACACAAAATAATACATACTTGTTGTACTTAAGTTTTCAGATTCAAGTAATAATATTTTTTCATACTTTTCTTTTAAAAACTTAACCTTATCTTTATCGTCTTTATATTTTTCAATTAATCTTAAATAATTATCTTTGTTAGCATTTAGATCCAACATATCATCTAACTTATACATTCTTAAATCTAAATCTTTAATTTGATATAAAAATTTTAATTGCTCAAAAAAATTTTTCTTTTGTACATTACTAGTTAATGATAAATCTAATGCTTCTACACTAAAAACTTTTGCATAATGTCCTGTTTTTAAATGTATTAAACCATTCTCATCAACAAAATCTAAACTAAAAAAACTTTGTGAGTTTTTTATTTTTTCTTTTAAAGCACCTTTTGTAATATATTTATTTTTGTGCTTTCCCTTTTCTTTTTTACTTTTGAATTTCATAAGTAATTTATTTTGTTTTTTTAATTTCTTTTCTTCCTTTTTATTTGTTTCCAAAACTAATCACCTTACCTTTCTGTAAATCTTCTTTTGAATATATGTAAGTCTTTTTTCTAAACAAATATTTAAACATTAAAGCGATTACTTTATACATTCTATTTTTCTTACTAACACTTATAGGTAATAACATAAATATACCTATCATAAAAAGTACCAAAGCACCTATCTTAAATGTAGTGAAAATAAATAGTACTATACATATAAAAATAATAGGAACACCAATTAACAAATCATTAATTTCTATTCCTTTAAATCCAAGATTTCGCTTTAATGAATTCACTACTATATACATATATAACCTCCCTACATTATATTATTTCTTCTTCTATAATAAGAAGCATTATAACTTGCTCGTGGTGCTACTGTCCTAACTGCATTTGATATTGTGCTAGAGCCCATGTTCATCATCATATCACTTGCACTAAATCCTTTAGAACGAGATTTACTATTATTAAATCCCTGTTGACCTGCTACATACATTTTTGTACCTAAAGCACTCGCCATTTTTTGCATTCTACTTTGAGTTGCTCCACTTGATGAATCTACCGCTCCCATTGATCCTATTGCTAGACCTCCCTGTGTTAAAGCAGTATTCTTTGCAAAGTTAACACCTTTCATTCCTAAACCACCTGCAAGTAATCCACCTCCAAGTGCAGCTGCTCCTCCTACTATTGCACCTGTTCTTGCAAGTCTACCATAACCTGATAGAGCCATTAAATGTTCTCTACCAGAGTTTGCACTTACATTACTTCCAATAAATCTATTAACTACTTGACTACCAGTTAAGATAAATGTTGCACAACCTAGATATAATAATGCTTTCATAATTATATCGTGGAAATCATTTGTAAAGAATGTTGTTGCATTTATCTCTTGCATAACCATTGCAGTTAAATTAACTATTAACATTATTACAGCACTTTGGAGTGCTAATGAAACTAATTGTTCTATAACTGCTCCTCGCCTTTGCTTATTACATACACTCGTTGCAAATACTACTGGCGCAATCGCAAATAAGAATAAGAATTCTATTTGTCTACGACCTAACATTATACCTGCAAAGAATAAAGCATATAAGAAAAAGCCACCTATCAATATTGCCATTATCCAATTAATTTCATACTTATAATCTTTATCATCAGAAAAGATTATTTTATTTTTGGTAACATATTTATCTAAATATTTTTCATCACTATTAAAACTACCACTACTTACTAATTCTGATATTGTTTTACTTTCTTCAAATTTATCACTACTCTCATAATCTGGATTATAATCAATAAACATAGTAAGCATATTATCAGCCATTGTAACATTAGTTGACGTTTCAAATAAATTACCAGTATAATTTGCTAACTTAATTGAAAAACTAGATACCTGAACAAATAAAAATGTAGATAACAAAATTAATAATCCACACTTAACTGAATCCATAACTATCATTTTAATTGTTATTTCATCATCAGGATCTAATATTTTCATTACAAACTTCCATATTATAAATAATGCAAACAGGGTTATAGCAATAGCTATAACTCCTGTATACAAGTTTTTAAAGACTTGATTATTTGATAAACTATCAATAATATCAATAGAATTAAGTTTCTTAATAATCATTAATAAATTATCTATCAAATCATAAATAAAATGAACTATATACCATAAGATTGATTTAAAAAAATCAAATACTTTAGTCATCATAATAAATCACCATTAAACAAATAGTCTTATCATAATGTTAACTAATGATATTGATAAAACAATTCCACCAATACCTAAAAGTACTTGTGTAATTTTTTGTCTTGCTCTTACTTTTTGTTCAACATCTACAACTGCGAATACAATAAAACCAATTACTAAAGTAAGTCCTGCTAAAGCAATACCAATACTTATTGCCCAATCAGTTACTGTCTTAATCGCATTTAAAACCGTATCTATGGTATAGTTGCCACCTTCTAATTGAGTGATTGCTAACGTATATAAATTATTCATATAATCATTCCTTTCCTTAATCTTCTATAAACAAAAAAAGACCCAACACATTAATAAAAAAATATGTTGGGTTTTTATTACTTAACTCTTTCATTAGAGTTATTTTCCAAAATCTTTTTTATTTCATCATCAAGATTAGCATTTACTAAATCTTTTGAAATAATTTCATCTTTTATATCTACTTTATCATTATTACCTGCAATAAAACATTTTCCTAAAAAACTATTATCTTTGTCTTTAAAACCTCTTTCAAATATAAGTGGTACATTCTCATCACAATTAGAGTGATATATTGCAAAGAAACCTTTTTCGTAGGATCTAAACTTATTATCAATATAAATCTTATTTTCTACTAAATATCCTATTACTTCATAATATTGATTAAACTCACTACTATATACTTGACCTCTTACTAATGGACCTATTTTTATAGGTCTTAATTCTACCTCATCAGTATTAGCATTTGATATAATGTCTAAACATCTTTTTACTTTTTCTTGATTAGTTGACTTTTCCAATTCTCTCATTGATTGATAATACCAAGTTGAATGTTCAATTAAATCAGATTTTTCATCTAATATATCTTTAATAAACAAATTGTTTTTTACTATATACTTTTGTTCTTTATCAGTCCATAAATCTAGATTTGTAAACATTATTTGATTATCATAATCATAACCTA
The DNA here is from genome assembly GCA_017462455.1 of Bacilli bacterium. Taxonomy (GTDB): domain Bacteria; phylum Bacillota_I; class Bacilli_A; order RF39; family UBA660; genus UMGS1613. The sequence continues at coordinate 40,217 of JAFTRC010000048.1, read as the reverse complement.
AAAAATAATATTTACTATCATCTATACCTATAAATGCCTGACCTTTTTTTAAATCATCTTTCAAGTTCTTCACTCCTTTCGTTCAATAATTCTAGAATATATTTTTCTCTTTCATCTTTATCGTATTGCCAAAGTTTCATTCCTAAATCTACTACTTCTTCATACTCAAGATTTATATTTTCTGAATTAGCAATTTCAAATACTTCTTTTTCATTTTCATCTAAACAATGACTCCAATAAAAAACCATATCAAAACTATTATCAGTTAATATAACTTCTGCGACTCTTTCATCACTAGATATTGAATTAAAAATATCGTCCATATTATTTTTTACATAAGTAAAAAGTTCTTTATCAAAATCTTCTTCAAGATCATCTAAATTAATTGTGTAATTAAATTCTGATGTTAAATCTATACCCTGTTTTATAATATAATCTGCAATTAAATCATTATAAGACATAATTATCTTTCCATTTCGTTTTTTGAATTATCAATAACTTGTCCATCAGATATATATGTTTTATTATGTGTTCTATCTTCTATTTCTTGTGCAACGAATTCCATTTCTTTTGTATTTATAGTCTTTCCATCTTTTTCAATTTTTTTAGGTACTGAATTAATATTTCCTTTAATAAATAACCAGTCCCCTTTTTGAATTTCTTGACCATAAGTTTCTACTAATTTAGTTGGCATTATAATTGAAAAGAATTGAGTTCCATTATTTCTATTTTGTGCTAAATCAAATCTCATTCTTTTCTTACCATTAGCTGTTTCATAAGGTGTTCCTATATTAGCAACATTCCCTGAAAATATCCCCATTGCACTATCTTGATTTTTTTTATTTGTTTCTAATTCGTTATTATTCATATATAATTCCTCCTCTCGTAGTTCTATCATCATTTGAAGTTCTTTTAATACTTCAGCATTTAGATTTCTACCTTCTATATCTTTTACACTACAATCATTATCATTAAAAAATTTTAAAAACTCATAATTGTCGCTCATATATCTACTTATATTTTCCAAACTATGAATATAGACATTATTTATTTCATTATTTATTACACATTGTTTTAATTTATTTAATTCTTCTCTTTTATTTATATCTGTCCTTATATCTACTGATTCAATAAATACTTTATAATCTTCTATATTATTTTCTTTACAATAACTTTGTAAAAATAATAATGGCTTGTCCGAATATTTTTTTAAACATACATATATTGCATTTTTCATAATCTATCCTACCTTTCTTCTATTAACTCGCAAATAACAATTAATTGCTTATTACTATTATGCTTACAAGTAATCAAAGTTAGAGTCGTTTTTTCTGCATTTCTCAAAATATGAGCATATCCATTTTTCTCTATTTCATAAGAATTAACCATACGATATACATAATCTCTACCTTTATAAGAAATAATTACGCTATCATTATATTCAAGTTTATTTAATTTATGAAAATAAGATACACTACTATTACCACTATGACTTGCAAGTATTACATTCCCTTTTTCTTTATCAGGCATATCTGATTCAGTTAAAATCTGAATGTTTCTATTAACATTGTTATAGTAACTATCTTTACTTGCTAATCCTTTTTCTAAACCAATTTTAGGTATTTTAATTACTGCAATATAATTAATCTCAACTTTCTTATCTTCTTTCTTTTCTTCTACTTGTTGTTCCTCTTGGACTATTTCTTCTTCCATAACAGGAACATCAACAATATATTCTTCATTTTCATAATATTCCTTTATCAAGTTCTTTTCATTTTGAATATTTATAAAGTTAATAATTAAGTTAATACTAATAACACTCATACCTAGTAAGATCAAAAAAGAGCCAACTTTAATTAGTTGACTCTTATTGTTTTTTTCTTTTCTTTTTTGCATAAATAATTACCCCTAGTCCACTTAAAACTAATACTCCTGAAATAATTTCGTAAATATGATAATCATTTAGTCCAGTATTAGGTACTTCTATAACAACTTTTTCATTAACCATAGTTGCTTTAACTATTTCGCCATCTTCTTTGATTTCAAAGAACATTTTTTCTTCATTTAAAATATAGCCCTCTGGCGCTTCCTTTTCAATGATATAGAATTTTCCATATCTTAATTCTTCTATAATAATCATTCCATTTTCATCAGTCTTACCAGTGAAAATTAATTCATCATTTTCATTATAGATTTCTATCAAAGTATTTGGTAATGGCTCACTAGTAGATATATCTATTTTAGTAAATTCTAGTGTTCCAAGAATAGGTCTATTTGTCATTTCTGCTTTTACTATTTCGCCATCTTCTTTGATTTCAAAATATACTTTTTCATCAGTAATAACAAACCCTGTTTCAGCTTCTTTTTCAATGATGTAAAATTTTCCATATCTTAATTCTTCAACAACGATCTTTCCATTCTCATCAGTCTTACCAGAGAAAATTAATTCATCATCTTCAGTATATATTTCTATTAATGTGTTAGGTATTACATCTCCTGTAATTAAATCAGTTTTTGTAAACTCTAATGTTCCCTCTACAAACTCATTAACTACTTTTTCTTCTATAATTGCACCATTTTCTTTAACTTCAAAATATATTTTTTTATCACTGATAACATATTGTTCCAATGTAGAAATTTCTTTGAAATAATACTTTCCATATTCCAATTCAATTTCAATTAAACCTTCTTCGTTAGTAATTACTTCTTCAATTAAATTATCTTCTAAATCATAAATACCAAACTTAACTCCAGATAATAATTTTTCTTCTTCATCTACTTTTGTTATTTTTAATGTAGATGTTATTTTTTTATTAGTCATTTCTGCTTTTACTATTTCGCCATCTTCTTTGATTTCAAAATATACTTTTTCATCATTAGAAACATACCCCTCGGCAGGATTTTTCTCTACGATATAGAATTTTCCTACGGCGATTTCCTCAATAATGATTTTTCCATTTTCATCAGTCTTACCTGAATAGATTAATTCATCTTTATCTGTATAAATTTCAAATTCCACATTTGGTATTGGATCACTAGTACTAAAATCATTTTTAGTAAATTCTAGTGTTCCTTTTTTCAAATAGTTATATGCTTTATAAGTATTATATACAATAGCAGTTTTATTATCTTTTTGTGTAAGTTCAAAATGATATTCTTTAGTATCTAATACATAATTGTCTTTTGTTTCTACCTCTACAAGATAGAATTTTCCTAGTGGCATTGATTTGCTTTTTGCATAGCCGTTTTCATCAGTTATTATAGTTTGTACTAAATCACCTTTGTTATAATATAAATAATTTCCGTCAGCTGATTTAATATCTTCATCTGCATAAATATTAAACTTAATTCCTTTTAATGAAATATCTTTATAACTGAAAGTTCCATCTTCTACAACAAACTTTTCGCCATTTTTAAATATTTCAACTTGCCCTTTAATTGGAGTATTATCAAACTCTACAACTACAATTGCACCATAAGTTGTATAATTGTATTCAGTATTTTCCCCAATAGTAAATTCTACTCCATCTTTAGAAAGTAAGTAACCTTTTGGACTTTCAATTTCTACTAATTTATAGTTTCCTGCTTCCATAGGTAAATAAGTTGTAAACACTCCATTTTCATCAGTCATAAAACTATCATAAACTTTACCGCCAACATATTGAGATACATATTGTTTAGTATCAGTATTTTGTATTTTGAATTTTACATTTGGTATAGCAATAGTCTTGCCTGTTTCACTATCTTTTTTTACAACTCTAACATAAGCAGATATTTTATTATTTAAAATATTATAATATTGCTCTTTTTCACTATTTTCGTCCACAGTAATATAAAAATCATATATTTTTTCAAAACCAGTAGTTGTATTTACTTGATGAAATTTCCATACTCCATAAGGAATATTCAATGTTGCATAACCATTTTTATCAGTTTTTATTTCACCATATTTTGATCCATCTGGATAAAATATCTCAAAAGTAATATTTGCTTCAGCATTTAAGAATGTAGTATTACCATTAACGTAATCGTATTGCTTTAAAATGCTAATATAGTTTTTTATTACATCTTCCTTAACAGTAATATTAACCGTATCGCTTGAATTAACTGTCGCAGTATAAGTTGTATTATTTAAGTAATAACCAGTTGATGGTGATACCTCTTTGATAGTATAAGTTCCTAGTGGCATGTGTCCTGTTATAGCAGTACTATCACTTCCAATAGTTAAAGTGTCAACAACTTTACCACTAGAATCAATGACATTATATTTAGCACCAACTAAAGTTGCTTGTCCCTGTGGATTAGTTGTATTAGTTTCACTATCTACTTTTGTTATTTTTATTTTTCCACCAATTACATTAAGATTTAATGTTGCGACTACTGGATCTGAAAATCTAAAATATCCCATTTTTTGTGATAATTCATCATTCCCTTTAAATACTATTGTAGTATGATTATCATAATGTTTTCTTGCAACACTTAAACTTAAATTTCCAGTTGCTTTAGGTGTAAAGTAAATATCATTACCACTAATTCTAACATCTAGTCCTTCTGCTTTATACAAAGCATACTCATTCATTAATCCATTTGTATCAGTTATTTTATATTCTTTACCAACAACAACTTCCATTGAACTACCATTAAAACTTGGTTTGTTGTAATGAGCATTTACTAATTTCATAATCTCATTTCTTTCGTAATTTAGATTAATAAAATCACCATTACCATATCTTTCAGTCCAGAACTCTATAATCTGTCCTCCTGTGGTTTCCCATATCAAAGATTGAGCTGCCATTCTATATCGCAATGTTTGATGACCAGGATAATCATAACCATAATGTCCAATTAACTCTATCTTTTTATTTGTTGCATCATCATAAGGTGAATTAATAAATCCATCTGCACCAGTATAATCATTAATTGTTATATCAACTCCTGGCTCAATACAATAAACTACTTTTCCATTCATTGTATAAGTACTATATTGTGCAGACAAATAAGGTTTTCCTCCACCTCTACGAGTATAATAAATACCATCTTGTTTTGTATCTACCAATGTTTCATAATACATTTGAGCGTTTACTTTTGTAATACCTAAAATACTTATTATACTAGCAAAAGCAATCGCCAATAGTTTAATAATTTTTTTCTTTTTCACTTTATCATTCCTTTCAATTTTCTCATAAAAAAAAGCAACTCAATGTTGCTTAATGTTAATCTTAATTTTCCATAGGGTTTGTATAATCTAACTTTAATCTATACCCTATAACTTTACCTTTATATGCAATATACGGACAACTAAATCCTAATATTCCAACTGGATCCTTAATTGCTTCATCAAATCCAATTTCCATACATTCTTCATAAGTAGCATATTGTACTTGTGATAGTAAAGTTTCATATGCATCATCTTTTTTGTTTTCAACAACTTCATCAACAATGTCTGTAGTAGAATTATCTTGTTCAGTTGTTTCTTCTTTTTCAATTTTTTCTTGTTCAACAGGTTTATCATTATTTTCCTTAATGGTAGTTTGTTGTTCATTTTCTTTTGTGGTGTCAGAATTATTTTCTTTTTTAGAAGTTGATTGAGAGTTTTTATTAGTTTCTTTTTTCTCTTCTTTTTTTACTTCTTTCTTTTCTTCTACTTGTTGTTCTTCTTGTACTATTTCTTCTTCCATAACAGGAACATCTTCTATCATTACTTCTTCTTTTTTTGTATTCAAAGTTTCTGTATTTTCCTGTGGACTTGAACTTTTAATTGTTTCTTCTTTCATTGACTTAAACGGATTAAATAATATTATGCAAAATACTAATGGTATCACAACTAAAATTAAAGCCAATAACAAACATATTTTTTTCTTGCTCATAGTTGATTGCCTCCCTTCATTACTACTCTTAAAAGCGATAAAAAGCACAAATTATAAGATATTTAATCTATAATATTAATCGCTTAAAAAATAGGTTTTGTCAATGCTTTTGGAAACAATTTTTAATAAACCATATTAACCACCTCCTTTAATAAAAAAATTGGTAATCTTCATTACCAATCTTTATCCTTTTTTCACAGCTCTACTTATAGCAAGAGCAATTTTTAAAATACAAGAGTTTTTAATAGGTTGTAAACCATTTTTAGATAGACCATTTAATATTCTTCTCGTAAATTCTTCAGAGTAATTATTTAATAAGCAATAATCATAATACACTTTTTCTTTACGAGTAAAGGTTTTAAATAAATCTTCTAATATAGGTTTATAGAACTTTACAAATCTATCGGCATCAATTCTTTCATTTACTGAATCAGCAAATCCGCCATTATTTGATCGAACAGGAGAAAATATTTTATTAATATCTAAATTGGTAGTTAAACCACTAGACTCAAGAGCGTTTGCTTGAATACAAATTGATTTCTTCTCTTTATATTCTCTAATAAAACTCTTTACTTCGCTAGTTGTTTTAACCATATCATATTTTTCCCATGTTACTTTTTCGATCATATAACTTTCTTCAGTAATGTTGTTTTCTTCTTTAAATAGTTCTACCTTTTCCATAAAAACCCTCCTCACTACGAAAAAAAGAGAAATTTAGGGGATATTAAGCCCTAGACTTCTCTTTTTCAAAATTAATAACGTCGTTAAAAGACATTGGCGAGTTGCCACTCTCTGCATAAACCAGTAAGTTGTATTTGTTGAAATGTAATGACATTACATTCATAAGACCACCTGCCTTTAAAAAAAGAAGAGCAAGAAAATCCGTTAGAATGGTACTGCTCTTCTAATTACAAAAATATTTTTTTGTTCTTTAGTGGACAAGCACCAAGAACTAATAATAAATTGTTATTTATTATAAACTAAGAAAAAAATTAAATCAATAGTTTTTTTTCATTTTCTGTCTTTTTTCTCAAGTTTACTATATTATATCACTTGACAAAAACATTTCAATAACATAGTTGGCTCAATTTTGCCTCAATTTGGACTCATTTTGGATTTTTGACCTAATTTGCCATTTTATCGTACATTATCTATAATATAGTCCAGCATTTCTGACATACTGCTATCTTCTAGCATTTTTTTAAGTTCGTAATGTCTAGGTAGTAGTTTCATAACATCTTTGCTCTTTTTAGATAAAAGATTTGTATATACTCGTTGTTCATTGTCTATATCTACTACTAGAATCATTAAACTATCATATTCATCATAAGTTATTACAACATCTTTAGGATATTTTAATAAGAATAAATATAAGTTTATACTACCGCCTTCAAAATTATATGATTTAGTATCACTTTTTAACAAGGTTTCTTCCTTTTCATAATTCTTCTTTTCAGATGAAATATCAAATTTAGTATTGTCAGAAAATAAAGGAGTGCATAACTCTTTTATAATCTCTAATTTATCTCTAATGGATTTCATAAATTTCACTCCCAAGTTTTAATTATATATATTATATATTTTATTACAAAATTAGTAAACTATAAGTCCTATTTAATTGTAAATTATTTTAATATTACTTTCTTCGTATTCTTCAAACGATCCAATAAATACAAATATAGGTATAAAGATACAAACAATTACACTACCTATATTATAAGGTATACCTGTTGTTATCATCGGATAAGTCCAGTAACCAACATCAGTTATAACGTATAAAAATAAAACACAAATTAATAATGAAAGAATACTAGCAATAGTCTTTTTGAAAATTAGCATTTCACTAATCACCTCCCTAATTAAATTATACCACACTTTTAGTTTATTACCCGACATTTTTGAAATATTTATTCATTTAATGGGAAAATTATAATTGAGGTGTAACATGGACTTAGAAAGATTAAAAGAAGCTAGAGAAGATTTAGAGTTAACTCAATCTAATATGGCTAATAATTTAAATGTCGGCAGATCAACTTATGCTGGTTGGGAAAATGGTATTGATAGTATACCATTATTAAAATTTAATGATACTTGTAATTTATTAAAAGTTAGTATGGATTATATAGCAGGACTAACAAATGTTAAAACATATAATTTTACTAATAAAGATATAGATTTAACAATTCTAGGTCAAAGATTAAAAGATACTAGAATAAAAGCAGGAGATTCTCAAGAAGATGTTGCAAGAATAATTGGTACAACTCAATCGCCATATTCTAAATATGAACTTGGTAAAAACACAATTTTAACCGTATTTATAATTGCTTTTGCAAAACATTATAAAGTATCTATTGATTGGTTATGTGGTAAAATTGATTAGAATATTTTGTCGAACTTTGTCGAACGAAATATGTCATGAATTGTCGATTTGATATTGCAAAAAATCAAAAAATAATTTATAATTAATTTATCAGTTGGTAGTAACTAAAGTGAGTTAGTAATAACTGAAGTTCAACTGATGTTGTACCCAACTTCTATAAGAAGTTGGTTTTTTATTGCATAAAAAAAATACCTAGTAGATTTCTACTAGGTTTTACTATTTAAGAACTTTTAATATTTCTTCTTCTATAAATGGTTTATCATAAGATTTAATATTAGTATTGTTTATTTCTTCTTTTAATTGATAATATGCTTTAATTACTTCAAATTCTACAGTCTTACCTTTATAATTCTTATAACTATAAATATTAGAATCTGTTGTTTCTCTTTCAAACTTAATATCATCTAATCTTATGATTGCTTTGTTTCCGTTAAAAATTAATTCAAAGTTTTTATCTAAATCTTTTGTTATCATTATCTTGTCTTTTGAAATATTAGGTTGTTTTAAATATTCCAACTCTTCTTTCGTCTCTTGTAATGCTTTCACATAACTTGATGCTTCTTTTTTCTTTTCATTCATAATTTTTTCTTGTTTTTGAACATTAATTGCAGAATTAACCGATAATCCTAATGTTAGACCTGTCATAACTGGATCTGATGAATTGATAGTAAAATATGAATCATTTAAATAAACTAATTTAACTGCCCAAAAAGTATCATCTTCTTTTATAAAAGCAATTTGTTTACCCCAATAATTTCTTTTTAATGATTTTATAAATTTAATCATTCCTAAAACCATATATACAACCCACACTATCCAAAACAAAATTACTAATACTTGCGAATTGATAAAGATGAAAGAAAATATATTAAAAAATAGAAAAACAATAAGAATTGATAAATAAATCATAAAATATACAACTGGTGGCAATTTATAATCGCATTTATTTTTTTTTGCTTCATTTTCATCATACATGAATATCTTCATAAACTAGCCTCCTGTTATTTATTTTTATTTAAAAAATTTATAATTTTTTCGTCAGTATCAAATGCACGAGCGATTTTTACTACTTCCACATTTTCTTTGCCAGATTTTCTTTTATTATATATTGTTTCTTTTTCAATATTCCCATATATTTTTATCCACCTTTTAGAAATATTGAAACTCTTTATATCTATTACATTATAAGTTTTATATTCAGTACTTCTTCCAAATATAGTCCAAACTGCTTCTGTCTGTTGAATATAATAAACTTTATTATCATCTATGCCTAATTTACTATTAACATATAAATTTTTCATACCTTTATATAAACATAATGATAATGGAAAACCAACGAATCCAACTACACACAAACAGCCAATAAACATACTTAAGAAATCAGCAAATTTTTCTAAAAAAGTTGGATATGTAATCTGACCAGGCATAACTATTATTACAATTAATAATAAAAATAGTAAAGATGTAATTAATGATAAAATTACAAACAACGATCCATTTTGTTTTTTATAAACTTCTTTTGAAAACATTTTTTATCACTCCTATTATTTTTTCTTCTTAAAATCTTTCTCAATATCATAAATTTCTTTATTTTCTTCTTTTGCATTAAATGTAATACCAACTATTAAAATAATAATCAAATATAATGCTAAAGCAATTCCTGATACTATTAATGCTACATTTAAAATATTATTAAATATAATTGCTACCAATATTCCCCACAATGTAATATTTGGCAATATAGTAATACACCACGTTATAGGTCTTAAAACTTTTTTTACTTTTTGTTTTTGTATATTTTTTGAAGTTTCATTAACTTTTTTAATAAACGAAATGATAGATAACAACATTAAATAGCCAACAACTATTTTAAAACAAATAGTGAATGCTAAATTATTATCATCAACTATTATTCCTAAAATAATACCGCCTAAAAATATGAACAACACACAAAATAAAATATTTAATAAAATTTTTTTGCTTTTCTTCATTAATTTATACCTCCTTTATAAATGTTTTATTATAATCTTCAACTATATACTCTGGCAAATCTAATAATTCTCTTAACATATCAATATAAATGTCTTTACCTTGTTGATCTAATACTGTAGGCATCTTTTCTAACTCTTTATTTTTTTCATTATGTGCTACTACTTTACCAAGTAAATTTGTTTCATTTTCATCATAACTATAAGATACCCAAGAAATTGGTGATTCAGCACCAAGAACTACTAACCAAGTTTCTATTATTAACTTATCATCTTGTTTATAATAATTAAATCCAAAGGTAAATTGTAATCCTCCATTATAATATTTATAGTATCTTCCTAATTTTTTTGAATTATATTTTCCAAAACCAACTTTATCAAGCCATTTATCAATTATATTTTTATAATGTTCATATCCTTTATCTTTTATTTCAATTTCAAATTTAGTACGACCACCATTTCTCGCTTTTTGTAATTTTATTGTAGGTTTAATAAGAGCATATAATAGCCATACAACGATAATAATAACAAATAGAAATAGAATTCCTAAAAATATGTATAATCCTGTCATATTGATTTACTCCTAATTATTCTGCTGATGCTCTATTAACTACAAATTCAATTGAATCGAAATCTATTAAAACATCTTCATCTGCTTTTTCAGATGCTTCCCAATCTTCTGGAATATCAATACTTTCAGTTTCAGATTCACCTGCTTCTAAATATGAACTAATACCATCTACATAAATAGGTTTACCATTTTTCATAAATAATACTGCAACATCAACTGTGTATAATTCTACACCCGAATTATTTTTAATAGTAACATTTATTTCATCACCTGATTTAGTATAACTAGTAACAACTTTATCGTTATATAAAGTACCACCATCAACATAGTCTTGATATTCTTGATCTATTTGAATAGATAAATCAATCTTTTCAGGCACATAATTATTATAATCATCATCGTGTGGTAAATCTACTGTATATACATAATTACCACCGCTTACAAAATCTAGGAATGTGTTTGAATCATCACCTAAATTATTTCCATTTGCATCATAAAATTTTGCATCAACATCTAAACTTCCAATATTATAATCATTATTGTTTGTTAAATAAACAATTAAATAATCTTTATCGTGATCTACATATGTTTTTACATCAATGTTTTCAGATGCATTAACATTAATATCATATTTTTTTGAATCATCAGTAGATGATGTTCCACACCCAGTAGCAAGTCCTAAAACAAGACCACCACATAATAAACTTAATAATAATTTCTTTTTCATAATTACCTCACTTCTTTATTTAATTTTTTCTAAATATTTTTTATAATCTTGCATAGTTATATCAAAATTATAAAATGGAACAGGATTATTACATTTAGGGCAAGGCATAACTCTTATACCACTTTCATTTCTTGGTAAAGAATTATATTTGTCAATTTCTTCAAATTTAATTTTTACTTCAGTCTTGCAGTTTTGACATAAGAAACCAAAACTTTTTTTATAATATCCTGATTTAATTCTATGAATTTCAACTTGGCAAGTATCTTGCTTAATATACCAAACTATTGTGATTACTATTGTAATTATTATAGTTATTGGCGAATAGACAGGAACTCCGATTCCTAAAAGAATTGAAAATTCAATAGCGATTGCTATTAAAAATATAATTCCATATTTCAAACTTTGTTTTTGATAATATTTTATAACTTTTTCTTCATTATTTTGTGGCTTTAATTGATTTATTTCACTTTCAGAAAGACCATCAAAACCATTATCAACTTTTTCATAAGCATTTTGCCAATCTGAAAATAATTTTTTCTTTTTAATTATAATAAGAAAAGCAATTAAAATTATTGTCATTGCAACCATAGAAATTGCCCCAAAAATTGCTCCCATTTCACCACTTATGGAAAAACCAATAGTCATAAATATTCCCATAGCAACAACAAGACCTATAACAAACCAAACTACCGTTTTCACCATTTTGTTATGTGATTTTAATGCTTTGTTTTTTTCTTCTTCAGTAAGATTAGAATGTTTGACCTCATTAACTTGTTTTTCAACTTCAGCCAAATTATTAACTGCATTTATGGTCGTAGTATACTTTGTAAACTTACTCATTAATTACCTCCTAAAATTGCTAAGCTGACATTAATAATAATATAGTAATTAAAATTGAAATAATTGATAATACAATAGTTGCTATTGCTTTACCTCTTTTTTTAGTTTTCAATCCTTGTGAAGCAAAATAGAAATCCATTACATATACTAATAATCCCATTGCTACTCCACCTAATGCTGCTAACACACCTAATATTGAAAGCCAAAAACCAATTTCACATAATTTTTCTTTTCTCTTATTTGTTTCATCTTGGAATGTTTGTGCAAATTGATTAGCATTATTTTGAACTGGTTGTTGAAAATTATTTTGATTAATTGGTTGTCCTGTATTAGGATCATAATTCATTTGATTATTATTACCATTTTGACTTGGAACTTGTCCATTAATTTCATTATTCATATTTACTCCTCCATTGTTTAATTTAGATATTTCATTAAATAAAGTACCTAATGAATTTCTATAATTAACTGCCATCATATTATTTTGTTCTAATTTAAAATCTCCTAATGCTCCATCTAACCAAGCATTAATTATTAAGTTTTGACCATTAAATGTATAGGTAAATCCTCTGTAACCTAACATTTGATCTCCTGCTCTATAATATTGTTCCCCTTTTTTTTCATAAATTTGAAAACCATTTGCTTGTAAATATGATTGTATCAATGTATTTACAGCATTTGAATCACAATTAAATTGAATTGTGTATTCACTTTTTCCTTTAGCCATAATCTCTACCTCTCTCTTTTTTACTTATTTTTTAAATATTCATCTTTTGAATAATTTGACGCTACTGCAGAAAACGTAAGTTCACCCGCTTTATATATTCCGTGATCGCTATTATATCTAACAAACCCTATACTATATATTTTATCTTGAGAATCAAAGTATCCTACTATTGAAACTCTTGCACCTAATGTTTTTGTATAAGTTGTTGGATAATCTTTATTTGGATTTTTATAAGAATCAGTTTTAGTTATTTCATCAACATCTTTACTTATAATATGTATTTCTTCACCATTACCAAATTCTTCATTTATATAGTTAATCATATAATTCCATTCATTGTCTGATATATCCGTATTACCTCTACCACTTAATTTAATATAAAGACCAAAACCAATTATTCCTAAAACAATAGCACCTATAACACAATATAATATTGTATTAGCAATTTTCTCTTTTTTCTTCTTTGTGAGTTTTGCCATATAAATCTTCCTTTATTATTTCATTGTACAATGATAATTACCGCCTGGTAATGTTAATCTCATATAATTTCCATTATATACTTCCACATACCATTTTACAGAATCTTTGGCTCTATCAACGCCTTTTTCAACATATTCGCTAAATGATATATTTAAATCATAACGTTTAGTTTTTCCCTCACGTTCTCCAGAATAAACACTAATATCCATTTCAGAGTCTAATATTTTATATGTACCAACTAAATAATTGTCTTCAGGATTAGAATCTAATTCAGCTCTTACATCACCATTTTCCTTGAATGTATATGTTCTACTTGGATCCGAATCTGTTTTACTACAAGACCAAGTAGCATTAAAATCATAATTTGGTACCTTATTATCTTTATATATTTTATTACAAACATAAAATCCAATAATTCCTACAATTAAGAAAATACCAATTATAATAATTATTTTATTACTTTTCTTTTTCATTTTGCCACCTCCTTAACAATTTACTTTACCTTCATTACCTTTTAAATAGGCTTTTTGTGGTTTTTTACTATCGTAAACAACTACAACTTTTCCACCCTTTTCACATTTTATTTTTGGAACTTTCTTTTGACCTATAGGTAAGAAACCTAGTTTAATTGCCTTACTTTCAAGTTTTAAAGATTCTTGAATAGTATATTTTTTGCCTTCTACTTCATATTCAACTATTGCAATAGTTGGCGAATCTATACCTTTAATTTTTAAATCAATAACTATTCCATTTGTTTCTTTCATATTTATTACTCCTCTCTATTATTCATTATAACACATTTTTGGTCTATTTCCCCAAATTAATGGAAAAATTAATATGGTGAGAGTAAATGATTGTAAAAAGATTAAGAGATACAAGAGAGTCATTATATTTAAAACAAAAGGATTTAATACCCTTATTTGAGGTTTCTTATTCAACAATTTCTGGGTATGAAACAGGTAAAGATACTATCCCTTTAAAACAATTGATTAAATATGCAAATAAGTATAATTATAGTTTGGATTACTTATTTGGTTTAAAAGATTTTAATGAGTTGTATGAGCCATTAGAAATTGATCTAAAATTAATTGGTAGAAATTTAAGAACAATTAGAAAACAAAACAATAAAACACAAGAAGACATAGCACAAGTTCTCAATACTAGTTCATCTGCATACGCACATTATGAAAATGCAAGAAACTTGATACCTACAAACTTTCTATATAGTCTATCCTTAATATACAAAAACTTTTCTATAGATAAAGTATTAGGGCGAAAAAAAATAACCAAATAGGTTATTTTTTCTTTGATACTTTTTTCTTTTTGTTTTTCTTGCTTTCTGCATTACAACAATCAATTATTATTCCTATTAATAATCCAGGTGCTATACCATAAGCAAACCCCATATCAACTTCAAATATTAATGATAATACCATTCCTATAACAGCACCTATCATTAAACCATAAATCATTCCATGTGGCTCTACTTCTTTATTCAAATCAATTTTTTTGTTTAAATCTACTTTTTTATTTAGAACATTTTTTGTTTTCTTTGCCATCTATAATTCCTCCTACCATTTAAATCATAAACTATTTTAAAACTATATCAATATTTTTATCATAATAATTGGTGTATGTACCACTTTTAATAGCATTTATTGAATCTTTAAATGAATTACCATCAATATAATAAATATTCTCTAAATGAGGTGCTATATATAAAGCAGAATCTTTAGATCTATCAGCATTAGAACTTTCAGTAAAATTGAAAGCCAACATATAATCATTATAATTATATACTAAATAATAATCAGCATTTTCTTTATTAGTGTAAACTTCAGAATGAATATAAATTTCATTAGGATTTCCTAAATTTTCAAGAACAATATCGATATCTTCTTTTGAATTATCTTCAGGAAGACCTAATATTGTATTATACCCATAACCACTTATTTCTATATAGAACTTATGATTTTTCATTGCGTCTGATATGGAAGTATTATTACTATTATAAAAGTCAGTAGTTAAATAACAATCACTACTACCATTAGCACACCAACGTATTTCAGGTTTACTTACAACAGAGGTTTCTAACCATTCATCAAAGTATTGTCCCTTTTTTTCATAATAAGGTTTTAACTTTGAACTTAATTTTTCGTACGTAATAGGATATGTAGCTACCTCATTACCATTAAAATCATTTATACCTTTTAATGATTTAGACTTATCAAATTTTTTTATATCAATATCTTTGAAGGCAAAATAATATTCAAATCTTTCATCTATTGAATTTTTATTATTGGTTTGTCCAACATTCTCTTTATCATTATCATCTACTAGTTCTATTTTAAGATTTTCAAATATTTTTAAAGTTCCTTTTGTAGTTTCAGAATCTAAATCACAACCTGTCGCTGGATTACAAGTAACTTTTATTTCGAAATAATGCGAATCATCTATATCTATAAAATATGTATATTTTTCTTCTCCCCAAGTTTTTACTGATGTTACTTTAGAAGTCGTATTACTTATTTTTTCAACTTTTGCATTTTCTTTAGAATATTCATTGGCACCATTGCTATTTCCAAATTTAATAGCAATATCGTGTATATTAGTGAAATCTGCTTCCTTTTTCTCTATATCTGTATTTATATAACCTGAATTTTCAACATTATGTCCTAAATCAGTTGTTTCTAGCACATAATTTTTCTCATTATCTAAATTATAAAAAGCAAATCCAAAATAATTATAATCTTTATCTACATTTTGATATGCAACTAGGTAATCAGTCATTTTATATATTTTCATATTAACTTCATTACCATTTTCTTTGTATAAATTATATTTATGTGTATCACCATCTGCTAAAGTTAAACTATCAGAATATAATTTAACTGTACTTTTATTTCCAAATAAACTACCACTATTTCCTTTTAAAGCAAAAGTTATACCTATTGTGGCAATAACTGCTACTGCACCTACAATACCAGCAATTAAACCTATATTAGGTTTCTTCTTTGGTGCTTGATTATTTACTGGTTGTTGATAAAAGTTGTTGTTCATATTTGTATTTGATTGATTATTCGTAAATGTGTTATACCCCTGTGTATTAAAATTGTTATTTTGATCCATTCTATCACTCCTTCTAAACATTAATTAAACCTAACCACTTTGCAACAAATCCTGCTATTACAAACGATAATAAAATACTAATTATATATATAACTCCAATAAAAGGTTTCCATTCATACTCTTCTTCACAAAATATCTTATTGGGAGAATTAAGATAATATAAATTTAAAACACGTGGTGGCTGTATTTCATCAGGAAAGAAAGTTGAATAATGATATTTCTTTCCATTAATTTCATACTCATACACACCTCTAAATGTTCTTTTTGTGCTATTTCTTTGATGTCTAATTTTAGTTTTAACTAAGATGCCTTTTAACACATTACCTTTTGCTTTCGCTTTCTCTACTTTTCTTTTTATATCTGTTTTATATTCCAGTTTTCCAAACAATTTATAAACAAGAATATAAAAGGATAATCCTAACACGACAAACACACATATCCATTTTAACCAACTTATTGGATTATCTCCAAATAATTGTGTCCAAGCATCTTTCAATGTTATTTCATTTTCCATTTTACACCTCTTATTTTACTTTAATAAATTAATAATAAGTATTCCCAAAGCAAAAGGAATAATATATATTAATAAATCTAATATAGATGATTTTTTATCTTCATAATGAAATACCTTACGTGGATTATTAACATAATATAAATTCAATATTAATGGTGGTTGCTTTCTACTTAAATATCTATATATTTTTTTCTTATTATTTAATGTATACTCATATTTAGCATGATACCATGAATCAACTTGAGTACCAGTTACATCATCATCATAATAAGAAATTCTTTTAGCTTTTATTTGATGATTTAATTTTACTGCTTTATCTAATTTCTTTTTACTGTTACCAAAATTCAAATATCCTTTACTGACTAAAACAAACTCTATTATAAATGTTGCAATAATTACTATTACACCTATTGCTATTACTGGATCAATATTTATATTTGAAATTAATTCTTGAAATTGTTTAAAACTATCCATAATACTATCCTTATTTATTTGTTAAATACGCTTTCATAAAACCATTAAGTTCGTCAAGATTTTTAACTTCATCATCATTATAATTTTGAATTTGAATTATTTGAACAACTCCATTATCTTTTATTCCATAAAAGTTCTCACTATCTTCTCTCATATATTGAATATTAGAATCTAATTTTTTTGTCCAATCAATTTTATTATAATAACCATCTGCACCATATTCTATAGTAATAAAATCAGTAGTATCTTCTTTATTCAAACTAACTGAGCCATCTATATAACCTGTATCACTATTTATTATTCCATAGATATAATCAATATTTTTTATTCTCTTATTTAAAACAATAGGCACATTCATTATTTTGTCGTATATGTATGGTTCCTTGCCATCATCCTCTTTTAAACAAGTAAAGAACTCTTTAAATTGTGGTAGCAATAAAGCAAACTTTGTATCATTATAAGAAACAACTGAACTATTATAAGCATAATAAATTTTACTTCCAATTATTTTAGCAAAATAGTATTCATAATTTGTTACTAAACCTTTATTAGTCCAAGATGCAAAAACATAGTCATTATTTGCATCAACTATATTTACATTTTCTACTTCCCAAGTAGTATTTTCACTTAATTTACCAACTTTAAAATTATTTACAAATTCTTCTAATGTTGTAGCACTACTTTCGCCTACATATATTTGTCCTACTGAAGTATAAATATCTTGTTTATATTCAAATTGAGCATTCCATAGATCATTGTGTTTTGTTTCTTCTTGCATAATATGTTCTAAAGTTGTTTTATCATTTTCTTCAAATATAAGTGTGCTTTCATTTACTTTAAATGCAAACTTACTTACCGCTTCTTTAAATGTATAACTATCTTTTAATTCTCTAGAGTTATCATAATATACAACATCTACTTTTTCATTATTAGAAGATCCACCAGTAGAATTATTTGTATCGTTATTTGATAGAAGTTTACTACCAAAAACAATGCCCACAACAGCAACTATTGCAACAACACCAATACCAACAATTAAACCCATATTAAATTTCTTCTTTGGTACTTGATTATTTATCGGTGGTTGATAAAAATTGTTATTCATATTTGTATTTGGTTGATTATTTGTAAAATTGTTATACCCCTGTGTATTAAAATTATTATTTTGATCCATATTATCACTCCTAACCTTTATACTTCGTAATATGTGATGACATTTCATCCATTATGTTTTTAATAGAAATTGTAGAATCCTTCATTGGTATACCAACAAGATATACTGGCATATTACCATTATCTCCTGCTAATAAATAATAAGCCACAAATTCAACTTCTGTATTATCTCTAGTATTTTTAAATACACCTTCTGCACGAAGCATTTCTATTCCATTTTTAGTTGTTTTAGTTGTTTTTTCAGTTATTTGCTCTGTACTATCAAAATTAAAAAGCGAACGAACTTTATGTTCTAATGTTGAAAGCACATATTCTTCTACTACTTTTGGAGCGTCATTTATATTAGACACTTCTTTTAATATCCCAGCAGTTGATGGTGCTTCAACAATTACAATATATTCACTTGTTCCAAGCAAATTACCATAATCTGATGAATTTTTTCCTGCATCACTTGGATAGCTAATATCGTAACCCATAAATGTTAATTTATTAGAAAAATCAGTTTTACTATTTTGATTTTCTGAATTATTTAAATTATCATTATTTTCAGTTAAATCAGTATTATTAGAATTACCACATCCAGCAAGACCTACAATCATTATTGCACATAATATACTTAATAATATTTTTTTCATTACTTTTCACCTCACTCTGATTACTATTCATCTCTTGTTTTGTCGATCCAACTTATTTCTAATTGAGAAATCACATCATTTTTAGTAGAAATTTGAAATGAATAATTTGTACTCATTCCATATTCAAATTTATCATACCTATATGTGGAAGCACTAAAATCATCATACTTACCAAATGTTTTTACTAATTTATCTTCTGTCATTTCTATACCTGTATATAATTTTTTAGAAGTAAATTTAATATTTTTATCAAAATACGTAATTGGATCAGTTAAATTACCAACTCTTACTCCAACAACTGTACAATCTTCGTTAGGTAAAGTTGCATCTGTTTCATTTTGTAAAGTGAAATATAAATAATATTGTTCAAAAATTGTATCACCATATTGATTTAAATAGTAAAATTCTTCTCTTTCACCTGAAATTAATTTATCATCATCAATTCCAGATCCATTATAAAATTTTTCTGATTTTCCTAATTCATAATCACTATTTTGAGTAATTAATTTATTAAACTCACTAAACTTCATTGGTAATTCTATTTTATAGTCATTTATATAAAATGTATAATCATTCCATCCACTAGATTGATTGTTGCCTTGATTATCATCACTATTTTTATTTGAATTACTACAACCTACTGCAACTCCTAAAATCATTACTCCACATAACAAACTTAATAATATTTTTTTCATCATATCACCCTAATTTTTTTTAATATATTTTATTGATTCTTCCATATAAGATTTTACTTCACTATAATCAGAATCAACCCCAAATCCTAAATAATATACTGGTAAGTTAACAATACTACCATCTGTATCTTTGATATTAGCAATCATATAATAAGCAACAAACTTTTCTTGCCCTATTAAATTCCTATTAGTGTCCTCAAAGTACCCTTCTACTTTAACCATATCTATTCCATTTATAGTTATCTTTTCTTGTTTAGAAATAACCTGATTTAAATCGCCACTATAAACTTGATTACCCTTTGGATCACCCATAAGAGTACTATAATAACCAAATGATTTTATTAATTTTTCTTTGCTCTTTTCAACAATATTATCTAATGTTATATTTTCATTCTTAACTTCTGCATTAGTCATTTGAGCAAATGGACTAGATATTGCAGTCATATAATAAGTAGTTCCTGCATTACCTTCATATTTTTGTTTGCTTATATAAGCACCACCATAAAAATTGCTAACATAATCATTTAATAAATATCCCGTATGATTATTTTGTGCCGTAGCTAATTCATTAGGATAATAGAATGTAAAACCAAAATATGTATACTCTTCTGTAAATTTTAATTTATTTTCTTGATTATTATGATTTGTTCCACCATTGTTTTGTATATTATTGTTATTATTATTTTCATTATTAGTTTTATTTCCACAACCTGTCGCAAGTCCTAAAACAAGACCAGCACATAATAAACTAAATAATATTTTATTTTTCATAATCTCTACCTCTCTTTTTTAATTAAAGAACTTATTTAAATATTCATTAAAGTTGTTTTCAGTTTCAATATTTTCAGACTTACTTATACTAAACATTTGAGTATTATTTCCATCTTTTATTCCAAAGAAATTATCTTCATCACTATATTTGATTTTTGAACTTAAATTTTTATTCCACTCAACTTTATTATAAAATTTGTCTGCATCATATTGAACTACAAGGCTCTTATTATCTGCACTATATAAATTAACAGACCCTTTCATATAATTGCGATAATTAGCAGTTGATGTTTTAGGATGAACTAATTGAATAGTATCTATAAACTTATAATCCTTTATTTGTTTGTTTAAAACAACAGGTACATTTATAATTTTATCACTTATATAAGGCTCTTTATTATCATCAGTTGATAAAGCATTAAATAGTTCTTTAAACCCTATTAACATTTCAGATTTTTTATTGTCATCTAATTCAATTAAATGACGATCACTATAAGCATAGAAAACCTTACCACCTATTTGTTTTGCAAAATAATATTTATAAGATGAATTTCCTGATTCTTGACAAGAAATAAAAGCATACTCTTCATTTGATTCTAACATTTTGATATTTTGGAAAGTCGTTTGTCTTTTTCCACCACCTAAAATACCATTATTAAAATTTTCTACAAATTCATTAATACTTGAAGAGCCACTTTCTTCAAAATTGAAAGTATAATAAGCAGAAGCATTTTCATAGTAAAAAGAAACATTACTTATATTACCTAACTTTATACTAGAAAGTTTTATATTATTATTTTGTTGAAAAATCAAAGTTGTTTCATATTCTTTAAATGCAAATTTACTTGTTGCCTCATCAAATGTATAAGTAGAATTAATACTTCTTGAACTATCATTGTATACAACATTAGCAGAATTATTTGTTCCGCCATTATTTTGTATATTATTATTTGGCTCGTTTGATGGCTTATTAAATAATAATATTCCACCTATTCCTACAACTAAAACTGCACCTACAATACCAGCAATTAAACCTATATTAGGTTTCTTCCTTGGTGCTTGATTATTTACTGGTGGTTGATTAAAATTATTGTTCATATTTGTATTTGATTGATTATTTGTAAAACCATTATACCCCTGTGTATTAAAATTATTATTTTGATCCATATTATCACTCCTTCAAATTAAAACTAAATATTCATATTAATCAAACATATAAAAGCTATTAACCAACATATAAAACATATTGCCATAAAAGATTTAAACCACGGAGAGCGTTCAGTTACATATAATTCTTTTGCAAATGACACCTTCCTAGGATTATTTAAATAATAAAGTGTTATTTCTTCTGGTAATTTATTTATACTTATTGATCTAAATTTATACTTGCGACCATTAACTTCATACTCATATACACCAATTTCTTTTCCAGTTGTTCTACTAAATTGCCCACTATGATCATATTGGTCATAATGTTTTATTAATCTCGCTGTAACTATATTACCTTTTGCTTTCGCTTTTTCTACTAACTTTTTATTTATAAAAGGTCCGTAAAATAATTTCCTTAAAAAGATAAAGATTGGAGTAATGACTATCGCACCTACAATACCAAATGCTATTGCAGTAATTGCTTTTGCTATTAATTCAGTACTCATTCTCTTTTCTCCTTAATATTTATTTTTTCTATATATATTTTATCTTTCATATTTGTTACTCCTCTCTATTATTCATTATAACACAAAAAGGTGATATAGCCCATAGTTTCGGTGATATTTTACGTTTTAATGGGAAAATTAACATTAGGTGAGCGTAAAATGTTTGATAATAATTTAAAATTTTGTCGTGAAGAATTAGAAATGACACAAAAAGAGTTAGGATTTGTATTTGGAGTATCAGACAAAACAATCGCTAATTGGGAAAATTCTTACGATAGTATACCTTTACCTAAATTAGTAAGATTTTGTAATTTATATAATTATTCAGTAGATTATGCACTAGGTTTAACAAAAAGAAATACTTTATATGACACAAAAATAGTTTTAAATAAAAAAGAATTAGGTGCAAAACTACGCAAAATCAGAAAAGAGTTACACTTAACACAAAAAGATATAGCAGATGAATGCTCTATATCAAGAACTACTCTTACTTATTATGAATTAGGTAAAAATTTGATTACTACAAGAAGTTTATATATATTTTGTAAGAATCACAAATTATCAGCAGATGATATATTAAGAAATAAGATTAGCAATGACTAATCTTTTTTAATTCCACAAATCATTAATATCAAAATTTAATCTTTTTATATTATGAATTATTGATTGTTTCATATATCCAAATTTATTACTTATAATATTACCATCTTCATCTTTAAATCTATTTAATTTTACTCTATTTAAAATATAATGAATAATACATATTAAATCTATATAACTATTTTCTTTTAATAATTCTTCAAAAAGTTCGTCATAAAAATACAACTGAATATCATTCTTATCTATATAGTTTTTTTCAATTAATTCTAATGTTAATCTATTATGTTCTTCGGCATCAAAAAAAGAAGATTTAGTTTTATCTTCTTTATCGTTTAGTTTATTAGTATTTATTTGTGTGTCCTTTTCTATATCTAGATTTTCAAGATATAGATTTTCAGTATCTTGTTTTATTTGTGGTAATTCATATATATTATAAACATATTCTATTCTTCCACTTTTAGTTTTATTTGGATATATTTTATCTATAATTAAATATCCATTTTCTTTTAATTCTTCTAACGTAGTTCTTATTGCTGTTTTATTTTCTTTACTAATACTTACTAGTCCGCTCAATGAATAATCCCAATCTTCTGGTAAACTTAACATAAATGATAATAAACCTCTTGCCTTATGAGATATGTTTTTATCTCTTAAATGATAGTTATTCATAACTGTAAAATTATTTCTTTTTTCAACTTTAAATACTGCCATATAATCACCTCCAATAAAAAAGAACTACACCTGTAGTTCTACAAAATAATTTTTCAGTATGCTCTGCGCATAATACATATCTTCTTCACTAGTTATAATTAATTTTTTATTCATTGGTTTTCTACTCTTCTCTGGCACATCTTCCATTCTTTCATTAATATCAAATCTTTCAATATTTGATAAAGTATATAAGTTTATATAATCTTTCTTTATAGAAATTGTTACAATACTTTTTGCTTTATTCTTTTTATATACTATTTCTTTCTTTGTAACACGTCTTGTTATGTTATCACTAGATCCTAATATGAAATCATTTAATAAATTAAATCTATTAATATCAATTTCTCTTTTATTACTAGTATGGATTTCTAATGGGTATAAATCTCTAATATGGATATCTTCATCATAAGTCTTATTTTGGAATCTTGATACTTCACTCTCATAATAATCTTTATATGCTAAATCATTACATAATGAATTACTACCTCTCAAGTCTTTCAACAATACAAACTCAACTTCGTAAGTATATTCTACCTTTTTATTATTATATAGGTTTTCACTATAATTACAGGTTTCTCTTGCTAACAATGTTTTTATAAACTTTGGTGAAATTTTGTTTTTCCCTTTATTTTCAAGGGTTTCTTCGCTTGTCTTGGTATCTCTAGCTCGCAACTCGGGTTACACGAATTTTCTACTGCTTCTAAATATGATTGTTCTCCATGTCCACCTGCTTTCCAACAGTGTAATGTAGCACCTCCTACAGTTACTGCTCCACCATCAAAAAAGGAATCATTTTGTAAATCCACTATTTTTTCTTCTAAGGATGCTGCAAGTGTGATTATCTTAAATGTACTTCCTGGTTCATAGGTCATCCATATAGGTAAATTTCTATTTATTTCTTCTGTTGTATAATTTTGATAATTACTTGGACTAAAATCTGGTCTAGATGCGATAGCTAATATCTCTCCTGTATCTGGATCCATCGCAATACCTAAAGCTTGATCTGGATTATACTCACTTACTGCCACATCAAGTTCTCTTTCTAATGCTTCTTGTAATTCATAATTTATTGTAAGAGTCATATTAACTCCACTTTGAGGTTGTTCATATATTTGCGACATAGAAAGACTATTTCCTTTGGCATCACTAAAATATTTTATAGAACCATCACTACCAGTTAAATAATCATCATAAATAAGTTCAAGTCCACTTAAACCTTGATTATCTATTCCAACAAATCCTATTGTATGTGAAAGAAGTGTGTCATATGGATAATTTCTTTTTGCTTCTTTAACAAGATATACTCCATCATATCCTAAGTTATTTATTTTATCAGCTATCTCATAACTGAGATTTCTTCCTTCTGGATGTACTCTCTCTATTGATGTTTTTTTAGATACATGTTTATACATCTCATCATATTCTACATTTAATATTTCTGCTAAATCTCTAGCAACTTTTTCTTTATCACTAATTTGATTAGGTATTAATACAAGTGATGTAGTTGTTATATTTCCAGCAAGTTCCACTCCATTTCTATCATAGATTATTCCTCTATTTGCAGCTAAAGGTAGATTACGACTCCAAAGACTAGTCGCATAATCATTTAATTTATTATAATCTATTACTTGTATATAAAATACTTTTCCTATAATTACTAAAAACAAAAAAACTGTTATTAAAATTACTATTTTTATTCTAGTATGAATATTTTTAAAAAACATATTATCACCAATTAATTATATTAAAAACATATAAGAAATAGTATTAACTATCACTTATATGTTTTCATAGTAATATATATTTTCAGGTAAATTTAATCTTTTATATACTCCGTCTTTAACATATACTCCACCAATGTGTTTATAAAATTCATTTGATGGATTACCTTTTAAACAAGCAATTATCATTTTATTATTACCAAGATTTTTTAATTCTTCTATTCCTTGTTGTACTAATTTTTTTTCAAATCCATTTCCTTTATATTTTTTTATTATATATAGCAAATATTTCTCCACAATTTTCAAAATCGTTATCTTCTGTATTTCCTACATTTACAAATCCAACAACTTCATTATCTACTTCTAAAACAAATTGATGATTATCATCTTCATTAAAATTTTCTATTGTTCTTTTAGTTCTCTCATCTTCATTATTTTTTAATTCATCTAAAAACCAATCGGGTACTATTCCTTTATATGTTTCATTCCAAGCAACAGTAACTATATGAGCAATAGATTTACAATCTTCTATTTTTCTTCTTCTAATTATGTAATTCATATTTTAACCTATTTATTTTTTTTGCTTTTTATCTTTTAATATAGTATCAACTAAGTTAAAACCTAGTTCAGTTACTTCCCAAACTTTTCCATTATTATCAGTTATTATTTCTATATTATTATCACTAGTTCTAATCAAACTAACATTTGTTAACCCGTTACTTAAAGTATGATCTTGTAAACAATAGAAATTACCATACTCTTTAGCAACTTTTAATAAATCAGATGAGATAGTAATTTCTCCACCCATATCAACTTTGTCTGGAAATATATCTCCCTCAAAATTGTTATGGGGATATATAGAAATATTAGACAAATTTAATCCTGGTCTAATATCAAACTTTGGATATTCTTCACTACAAGGAGTTATAATTATATATTTTGACATATTCATAGCGCCAGCACTAAATCCCATAATTACACTATTGTAATTTTGTAAAAGTTTACTTAAATGTTTTGATTCAATCAAATCTTTTTGAAGAAAAGGATTTCCTCCCATAAGCATAACCATATCTGAATTAATAACTAATTGTTGCGCTAATTTTTTGTCCATATCTGGTGTGATTAAATCTATATTTTTGAATTCTATACCAATCCTTTTAAAATGTTCTGTAAATAATGGTACATATACTTTTTTAGCTTTTTCTATTTTTTCTGGTTTAGTAGATCCTGGAATATATACTATTCTATTAGTACTATTCAAATCACTTTTTAATTTTTGCGCTAACTCATGGAAAAAAACATTTTCCATATTGAACCCACTACAAAAATAATTTATTGACATTATAAATCACTCCTTACTATTTTTTTATAGGACTTTCTATAAGTGTAATTTTTTTATTATCAAAATCTACTTCTACATCTGTTCCTATAGGTAATACACATATTGGTACAGCATGTCCTATATTTATATTATAAAGAACTGGTAAATCTTGTTTATTAAAATATTTTAATACTTTTTTATATACTTCTTTATACTCTTCATAATATTTTTCTTGTTGTGGCTTTCCTACAATTATTCCTTTAACTACATCAAATATACCTTGAGCACCTAAATTCATTAAATAACACTTTAAATAATCAGGGCTAGGTTTATCTTCACTAGTTTCTAAAAATAATATCTTATCCTTCCATTCATCTAACGTTGGCCAAATAGGTGTACCTACATAAATAGGAAAGGCATCTATACATCCTCCAAGTAATTTGCCAACTACTTTACCACCACCTTGAAGAAGTTCATAACCATGTTCATCTTTTTTTAATTTTCTTGCTACATTGATATTTTCTAATCCCCAAGGTACAAAATCATCACTCCAGTATTCACTTGATTTAATTTCATAATTTTCTATTCCATCAAATAATACTTTTTGTACATTTTCTTTTGTATAATCAAACATATTAACATATTCAGCAAAATCAGTCATTATACAAGGACCATAATAAGATACTAAACCTGCTTTTTGCATCATAAAATGATTTGCAGTTGTATCAGAATATCCCATAAATATTTTTGGATTATTTTTTATAACTTCATAATCTATGAAGGGTGCAATTCTTATTGTATCTATTCCACCTATTGCACATATAATTCCTTTAATAGTAGGATCTTTAAACGCATCCATTAAATCTTTAGCTCTAAGTTCTGGGTGTTCCTCAATAAATTTTAATCCCTTTAAAGCATTAGGCATAGCAACTACTTCAAGCCCAAATTCTTCTTCTAATCTCTTTTTACCTAAATAATATTTATGTATAAAATTTTCCTCTCCAATTAATCCTGAAGATAAACTAACTATAGCTACTTTATCTCCTTTTTTTAATCCTTCTGGTTTAATCATATTATCACATCCTATTCTATTTAAATTATAACACAATTAATAACAAAAAGACACAAAATCACTTTGTAAAAAGTGACTCCGTGTCTTTCACGTGTAAGATTTCTCTCTATGTAGCTCGTCATACTTATACATACTCACTTATATATATTTCAATATAATGCTGTATAAAAGCAAAAAGTACAGCATTATCACTTAGCAGTGACTCCGTATTTTTTAAGTTCGTGTAGGTTATTACCCGGAATAGCTCACATAATTTTATGTTTATATCCCCTCACTAAATAAATATTATAGATTATTTTTTTGTTTGTCAAATTTTACTTAACTTTATTATTTTTTAACATCAATTTTAATTGTTGATTCATTATTTCTTTTTCTATTTCAAACATATTAATTATAATTTTTTTAAAATTAGTTGAATAATGATGCTTCATATCATCATTCATAATATCATCAATATTAACATTTAGACAATTATTAATAAAATTAAAATCAAGATGACGTATACATAAAGATAAATTTTTTATATATTCGTCGTTATCATATTTATAAATACCTATGTTAAGAAATTTATTTAAAACTTTATTAAATTCCCTTTCTAAATCTTCTTCAGTATAATTGCAATCTACTAAAGTTTTTTCTTTAGCTAATAAATCGTAATAACAATCTAAATCCAATTCTTCTAACTCTCCAGAATAGCAACATATACCATCATAATCAAAATAAGGTGCGATACGAGTAAATTTTCCATTTTTTTAATAAATGCTACATTCTTATCTATATCTCTAATTAATAAAGAATAAAATACTTGCTTGTACAATTCGACAATTGAATTTCCTAATCCATAATTATTAGCCGTATCAAAAGTATTTTCCAAAGAATATTCTTCTCCACCTAAACCATATTCAATTAATTCTTCATTATCATCAATCATACTTTCACAAAAAATAATAATCTTATCTTCTTTCTTTATATAATCATACACAACAGAATTAACGCCTACTTTATTGGATAACAAAGAAAATACTCTATATAACTGCGCTTTAAAAAGTGTATTTTCTGAATAATGATAAGTTTTATTGTTTAATGAAAATTTTTGTCTAAAATTTCCACCATGCTTTATTGTAGAAAATATATAATCTTGTTCTTGACTTGTAAACATTTAAACACCTCTTATTACATTTATTAATTATTTAATTAATAAAATATTAATCTTTATAATACATTTGATTTTTACTAGTTGGTTTATCTGGTAAAGTCATTTTAATTAACCCATTATCAAGTACAAGATTTAAATAATTATCTCTAAATGAATCTTTAGATTTTAACCCTAACTTTTCCATTATTTCAAATGCACTCATTGGAATATTATAATCCATTACTTCAAGTAATTTAGTTACATTGGGTTATTTCTTTTTCAGTATTTGTTAATAAATTATCTAACTCTTTATCAATCATATCTAACATAAATTCTATAAATTCATTAGAATGCCTGTTTTATTACAATTATTAATTGCATTATACTATTTTTTTACTTTACTATATACGGATTGTTTAGCTCTATATATTTGTTCACTAGTTAATGAGTCTAAATAATTTAATGGGTTTTCATTTTTACAATTAGTAACTACTTTACTAAAAATATTTAAAAGTTCCTTATTTACTCCGACATCTTCTAAATAATTTAAATATTCATAAAAATTTTCTATTCCTGAGCTACTTAATTTGTCACCATATAAATAATTCATTATTATCATAATATAACAATACAAATCAGTATCTGAATTAGGAACTATATACCCATTACTATGTTTATCTTCATTAAGTTTATATTTATCTATACCTTTTATTATAGAGAAGGGTGTTAGAAATCTAGCAGCAAATGGTTCATTTGATCCTATCTTACAACTATCTAAATCTATTACTTTTAATTCTCTATTATTATTATCTACAATAAAATTTGAATCGTGTAAATCATTGATATAAAAATCTTTTAATGAGGTATATTTCCTTATATTGTGAAGTTGATTTAACATTTCACCTATCTTTTTCAAATAATAAATTTGTTCTTTATAATCTATATTTTTTGATTTTAATATTTCAGTTAAATTAGTACCTTCTATTTTAGGGATTGTAAATCCAACTACTTTTCCATCAACTGTACATAAATAATCAGGTATATAAAAACTAGTAGGCAAATAATTTCTATTACTATCAAGCATTTCTAAAGTGTATAACTTATTCGCAAATGTATATCCATTTAAAGTATATAATGTCTTTAATACTTTTTTATCTCCCCTATAATTAAAATCATAAATTTTAGCTTCTGTATTAAAAATTTCTCTAGATAATTTTAATTCTTGTAATTCTTCAAACTTTTTTTTAGATAAAGAAATTATTTTCATGCAAACCACCCCTTGATTTGTGGGTTATTATATCATTAAAATAAATAAAAATCAAATTAACATTTTACTTAACCCTATTGTTTTTTTACAATAATTTTAACCACTGAGTTATTATTTCCTTTTCTATTTGAAACATATTAATTATTTCTTGATGATGTATTTTTTGTACAATAAGACACTTAAACTCATACTCTACATCATATTTTTTTACTACATTTACTAATAATTCCTCTATTTTTCTCCAAAACCAAATAAGTCTATATAGTTAAATAAAGTTTCTTTACCAAGCTGAAGCCCAAGATTTACAAATGCTGGATTACAAGAATTTTATACAAAATGTATATCAGCCCAATCATTATTTATTTTTTTTAATATTATATAATGAGGTAAAAATATGTTTTTAGAAGCTATAGTGACTGCTATTACGGTAAGTATAGATGGATTTATTTCTGGATTTGCGGTAGGTATTAAAAAAACTAAAATTAATTTTAAAAAATTAATTTTAATTGGTATTATACCTATTATAATGGCTATACCGATTATGCTCTTAGGAAATTTTGTTAATGATTTTATATCTAATGATATTGCTAATTATATAGGATTTTGTTTATTTTTAATTTTAGCTATATCTTCATTTCTTCAAATTAAGAATAGTAAAGAAACTAATGAACAAAATTTTATAAATTTAACTAATAGCATTATTGTAGGTATTACAATAGGTATAGATTCTTCTGTAAGTGCTTTTTCTTTAGCACTTAATAATCATAATCCTATAATAACCCCTTTTTATTTTGGTATAGCACATGGAATATTAATTTATTTGGGTAATATACTTTCATTAAAAAATAAAATTTCAAATATTCGTTTTATTAAATATTTAAGTCCTATTTTATTTATAGTACTGGCAATTACGAAAATAATATAATAAAGGCTAATAGTCTTTATTTTTTTTTGTTACAAAAAAAATCTCTAAAAAGAGATTAAATTTTAGCTTTTGTAATAATTTTGTATACTGCCTTTATATTTTCTTTTTTAGCATGATGCATTTCAATAAAATTCAAATGAACTTGATATCCACTATCTAAACTAAATAACAACTCTACCTTACCAGGCTTAAAATTAATAGCACTTGAAGAAATAGATGTATAAGGAATTACATGTATTTTTTTATAATATACAGCAAGTGTATCTCTATCAAATAAAATTAATCTTTTATCTGTGAAAACAGCATAATCTTTACTATTTTTATATGCCATTATTATTCTTTCACTTTCATCTACATACTCTTTAGTGTATTCAGGTAAATCATCTATATTTACCTCTGTCTTTAAATCGAAATATTTTGTTAATTCTTTAAATTTTATATATGCCATATTACCACCTCTATACTTACAAATTAATTGTACCATAAATTAAAACAAAAGAAAAGAAAGTTTTCACTTTCTTACCTTGATTTTATTAAATTTTCTACTTTGTATATATTACAGTATAGGTAGGACGACCGTCAGAAAGTTCTAATTCAGTAATTGTATATCCTTCAGGAATTTCATTTACTGTTGTCTGTCCTTCTAAAAAGTATCCTTGATTACCGTTTGCTTCATCACCTAATGCTGGGCTATAACCTACAAATGTTCCTCCATAGATTTTAAAATTATGTCCCCAACTTAAATTAATTGTAGAATTAATCATTTTATTATTAGTTGAATCATAAAGACCACCATCGAAGTAACCACCATTTATAATAGTAGATCCTCTTGTCTCCTTATCAGTTCCTCCAAAATTAATGCCAACTATTAGTGGAAAATAATTTTTTTCATTACCCCACTTATCAAGGTTTAATTCATAACTTGGATCATAATTTTTGGTATATGTTCCATCATTAATAGTTAGATTTCCTCTCGGAATTACTATAACTTGACTTATATGATCTTCAAGATCGATAACACCATTACCACCGATTGTAAGTGATGATTGTTTTTTCATATTAAATGCGGAATCAGATTTAAAATTATCACTAAGAGTAATTTTTTTACCATTCATATTAAAGTCTATTGATATACCTGTATTTATAACAATTTCCTCTTCTAGAACTATATCATTCATTAATTTTACTTTTCCACCTATTGCAAAAGCTGATTTTAAATCTTCAAAAGTATATACATTAATAACATCTTCAAGTATAACTGTTTTTATAGTTTTATTTCCACCTTCATCTACAGCCTCGATTGTATATTCTCCATATCCAAACCAATTACTTCCAATTGAGAAATAATTTCCACCAGTAGATGTAGCTCCATCTACAGTATGTACTTGTTCTCCATCCTTTTTAATTGTGTATTTAATATTTGTTAAATCTGTTCCTCTTACATAAAATCTTTCTGAAGTTTCAGTAATTTCTAATGTAGGAGCAGTTGTATCTTTTACAATTACCCATCTTTTTGAGATTAATGCATTTCTATCTGATATATTACCAGCTTCATCTTTAGTTTCATATATTAATAAATATTTTCCAATTTTGTTAGCATTAACAAAATTTCCTGATTCATTTAATTCTTCTGTATAAGCTTTATCATAAACCATATCTAAGCTATAATATTTTACCTCACTTGGTGACATAGTACGATCAGCATCTACATTATCAGTAACAGTTGCGCCTGGTTCATTATATTCAGATCCAAGTTCTACAGTAATATCTTTATTACCATTTTCATCTAAATTAGCTGTTACTGTAGGTCTAGTTGTATCAACTACTGTATAGAAAATATCATTAGCTACTGTATTACCTGCATTATCTGTGCTGTAATAACGACATACAAAGTTTCCAGTTTTTGTTTGGTCTGGAATTGACCAATTTTGAGCATACCATTCATCTAATTTAACAGATTTTACACCTGATAAACTATCTGTTACATATGCTGTCATATCTGGACATTCAAACTTAGCATTTTTATCTGCTTCTAAAGTTACTGACCATTTTTCTGGTTGAAATTTAGGTGCTGTCCAGTCCATATAGAATGTTTTTTCTACTTTATTTCCTGCAATATCGTATAATACGATTGTATTTTCTCCTTCAACTAAATTAGTTTTGATATCTTCATAATTAATATTGCTTTGTGAATCTATTTTAGTTTCATTAATTATATAATAATCAATAGCATTATTATCTTGTGGTTTAAAACTTACTTTACTATAGTAAGGATCAGTTCCAACTGTATCTTCTTTAGTAGGTAATGTTGGCATAGTTTTATCTAATATAATTTTTTCTAAACCTTCATTTATATTAGAGTTTGTTAATGCTTCAGTATTTGGATTTCCTGCTAAATCTTTAAATCCATCTATTGTAAACGTAATTTCTCCTTCAGACATTTCATCTGTCATTGTAACTTCGCCTACATATTTATACAAGTCAGCATTAGAATTAGCACCATCTTCTGTTTGAATAATATCAGCTTTTACACCATTAATTGTTATAGTTGGTTCTACTGATAAATGTTCATCTACAACTACATAAACCCAAATTCTATCTCCAACTTTAGCATATCCTTCTGTTACTTGATCTATATTCATAATTCCAACATAATTATATCCTGGAGCTGTTTTATCAATTGTAAATGTAATTAACTTAGTCTTATTCATTGCAAGGTCAGTTGCTACTAAAGTATATGTTCCTTCTTTTTCTAAAGTATCTCCTACTTTATAAGACTTATCATGTTCGCCATTATATTTTAAGGTTGCATTTTTTAAGTTTTCATCTGTTACCATTGGAGTTACATCTGTTTTATAGTATGCTCCGTCTTCTACTCCTGTTATAACTGGTTTAGTTTTATCAATTGTAAATGTAATTAACTTAGTCTTATTCATTGCAAGGTCAGTTGCTACTAAAGTATATGTTCCTTCTTTTTCTAAAGTATCTCCTACTTTATAAGACTTATCATGTTCACCATTATATTTTAATGTTGCATTTTTAAAGTTTTCATCTGTTACTATTGGAGTTACATTTGTTTTATAGTATGCTCCGTCTTCTACTCCTGTTGTAACTGGTTTAGTCTTATCAATTGTAAATGTAATTAATTTTGTTTTATTCATTGCAAGGTCAGTTGCTACTAAAGTATATGTTCCTTCATTTACTAAAGTATCTCCTACTTTATAAGATTTAATATGTACACCATTATATTTTAATGTTGCATTTTTAAAATTTTCATCTGTTACTATTGGAGTTACATCTGTTTTGTAGTATTTTCCATCCTCTACTCCTGTTATAACTGGCTTTGTTCTATCAATAGTAAATGTAACTGGTTGTTCATTTCCAACCTTATCTTTAGCAACTATTGTATAAGTTCCTTCTTCTGTAAATTCTAGTACTAATTCTTTTCCTTCATTTTTAGTTCCTGTTGTTACAATACCTTCTTTTGTCTCTCCATTTACAAGAACTTCTGTTAAGAATTTATCAGTTACTGTTACTTTAGCTTCTTTATAAACTTTACCATCTTCTACTCCATCTATTCCTGGATTAGATTTATCAATAGCTACCCATAATTCTTTAGAATGTCCTGCTTTATCATAAGCAGTTACACGATATGTAGCCTCATCTGTTAAAGTAAATTCACTATCTGTAACTATTTTATTTGTTACTTCATCTTGATTATATATTTCCACATAATCTAAAGTTAAGTCATCTACTACTATTTTAATATCTCCAGTACTATGACTTCCACTTTCTACATTAAACATTGGATCTGTAGTATCAATAGTAAATGTAATTGTTTCTGAATTAAATGCTTCATCAACTACCATTAATGTATATATTCCATCACCATCTGATACTTCAGTACCATTAGTTATTTCTTTATCTTCTTCGTCTTTTGTAAGTGTGATAGTAACTTCGTTATCATCTTCTATTTCTATTTTTGCTGTTTCAGATAAAATTGCTCCGTCTTCAATATTTATCTTTATTTCTTCATCATCTAATAAAAGCGCTAAAGTTGCTAATGTTGATTGTAATTCTTCTTTTAACTCTTCATTAGATAATGCTGCAACTAAATTTTCAATATCTTCATCAGTTCTATAATTTCTAGCACTATCCATATCAGTTTTATTAGCTGCATTATTAGTCATAGATTCCAAAGTAGCTACTAATGCTTTAGCATCTATACTATTTTTTACTTCTTCTAATCTATTATTCAATTCTTCTTTTGATTCTTCATTTGTTACTTTATCTACTAAATCTACAGCAGCATTATATGATTCTTCATCAATTTTTTCTTCTGCATTAACTACAGCTTCTAAAGCATTATTATAAGAATCATCTGTATTAGTTGTTAATAAATTAGTATTATTTTCTTGATCATTTACATTATTTTCATTATTTGTATTTTCATTATTTGTATTTTCATTATTATTTACTTCATTATTAACTTCTTTTTCACTATCATCTTTTTTATCTGTTTTAGTTTCAGTTTCTGTAGTGCCATTTCCTTCTCCTTGAGCTTTATTTTCACTCTCATTTGGATTGGCAAACGTAAATACAGTTAAACCTAAAAAGATAAATATAACAATAGCAATTATAACTTTCTTTTTAGTATCCATCTTATAACCCTCCTCAATATATTATATTCAAATATTTCTGTACGACGAATATACATAGTATCTGAATTCAAGTATATTATAAAACAAAAATGCATATTTTGTCTACAAAAATAATCAAAAAATTAAAAAAATTACAGTTTTAGACAACTATAATTTAATTTCTGTTTTATTATTATTTTACTACCTTAAACTTATTTAATGGCCATATTCTAAATCTTACTTTGCCAAGTATATCCGATTTTTTTATAAGACCTATTTCAGAATCTCTACTATCTGAAGAATCTTGTCTATTATCCCCTAAAACTAAATACATATCTTCAGGTATTATTTCATACCCAAGCTCTCTAAGTGAAAAATCATTAGTAATGGCAACATCACTTAAATATTCTTCTTCTACTAATATATTATTAACATAAAGTTGGTTATTTTTAAATTCAATATACTCACCTGGCATTCCAACTACTCTTTTTATTAAATATTTCGATTTTGATGAATAAAGTGCGATTACATCACCTTTTTTTACATCAAAAAATCTATAAGTAGCTTTATCTAATATTAACACATCTCCATTTTCTAAAGTTGGTGACATAGAAGGACCTACTACCTGTTGTAATCCAACTACATATATAGCAATAAATAAAATAACTACAATAAAAATTATATATTTAAAAGTATCTTTAAAAAATTCTTTAATATCTAACCAATCCATGATATCTCCTCCACTATTATAATTTTAACATATTATTATTTATTTTCTTACAAAAATATAAACTATTTACGTATTATTTACAAAATCATGTAAAAAAGTATTGCTAATTAGGT
Organism: Bacilli bacterium; assembly: GCA_017462455.1. GTDB lineage: Bacteria > Bacillota_I > Bacilli_A > RF39 > UBA660 > UMGS1613. The sequence goes on along the minus strand of JAFTRC010000048.1, from coordinate 3,356 downwards.
TTTATATTACCTAGCAACACTTCTAATTTCATATTTTCTTTTATTTGAGTCCCTGCTTTAATACTTTGACTAGCTACATATCCATATCCATCAAAAGCATATTCAATATCTAAATACTCGCATAATTTTATTACATCATATCTAGACCAATTAGAAATATCTGGCATAGTAAAATTACTTCCATTTGTAACTAAGAAAACTTTATCTCCTTCTATTACATTAGTTCCTTTACTTGGATATTGTTTAATTATCTTGCTACCATCACCTATTACTACACTACTTATACCATTACTTTTTAGTTCTTCTTTAACACTTGCAATATCTTTACTTATATAAGTTTTAAGGTCATATGAAATATCATCTGTAGATGAAACAGTATCACTAAACATACCTTTATATTTAGATATATTTTTTATTAATTCTGGTACAACACTTGGTAAAGCTAAATTAGCATTATTACTTGGTCTCTTAGCTGCTGCATATATAATTATTTCCGGATCATCTTTAGGATACATTAAAGCAATTGAAACTATATAATCATTACTACCAGTTAGATAAGCCCCATTTTCAAATATTTGAGCTGTACCTGTTTTACCTATGATATCATATCCCTCTAAATAATACTTACTACCTGTAGGACTTTCAGGTTGTACAACACTTTCCATTAAATCTTTTATTTTATTTATTGTACTAGAACTAACTAATTTTTCGCTTTTCTCTATTTCAGTTACTTTTTCTTTTCCAGTATTAGAATCAACTATTTTACTTATTATATGTGGTTTTACCATAACACCATCATTAGCAACTATAGTAAGAGCTTGCAATTGTTGTACTGCAGTTGTTGAAATACCTTGCCCAAATCCAGCAGACATCAATTCAGTTTCATACTTATAACTAATACTACCTTTTTCTTCATTACTTAATTCTATACCTGTTTTACTATTAAATCCATAGTTTTCTAAACAAGTTTTTAACTTATCCATAGATAAATAATCCTTTATTATATTTATTATAGCTACATTCGAAGAATAACTAAATCCACTATCATAATTTAGATAGCCCCAACCTTTTTTATCCCAGTCGTGAATAGCATATCCATCTTCAAATTCATATCTACCACTTAAATAAGTTTTTTCACCATCATACTCACCGGTTTCTATAGCACACATATAAGTATATATTTTCATAACACTTCCAGGTTCATATGTATAAGAAACAAGTGGATTTTGATAACTCATATCACTAGATAAGCTATTAGGATTATATGATGGACTAGTGGCACTTGCTAATATAGCACCATCTTTAGCATCCATAACAGTAACAATAGACCAATCAGGTTCATAATCATCAACTAAATCATTTACCGCACTTTCAGCAAATCTTTGTATATTAGAATCAATAGTTAAATAAATATCATATCCATCTTCTGACTCTTTTTTTTCCTCTGGAGTATCTGGTATTTTATATCCATATTTATCTTGTTGATACTTTATATATCCATCTATACCTTGTAATTCTTCTTCAAAATTACTTTCTATACCTAATTCTCCTACTATAGTACTATCCATAGTTTGATAATTATCATAGTCAGTAACATTAACCATAATAGTAGCTAAAGTATCTCCATTAGTCTTTATAAATAATAAACTATTTCCTACTTTTAAACCTTTAATAGTTTTATCTTCAATACTTATTATTTCACCATCACTTATTTCAATAGTTACACCTTCATAATTATTAAAATAGTTTTTATAGTAATCATAAAGATTATATTCTTCTTTTTCTTTAATATTTATTCTTGTATATTGTTTTGCATATCCAATAACATATGAAGCAAAATCTCCATTAGGATAATATCTTTTTACAGTTTCTGTAAAATCTATTCCTGGTAAATCTAATTCTTCTATAGCAAGTTTTGTAAGTTCAGTTAAATTTCTACCTATATTTCCAAACTCTACTTGTTTAGATTCTTTACTTAATCTTTCTAATATATATTCATAATTATCTTCACCTAATACACTAGAAAGTTTAGTAGCAGTATATTCTTTATCTACTACATGTTCAGGATAATCATCATCTACAGTTCTTGCTGAATCAAGATAAGCAATTAAGGTATATGAAGAAATATTTTGAGCAAGTACATTTCCTTCTATATCAAATATTGTACCTCTTTCAGCAATTAAAGTAGAAGTCACAGTATTTCTATTAGAAGCAAATTCTTTCATATTTATACCATAAACATTATTAGATAAACTTAAATAACAAAATTGTACAAATAAACCTATTATAATTATAAAAAATATTATAAAACAAATAACAGGTGCATTCCATTCATTCCATTTTTCTTTAACTGTATTCTTCATATACTCACCTATTTTATTATATCAAACATAAAGCTTATTTTCAACTTAGTAATTAAAAGTTATACAGAACAAAAAATATAGATAAAATCAATACCTATATTTAATTTTTTTCTCCTATTGTTTTAAAGTTACACTACTTACACCACATCCAGTAAACATGTCTGTTGTAGTGGTAGATGTTCCTATTACCCATTTTTCTGATACTAATATCTTAGTTAATTTACTTGCTCCATAAAACATCTGATGCATTCTTGTTACTTTACTTGTATCAAAACTACTTAAATCAAGTTCTGTTAATTTATTACATAATATAAACATGTTTGCCATATTTGTTACTTTGCTTGTATTAAAACTACTTAGATTTAATGATGTTAATGATGTCATTTGTCCAAACATTGCATCAATTCTGGTTACATTACTAGTATTAAAATGACTTAAATCTAATTCTGTTAAACTTTGTGCATATTGGAACATAGAGTTCATATAAAGAACATTTGCAGTATTAAATTTGCTTATATCTAAATTTTTTAATGCTTTTGTTCCATAAAACATATAATACATCCCCGTTACTTTTGTAGTGTTAAAACTACTTAAATCTAGACTAGTTAAGGAACTACAATTATTAAACATATACCCCATATCGGTTACTTCACTTGTATTTAAATTATTGAATGTTATACTTGTTACTCCACTCATTCCATTAAATGCATAGCTTAAATCTTTACTATATATATCCCATTCTGATCCTATATATAAGTTATAATTTGTATCTATCCATCCTTTTATTTCATCTCCACTATTTTCTTCTAGATTATATGTAGCTAAGGCATTACTTGGTATATCTACACTATCTACAAATGATACTGTTTTTATCTTACTTAAGTATGCACTTTCTTTAAAATATGTTCCTGATGATAATTTGGCTAAATATACTTTTTATTTATATTTTAAATTTATATCTCTTGTTACATTTGGTACTGTTATTTTATTATT
>JAFTRC010000047.1 GCA_017462455.1 Bacilli bacterium | reverse complement strand
GTTATGTTATAATTTTTATGGTGATAATATGAAATATTATAAGTATTCATATAAAGAAAAAATAATACCAATTGTATTTGTTTTGCTGATAGTAATAGTATTATTTTTACCTCTTGAAATAAGTTCTCCAAATGGTTTATTAATAGATATACCATTATTAATATTAATGTTTATTTTACATGAAGTATTACATGCAGTCGGTTTTAGATTTTTTGGTAGAGCTAAAAGTAAGAATATAACCTATGGTGTTAATTTAGAAAAAGGGGTTTTTTATTGTACATGCAAAGAAGAAATAAGTAAAAAAGGAATACTTATTTCTTTATGCTTACCTTTCATTATAATATCTTTAATAGGTGGGATATTAGGAATAATTTTTAGTATTAATACACTTATTTTTCTAGCTTTTTACAATTTTTTTGGTGCGTGCTTTGACATTTTAGCCTTTATCGACATATTAAGATTACCAAGTGATATAAAATATAAAGATTTAGATGATGAAATGGGATTTATATTAATTTCAAAAAATGATTTACCTAAAAATTTAATTAGCATTGATTTAAAAGAAAAAGGGGTTTATAATAAGGACTCTATCAAAGCCAAAGATTATTCAAAAATAAAGATAACTAATTTTTCTAAAATTATACTTATAATTATCTTTATTTTATTAATTTTAGGTATTGTGATATAATTATAAGCAGGTGATATTATGAAACGATGGTGCCATTCCTTTTAATAAAATAATAAATTAGGAGGAAATAAGATGGAAAGAAAAGTTATAATTACAGGTGATAGACCTACAGGTAAACTTCATTTAGGTCATTACTTCGGTTCTATAGTAAATAGAGTAAAAATGCAAAAGGATTATGAAACATATATTTTAATAGCAGATGTACAAGCTTTAACAGATAATTTTAATAATCCAGAAAAGGTTAGAAATAATGTTAAGGAATTAGCTTTAGATTATTTGGCTTCTGGTATAGATCCTAAATATTCACACATATACATACAATCAATGATTCCAGAAGTAGCAGAATTAACAGTATATTTTTCAAATTTAGTAACAGTTGCAAGATTATATAGAAATCCAACTACAAAATTTGAAGTATCACAAAAAGAAAATATTTTTGGTTCAAGTGGTGAAAGCATAACATACGGCTTTTTAGGATATCCTGTTAGCCAAGCTGCTGATATAGTTGCTTTAGATGGTGATGTTGTACCAGTAGGAGATGATCAACTTCCACATATAGAGCAAACTAGAGAGATAGTAAGAAAATTTAATAATGTCTATGGTGAAACTTTAAAAGAACCTGATGCTGTTTTATCTCCAAATCCACGTATAAAGGGATTAGATGGTAATGATAAAATGAGCAAAAGTTTAGGAAATGCTATTTATTTAGCAGATACAGAAGAAGAAATAACAAAGAAAGTTATGAGTGCTGTAACAGATCCTAAAAAAATCAAAAAGGATGATCCAGCAGACCCTAATGTTTGTATGGTTTATTATTATCATAAATTAATTGGTAATAAAAATTTAGATAATGTATGTACAGAATGTAAAAAAGGCGCACGTGGCTGTGTAGGTTGTAAGAAAGAATTAATAAATGAAATGGTTAACTTCTTAAAACCAATCCAAGAACGTAGAAAATATTACGAAGATCATCCAGAAGAAGTGGAACAAATTTTAAAAGATGGAACAGAAGCAGCAAGAAACAAAGCAAAAGAAGTAATGAATCGCGTAAGAAAAAACATGAAATTAGATTATTTTGAATAAAGTAGATAGAAATATCTACTTTTTTTAGGATTTTAAATAATATATGCGATATATATAATTATGGAGGAATATTTAAATAATATATTTAGTGGTATAGATGACAATATAAGATTAGATGATGAACAAAAAAAAGTAATTTTAGATAATAGTAAAAATATTATGGTTATAGCAGGTGCCGGTGCAGGTAAAACTACCGTTATAACTGCTAAGGTTAAGTATTTAATTGAAATTAAGAATATAAAACCCGAAAATATTTTAATAATATCATTTACTAATAAGGCGATAGAAGAATTGAAACAAAGAATAAATGAAGATTTTAATTTAAATGTTGTTATATCTACGTTTCATAGTTTTGCTTTTAATATTGTAAAGAATTCAGAAAATCACAAGGAAATAATTGTAGATAATAAAAAGATATTAACTAAATTAATAAAGAAAAATAGTGAAACAAAAAAAATAATGAAATATATAAGCAAAAATCGGATATATAAAAAAGAAGAAAAAAGATATAACAGCCCTAAGGAATATTTTGTTAATTTTACTGTGGAAAACTTTAACCTATTTAGAATGAAGGAATTAAATATAAAAAAAGAGGATAGAAGAATCTGTAAATATGTGTCATATCTTTCGAATATATTACCAAAATACAAGCAATATTTAATAGAAAAACAAAAGATTGATTTCGAAGATATGATTATTAGGGCAATAGATTTAGTTTCAAAAAATAATTTAGCATATGAATATATAATTATAGATGAGTTTCAAGATATATCATTAAATAGATATCTTTTAATAAAGAAAATAACCGAAATTACGGACGTGAAAACAATGGTAGTAGGGGATGACTGGCAAGCAATATATTCTTTTGCTGGTTCTGATAATAATTTATTTTTAAATTATTCTAAAGATATGGATGCTAAAATATATAAAATAACTAAAACATATCGTAATAGCCAAGAGCTAATTGATATTGTTGGTAACTTTGTTATGAGAAATGAAAGACAAATCAAAAAAAATTTAGTCTCAGATAAAAAAATAAATAATCCCATAGTCATATACAAAATAAAAAGAGATATTGAAAAAGTTTTATGTTATATAATAGATGAAATTATAGGCGAATATGGCTTAAACAAGAATATTCTAATATTAGGAAGATATAAAAAGGATATCGATAAAGTGATTGGTAATGAATTTAGTATTAATCATGAAAATATAATATATAGAAAAGAAAAACAATTGCGAATAACATATTTAACAATTCATTCATCTAAAGGTCTAGGATATGATAACGTAATATTAATAATGCCTAATAGTAAAGTGTATGGTTTTCCTAATAATAAAAGTGAAGATCCAATTAGAAAATTTTTACTACCGAATGAAGAAAAAATTATGGAAGAGAGAAGATTATTTTATGTCGCATTAACAAGAACTAAAAATAAAGTGTATATAGTTTCAAATAAAAAGAATGAATCAAAATTTGTTAAAGAAATAATTAAGGAAAAGAATGTTGTTGTAAAAAATATGAAAAAACATAATATTAAATAGGAGGAAATAGATGAAAAATGCTATTTTATACTATTATAATATTAAGCCAGATAATTTAAGAAAAAAAGGTAATAGCTATAATTTTGAAAATAATGGGAATACGTATATATTAGAAGAATCAAAAAGGTCTAAAGAAGAAATAGTAGAGTTATATAATCTATCATATTATTTATATGTTAATAATATTTATATGCATCAGATGATATTAAATAATAATAATGAGATAATTACAAGAATTGATAATAAAGATTATATTTTGATGTTAAATTATAATAATGATATAAATAAGGTAAATTTGAAGGATATTGTATTTTTTAAGTTACCATTTAATTTTAAATATAATTATATTGTAAGAAATAATTGGCGTAAGTTATGGACAAGTAAAATTGATAATATAGAAAGTCAAATAAGTGAACATAAACATAAATATAAAATGATACAAAAAAGCATAGACTATTTCATTGGATTAGCCGAAAATGCTATTCAATTACTTTTGTATGCAAATAAAGAACCTGATTTATTTATTTCATGTATTAATATATCCAAAAATAGTAGTGTTAATGAACTTTATAATCCCCTTAATATGATTATAGATTCTAGAGTTAGATTATTATGTGAATATATAAGGGGAGCTTTTTTTGATGATAATATGTGTGAAGAAGAAATCATTAATATAATAAATTCATATAATTTGAATAGAAATGAAAAGATATTGTTTTTTTCGCGAATTTTATTTCCAACTTTTTATTTTGAAATTTATGAAAAAATAATTCTTGAAGCCAAAGAGGAAAAAAATATTGAGATATGTATAAAAAATATAGATAAAAACAATAAGTTAATTAGTCTAATATATAATGAATTTAGTAGATTAAAGATAATTCCAGAAATAGAATGGATAAAAAAAATGTAAGAAAATTAATTTCTTACATTTATTACTTCTTTAACAGTTGGAATCTCTTCTTTTATAGCGGCTTCAATACCTTCTCTTAAAGTAAGATCTAGCATTTGGCAATTAGCGCACGCACCCATCATGTGAATATAAACTATATCATCTTCATACTTTATGAATTCAATATTTCCTCCATCATTTACCAAAAATGGTCTTAGTTGGTCGATTACTTCAATAATCTTTTCTTGTTCTTTTTGAATATTTCTGCTCATTTTATCACCTAAAAGCTATTATATAGTAAAACATATTATAAGTAAACACTTTAATTTGCTTTTTTTCTATGCTATAATTGTTTAGAGGTGAGATGAATGATTCCATATAAAAAAGGGCAAATTATAAAAGGGACTATAACTGGTATAGAAAAATATGGAGCATTTGTATCTTTAGATGAGTATTATACAGGACTAATACATATTTCAGAGATTTCACATGGTTTTGTACGTGATATTAATGATTTTGTTAAAATAGGGGATACTATATATGTGGAAGTTCTAGATGTAGATGATGAACAATATCAATTAAAATTGAGTATTAAAAATATTTCATATAAGAAAAAACCATATGTTCCAAAGCGAAAAATTAAGGAAACTAGCTTAGGTTTTCGTACTTTATCATATAAATTACCCCTTTGGATAGAAGAAAATTTAAAAAAACAAGAAAAATCAGTAAAATAGTGTTGACAAAAAAAAACTAAAATGATATATTTAATTACGTCAACTGATTTTTATTCGGGCGATTAGCTCAGTTGGTTAGAGCACCTGCCTTACAAGCAGGGGGTCATAGGTTCGAGTCCTATATCGCCCACCATTATATGTGCCGGAATAGCTCAATTGGTAGAGCAACTGACTTGTAATCAGTAGGTTGTGGGTTCAAGTCCTATTTCCGGCACCACTTTTATATTTTAAGTTTGGAAGGATAGCGAAGTGGCTAAACGCGGCAGACTGTAAATCTGTTCCCTCGGGTTCGATGGTTCGAATCCATCTCCTTCCACCACTTTATTTATGTGTTGGAAATGATATTGCCTCGTAGCCAAGCGGTAAGGCACCACACTTTGACTGTGGCATGCGTTAGTTCGAATCTAACCGAGGCAGCCATATTTAATTTATTATTTGTCCCGCTAGCTCAGTCGGTAGAGCATTTGACTTTTAATCAAAGGGTCGTGAGTTCGAATCTCGCGCGGGACACCATTTAATGTGCCTGAGTGGCGAAATTGGT
>JAFTRC010000046.1 GCA_017462455.1 Bacilli bacterium | reverse complement strand
TCACCACAACAATTACAGAGCATATATTTAACGACTCAACACAACGTGTTCAAAAATTTTAAAAAATTGGATATTTTGTGTCTTTTTGTCGTGATTTTATGATATCATATTATTAGGGGATTGACAAATCTTAGATTGTCACTTGATATTGCCGTGTTAAGTGTAGTTCTCTATTCTTTGGAATATTGAAAACACCGTATCAACGATGAGCGGTGTTTTCGTTTAAGCTAATCCTTATTTTTAAGGATTATGATAGTGTATAACACAATAAGAGCAAAAGCTATTATTAACTCCAATGGAATTTATCCTTTCTATAATTAAATTAATCATAGAAATCACCTCCATTCTATATAAAATATAGAATAAAGTAAAACACCTAACAATCAAATGTATCTACATATAATTATACCATTTGTATATATCACATTCAAGTAAATGAATCAAATTTTGTATAAATTTAAAAGTTGTCTACACTTTCTAGACAACTTATTTTTATTTGCTTTTATATCTAAATAAATATGACGGTCTATGACCTCCACCAGTTTTCATTTTAGTAGTTTTTTCTACTTTGTTAGCTATTATTCTTCTAAAGGCAGGATCTAATAATTTTTTACCCAGTATTACTTCATAAACTTGTTGTAACTCTCCTAAGGTAAAATATTCAGGCATCATATTAAATACTATATCTGTATATTCTATTTTATTTTTTAATCTTTCTATTCCAGATAAAATAACTAAAGGATGATCAAAAGCTAAACTATCATTTTTCAGTATTTTAAATGAATATCTATCTGTAGTTTGTTCTCTAAGTATTTTTTCTATTTTAAAACTAATAGTAGTATTTCCATTATCTAAGGTAATATCTACTATATTATCTTTTTCTTCATAAAATGTTATATCAAACCAAGACGCATTATTACTTAAATTATTAGTTAATCTATTTTTATCTATTAAAGCGATATACGAAGTTGATACTACTCTCATTCTTGGATCTCTATTAACACTTCCAAAAGTATATAATTGTTCAAGATAAATATTATCTACATTAGTTTCTTTTTTTAGTATTCTTTTTGGAGCTGCATCTAAATCTTCATCAATACCTATAAAACCACCAGGAAGACACCATTTATCTTTAAATGGATAATTATCTCTTTTAACAAGTAATATACTCATTTTCTTTTTATCTGTTTTTCTATAATTATCTACTTCTTCACTTGATACACTAAAGATTAATATATCAGTTGTCATAGATAATTTTTCAAATTTACTAGAATCATAATCTCTTAAAAATTCTTCTTCACTATTATATACTTTTTCCATAGTACCTCCTATAATAATTTCTTTATTTGCTCCAAAGCTCTAGCTCTGTGTGATACACTATTTTTCTCTTCACTTGAAACCTCTCCAAATGTTTTACCTAAATCATCTGATAAGAAAATACAGTCATATCCAAAAGATGTATCTCCTAATTCTTCTTCTATTATTTTACCATAAGTTTTTCCTTCTTTATATTCATAAGTTTCATCTATATGATATAAAACTATTGTACAATTAAAATATGCTGTTTTATCTTTACCTTTCAAATCATTAATTAATTTTTCACGATTTGCTTTACTATCTCCATGTTCTCCTGCATAACGAGCACTATAAATACCAGGCGCTCCATTTAAAGCTTCACAACAAAGACCACTATCATCAGCGATTACATCATAATCTAAATTTTTATCACTTAAATATTTACTAATAGTACTAGCCTTTATTAATGCATTTTCTAAAAAGATAGTACCAGTTTCTTCTATTTCATCAAAGAATTCTATATCATTCAAAGTTAGTATTTCTACATTATCAAGAATTTCATTAAATTCTTTTATTTTATGTTTATTATTTGAAGCTAAAACTATTTTTTTCATATAACCACCTATTTAATTATAACCTAAATTTAATCACTTAGCAATTTCTCATTTATTTTTTGTGCAAAACTATAATGACTAAGTCTTAAACATTTTATTTTTTTATCATCTATTTTAGTTGTAATATTATCTACATTATTATAAACAGAATGTTCTCCATCGACAGTAATCATTAAATCTTTATGATTATCTTCTGGAGTAATCATTATTTCTTTCTTATCTGGAATAATTATAGAATTTACTAAAGATTTATATACTTTAGAATTTATAGGGCCCATAGAAGTTATTTGAAGTGCGGTAAAAGTAGGATAAATAATACTTCCGCCATAACTTAAATTGTGAGCAGTTGATCCTACAGATGTACAAACTATTATTCCATCTCCCATAAAATTTTCCATTAAATAATCATCATCTGTTATGTGTAATTTAACTACTTTTAAGTTTTTATCTCTTACAACAATTTCATTTAATGAATAAAATTTAGAAGTATCATTATTATGTTTTATAGTAGTTTCTTGTATACCTACATTATCTACTTTATACATTTGATTTTTTAATTCAAATATAAATTTATCTATTTCTTCTACTTTTACTTCTTGCATAAATCCCAAAGTTCCAGAGTTAATACCAACATAATAAATATCACTATTAAAATTATTTTGTTTAACCATTCTAAGAAATGATCCATCTCCTCCTACTGCAATAGCTAAATCATATTTATTATCATCTTCAACAAACCCATTAACAATTAATTTATCTTTTATTAATCTAGCTGTTTTTATTGATTCATTATTATGATTTACAAATAATTTTATATTTTTGATCATGTTATCACTTCCCTACATGTTTATAATATATCTTCTTTAATGTTTTAGAATTTATTACTTCATTTATTCCTTTCTTACTAATTAATTCATATACTTCCATAAGTATCGCATCTATTTTAGGATTAATATGTTTTCTTTTTCTATCTTCTAAATAGTATTTTAATTGATAATCATTTGTCCATTTTTTACCTTGATAAGTCATTCCCGCAGCAAGCGTATCACAAATCATTTCAGCTGTATATTTATACGGAATTAAATCTGTTTGATTAGGAGCAGCATAATCATACCAATATTCATGGTGATGTTTATTTCTTCCTTTGTGATGTAGCCAAGCATTAGAATATCCATTTTCTTTTTTACAAGCACTTATTGGACTATAACTTCCTTTATAATATTTTATACTCTCAAAAAATTCAGTTGGAGAATATTTTGATAAATCATGTACTAATCCTCTAAACGGTATTCCTGCTTTACAACATAATTTAAACACTTTAAATCTATGTTTATTAACTAAATTAAAATGTAATATAAAATTTTTAATCATATTAATCACCAATTACTTCTATTAACTTTTCTATTATGAAATTAATTACTAATTCTTTATTTTCTTTTCTACTTTGTTTATCAACTTCTATATCATAGTTATAAAATTTATCTAAATCTTTATCATATATACTTATATATACTTTATTATCACTACCATATAAATTATTAATATCTACTCTATTTAATTTACCAGTAATACCTACTCCATAATTAGAATTAGTAAACTTACTTATATTTTTACTCATTTCAATAGCTGTTTCTATACTATAAACACTATATTTATCAATAATATCACTACTAACACCCATCTTTATTTTAAATTCATTTGAATAAGTAACTGCACTAAACTTAAGTACTTCACTTGCACCCTCTATGTTTGTTATAGCATTAGCTACTCCACCACCAGTACAAGATTCCATAGTACTAATTGTTTTATTTAATTCTTTTAATTTATCTACTATTCTTTTCATAATTCACCTTCATATAATTTATTTTCTTTTATATAATTTAAAATACAATTGTCTATATACATAGATAAATTATTATAATCTTTATTTTTTATTTTATTTCTTATCATTGTAGAAGAGGTATCTATATTAGGTAAATCATTTACTATTATATATTTATCTTTCTTATTTAATTTATCTAAATACTTTAATACATCAATATTATCTCTATTAAGTATTATTAAATTATATTCTAATATTTCTTTATAGTTTTTCCACTTATCAAAATTAACAATATTATCTGCCCCGATAATTAAATATAATTCATCTTTTTTATATTTTTTAACTAAATTATTTAATATTTGATATGTATACTCTAAATTATTATTTTTATTATCTATAATAATTTTTTCTTTTTCATAAAATTTTAACATATTTATTCTATCATTAATACTAACTAAATCTAATTTATTCCAATAATTACCTGTTGGAATAATTATAACTTTATCTAAATAATTATTTATTAAATGATTTACTATTTTTATATGTCCTTTATGAGGTGGATTAAAACTACCTACATAGATACCTATCTTCATGAATTCCTCCTTGTAATAAATATTTATTATTCAATTTATTTTCTATAAGTTGGAATATTAAATTTATGTTTATTGGTGTTGTGTAATCTCTTTATTTTTTCTCTAGTTTCTTTTTCTACTAAATTAGGATCTTCTATGTAAGAAGCAATATCTTTATATTTTACTCCCAACTTATCTTCATCTGTTTGATTAGATAATCCATCATTTGGTTTTTTATATAAAACTTTTTCTGGAACTTTTAAATACTCACCAATAGCTATTACTTCATCCACAGTAAAATCAGCTATTGTTGAAATATCGTGTACTGAATCTCCACCTTTAGTGAAATATCCAACAAAAAGTTCACATTTATTACTTGTTCCAGCTACTAAATATGTTTTTCCTTTTAAAGCTGAATAAAGAGCCGCAAGATAATATAAAGTAGACATTCTAAGTCTTGGTTTTAAATTTATATCACTATTTTTAGTTTGTTCTAAATTAAAGTCACCTAAGTTTTTAAGTTCATCTTTAAAAGCATCGAATGTACTTGTAATATCAAAGTTAATAAGTTTAAATCCATAATAATCACTAACTAATTTTGCATCTATTCTATCTTCTTCCTTAGAATGACATGGCAGAGTTACTCCAATAACATTTTCTTTACCAAGCGCTTTTGTAAATAGACCTGCAACTACACCAGAATCTTTGCCTCCACTTATACCAAGTATTACTCCTCCTAAATTATTTTCTTTATAATAATTTCTTATAAAATTAATTACTCTTTCTGTTTCTAATTTAGCATCAAATTTTTTCATATTATCTTCCTTTCATATACACTTTTGATTTTTCTAAAGCTAGTTTAGTATTACAACCTTTTATATACCCCATTTTCTCTAATTCAAATAATTTGTCATAATTAAACATCATATATTTTACTATTTCATCTTTATCTAATTCTTGATCAAATTTTTTTTCACATCCTAGAGCAAGAAATATATGGTTTAGAGCACTGCTTACACCTTCATCTTGATAGAAAGAATCAAGTTCTATCATTTTATTTGGAACAAATCCAGTTTCTTCTCTAAGTTCTCTTAAAGCTCCAACTTTTTTATCTTCACCATTTTCTATATATCCAGCAGGAAATCCTACTCCTACAGTGAGATTAGTAAATACTCTAGGCTCTATAATAGTTAATACTTCATTATTAGGAAGTATTGGCATTATTATAGCTGCACTTCCATCTTTACCACCTTTAATTAATTTTTCTCTTGGTATTATTATACCATTATTAAGTTTAAAATTATATGATTTACTTTGTAGAAACTTATCTTTTTGTTCAACTACTCTTTCTTTTACTTCTATAGTTTTTAATTCTTCTACAATTGATCTTAATTCTTCTAGTTTTTCTTTTCTCATTATACTATTTTACCTTCTTATATTGTTTTGCTTGTTCTGGTTGTTTTCTACTTTCTAGAATCAATTGTTTTTTTAACTCTAATAGTTTTTTAGTTAAATCTACATAGTATCCATGTGGATTAGCACTTCTTTTAATCTCAGGATAAATTGTTTTAAATTCATTAGCACAATATTCTTTTCTCATCTTAACTGTTGGAACTTCATATACTTGTTTACCATTTTCAAAAATTGGTACTTGAAGTTCTTTTACTTCATAATTTTCTATAGTAGTTGTTTTCCATTCTTCAGTAGGACAAATTAATGTATATTTATCTTTTGGAATTTTTTCTTCTGCAAGTGCGATTACATCACCTAATGCATATCCAGTTTTTTTATCATAGAATCTATAAACTTTTTTATATCCTGGGTTAATAGTTTTAATAGAATCTTCACTCACTTTTATTTTAGGGATTAACTTTCCGTCCTTTTCAATAGCAACTAATTTATAAACTCCACCAACTCTTTCTTTAGAAGCAGCAATATTATCTCCTGCACCTATTGAATCTATACAAGCTCCTTGATCTAGTAAAGATTTAATAGTATTTTCATCTAATCCATTAGATAAGCAAATTGTAGCATCTCTAAATCCAGCTTCATCAAGTAATCTTCTTGATTCTTTTGATAAATAGGCTAAATCCCCACTATCTATTCTAATACCTTTTAATTTATATCCATTTGGAACTAAGTAATCTTGAGCTACTTTAATTGCATTTGGTACACCACTTCTTAATGTATCAAATGTATCTACTAAGAATACACAATTATCTGGATTACTTTTTGCATAATCTAAGAAAGCTTCATATTCACTATCTGCATCACAAATCATACTATGAGCCATTGTTCCAAGTACTGGAATATCATTTTTCATACCAGCAAGTACATTACTAGTTCCACAACATCCACCAACATAAGCATATTTACTAGCTTCAACTGCTGAATCAACACCACGAGCTCTTCTAGCACCAAATTCCATAACAGGTATATCCCCTGCAGCATTTGTAATTCTTTTTGCAGCTGTTGTAACCAAAGTACCATGATTGAAATTAGCAAGTAATGCAGTTTCGATAAGCTGAGCTTCTATTACATTAGCCCTAACTGTAAGTACTGGTTCATTTGGAAATATTGGAGTTCCATCTTCTATAGCAAATATATCTCCAGTAAATTTTAAATTTTTTAAATATTCTAAAAATTCTTCTTTAAATTTTCCTGTACTTCTTAAATAATTGATATCTTCATCACTAATTTTAAAATTATTGATATAGTCTACTATATTATCAAGACCACCCATTATTGCATATCCACCTTCAAATGGATTTTTTCTAAAAAATATATCAAAATATACTTTTTTATTTTGTTCTCCTTTATCATAATAAGTTTGAGCCATTGTTAACTCATAAAAATCTGTCATCATTGTTTTATTTTTCATAATATCTCCTCTTTCCTTTTTATATATTGTTTTTATCTTTTTGTTAATAACATTGTTCTAAAAAAAATTATCTCTTCTTCACCAACTGTATCCCTTGTTGTTCCATAAGTAGATAAGCTGCATCTACATACTTTTGTCTTTCTTTTTCTGCATAAGTTGCAACTGCATCTTGGTGAACTTTAATTTCTACGTCTCTATTCCATTGATCTAAGTAATTAGCTAATGCCATTGTTCCATTAAAATCACAAATATCAGTACAACATCCAACAACTACTATTTCTTTTAAATTTTTAAGTTCTTTAATCAATTTTCTAAATTGTGGAGTTTCCATATAACTTGTAGAATTTTTTTCTATAGAAATTGTATTTTCTTTTCCTTCATATTTCTTTAATTCATCTACAAGTTCTGCTTCTCTTGTTCCTTTAACACAGTGTTTAGTTCCTCCAAATCTTTTAAACTCTACTGCATCTTCATCATGAGTATCTTTTATGAAAATTGTTAATTCGCCTTCATTAATATTTTTTTCGATTAATTCAATCTGTCTTGGAATTGTTATAGCAATCTCTTTATCGTGTAGTACACCTTCCCTAACAAATCCATTTACCATATCCACAACTATTAAACATTTTTTGTAGACTTCTAAGTTTTTAATATTTTCCATATCGCACCTCTTTCTTTTTAATAATTTGTTAATAACAACAATCGTTTTTTAAACAGATTTTTTCATCTGTTATTAACATTATATTAAAAACAATTTTGTTTGTCAACACTTTTTTAAAATTTTTTTAATTTTATATTTTTATAAAGGAATTTAGGAGATACGTGCTATAATATAATTAGGAGGTAACTATGAAATATAATCGTATATTAATAAAGTTAAGTGGTGAAACTTTATCAGGTTCCGATGGAAAAGGAATCGACTTCAACTCTGTTTTAGACATATGTAAAGAAATTAAAGCGTGCTATGACATTGGTTGTGAAATAGCTATTGTTGTAGGAGGTGGAAATTTTTGGAGAGGAAGAACTCATAAAAACATGGATAGATGTACTGCAGATCATATAGGAATGCTTGCTACTACTATGAATGCCCTAGCCCTTCAAGATGGATTTACTCAAATAGGAGTTGAATCTAGAGTTCAAACTGGAATTGAAATGAGACAAATAGCTGAATTCTATATTAGAAAAAGAGCTACTAGACACTTAGAAAAAACTAGAATAGTTATTTTTGGATGTGGTACAGGAAGTCCTTTCTTCTCTACTGACACAGCTGCTGCCTTAAGAGCTGCTGAAATAAACGCTGATATAATTTTTAAGGCAACTAATGTAGATGGTATATATACTGCTGATCCTAAAAAAGATAAAACAGCTACTAAATTCGATGAAATAACTTATATAGATGTACTTAATAAAAAATTAAATGTTATGGATTCAACTGCTACATCACTTTGTATGGATAATAATATTCCAATACTTGTATTTGATGTAAATAAAAAAGGCAACTTATTAAAAGCTGCTAAAAAGAATAAAATTGGCACTTTAGTAAAATAGAAGTTTATACTTCTTTTTTTATTCTAATATATGTTCTTCTAAATTAGTAATTTTATATCCTTTTGATTTTATATAAATAAGTATTGTTGATAATTCTTTTTTTACTTGTGAATTAGCTTTCAAAGAAAATATTGATCCTGATTCTAATTTTTCTTTTATATCTACTAAAGGTGTATTTTCAGAAACAATTATAGGTTTTATAGTATAATTTTTTTTCAATACACATTCGTCTAGATTAGATTGATTATCATTTATGTTATAACAAAATACTACATTCTGTTTATTAATTTTTTTTAATGCCATATTCATCCATTCAAAATTCGAATCACTATAATTTTCCATTAAAGGTGATATTATATGCCCTTTTTTTATCATTTCACTAACTATTTCATTATTATTAGTAAACCAAGTATAATTTACAAAGAAATTTGCTTTTACATTATAATTATTTATTATAGTTAATAAATCTGTTATATCTTCATCTGATTCTATTGTAAATATAAGACTTACCATTCTTTTACTAGGATTGCCTTTTATTATATATTTATCTATATTATCAGTTAAACTAATTTTAGGATTTTCATAATCATAAATAAATAATTTATCACTAAAATATCCATTACTTTTCATATTTTTATAACTTTTATTTATATTAACTTCTTTAGCATTTATTCCAGGTATTATTGTATTATTTTCTATTATTGCATCTATAGCATCAATTTTGTAATCATCTTTCTTTTCTTTTATTTCTATCATTATTTCATCCATATCATTTACTACTGTAGCTGTTTTTTCTGTCACAAAAAAACTAAAACAAGTTAAACTAATTAGGCCTATCATTTGAAATGTTTTTTTCATAAGGTCACCTAATTAAATATATGTTTTAGTTTATTTATTTTTCCTAATTTAATTCTTTTAATTCATCTAATACAAACTTACCATCTTTACGAATTAATACATCATCAAAATATATTTCTCCTCCACCAAAAATATCAGTTTGTATTAATACCAAATCCCAATGTATAGCTGATACATTACCATTATCACAATCTTCATAACATCTTCCTGGAGTAAAGTGCAGACTACCCATTATTTTTTCATCATACAAAATATCTCCCATAGGTTTAGTTATCATAGGATTAAATCCTAATGAAAACTCACCTATATAACGTGCACCTTCATCTGTATCAAAGATTTCTTTTAATTCTTCTTGGTGTTCAGTACAACTACAATTCACAATTTGTCCATCTTTAAATTCTAATCTTATATTATTAAATATATTTCCTCTATATGGAGATGGTGTATTATAAGTTATAAATCCGTTAACACTTTCTTTTATTGGAGCAGTATAAAGTTCTCCATCAGGTATATTTGCAGTACCACAGCAAGGTATTGCAGGCATTCCTTTTATACTAAATTCGATATCTGTGTCAGGACCTACTATTTTTACCTTATCAGTTTTTTCCATTAAATCTTTTAACGGTTTTATTTTTTCATTCATAGATTTGTAATCAACATTCATAACATCTAATGAAAACTCGTAAAAATCTTCATATTTCATTTTAGCTTTATATGCATCTACAAGTGATGGATAGTTTAGTAGTACCCACCTTCTTTGATTTATTCTAATATCATCTATTTTTTGAGATTTACTCCCTAATTCTTTTCTAACACTAACAGGTACATCCTTATCTTCATATTCATTTTCTGTATAGCAAATTCTTATAAAACAATCAAAATTATCTACTTCATATGTTTTCATCTTTACCATTTCATCGATTGTTTTACTATCCGCATTTTCCATTATTAAAGAACTAAGTTCATTATCTAATAACTTTACAAATGGTATCCCTTTATTCTTATAAATGTCTTTAATTAAACACTTTATAAGTGGGTTACACTCAACACTTTCATATTGAATTAACACTCTATCATTTTCACTAACTTTAACTGAATAATTAACTATAGTATTACTAAGTTGTTTTAATCTTTCATCCATATTATCACCAATTCTTTCTACTAACATATTATACCATGAAAGGAGTTTTTTATGTATAATTCTTATCAAATTCCAGGAAGTTTTAATAGTTCTATGAGTAGTTCTTTTGATAGTTCTATGAGTAGACCTATCAGTAGTAGTTCCGATAGTAGACTTATTGGTGGTGGATTTTTTGGACCATTTTTACTTGGAGGTATAACTGGTGGATTAGTTTCTCCATTCTTCTATGGTAGAAGACCTTATTATAATAATTATTATCCTCCATATCGTCCATACCCTCCACGTCCTTATCCTCCATATAGGCCTTATTAATAAAAACCAGTATCAACTGGTTTTATTTTATCTTACTTTCTATAGAAGTTAATAACATCTCTACTTCAAGATTTATATTCTTTTCTAATTCTTTTTTTACTTCTGATTTTATTAATAAATTATCATTTAAAGAACGTGAATATTCTAATAAACTATTTTTTATTTCGTCAAAAGGCATTTCTTGTCTTTTTAATTTTCTAAAATACCATTTTATTAAACATTGTTGAATGTGATCTATATTTGCAATGATTATTTCTCTTGAAAATAAACTTGCACTCATTATATCATTTTTAAAATAATTTTTTTCCATAAAATCTAGAGTATTTATAAATTCTAAAATACTTTGTTTTGTATCATATGATTCTATTTCTTTAATTAATCCTAATAAATCTGATTTAAAATATAAATTTTGCATTTTATCTTGACCTACTATTTGTTCTAATTTTTCTGCATAAAATTTACAAAAATGATATGATTCTTTTTCTTTAATTTTTAATTTTTCCCTTTCAGATTCAAAAAGTCTTTCAGTAAGCAAAACTGTATATCCTTCATTTAGGCCTCTACCAATTGAACTATTTTTTTCAACAGTACTTTGTCTAAAACCAACGAATAATATTTTTCTGTTTTCATCATAAAAAGCACTTGACATATGAAGTAATTCATGAAAAGTGGCTATACGTTTCTCCGCTTTTGGAGCAATTTTTGGGGCAACTACTTTATTTAATCTTCCAAAATATACTCCTCCTGGAATTATTAATTTTTTTATTTCCAAACTAGATAGATTATTATTAAGATTAGTATAATCACAATTAGGTAGTTTTTCCTTTAATTGCGTTAAAAACTCCAATAATATATCATATTCTATTTTTTCTTTTTCATACCTTAACTCTGTTTGTCTTTGTTTTATCTCATATACTTTTAACTCACTAACATTTTTTATTTCAGCATCTCGATGTATTTTATAAGTATTGTATAATATTAACCCAGAATAAGCTACTATACCACCAAATATACCAGCGCCTAAATTTATATTATCCATATCATCGAATGTACATTTCATATCCATAACAATTATATATCCTCTTCCTCAAATTTATTTAATATATTTTTAAAACATTCGGGTAAATCACACTTAAATTCCATATACTTATTTGTTGTTGGATGATTAAATCCAATCTGAAATGCATGAAGACATTGTCCGCTATTATCTATCATTTTTCTTCTTCCATATACAGGATCATTAACTACTGGATGATTTATATAATTCATGTGAACTCTTATTTGATGTGTTCTTCCAGTTTCAAGTTGTAATTCTATTAAAGTTGCATCTTTAAATCTTTTTAAAACTTTTAAATGAGTAACTGCATCTTTACTATTAATACTAGTTACAGCCATTTTCTTTCTATCATTATTATCCCTACCAATAGGTGCATCTATAGTAGCGGTGTCTTCTTTTATTACTCCCCATACTAAAGCTATATATCTTCTCGTAGTTTCTTTTTTACTTAACTGTTCCGAAAGAATTTCATGAGCTTTATTATTTTTAGCTACCATAAGAAGTCCTGTTGTATAAGCATCTATTCTGTGTACTATACCAGGCCTAAATTCACCATTAATACTACTTAAATTTTTAGAGTAATAAAGTAAAGCATTTACAAGTGTTCCATGATTATTTCCTATTGCAGGATGAACTACCATTCCATTAGGTTTGTTTACTACAATTACATCTTCATCTTCATAAAAAATATCTAATGGAATATTTTCAGGTTCAACATTCATTTCCTCTTCAATATATTCCCCTACTGTTATTACATCATCTTTTTTTAATGTATAACTGTTTTTGGTAACTTTTCCATTTACTAAAATAATTCCATCACTAATCATTTTAACTACTTTACTTCTACTATATTCAAGTCTTTCACTTAAATAAGAATCTATCCTAGTATTAATATCTTCACTTACTACTATTTCCATAAGTCCTCCCTAATTGTATTTATAATTATTAATCCTATTGATACAACTATACATATATCTGCAAAATTAAATATTGGAAAATAATAACTTCCAAAGTTAAAACTTAAATAATCTATAACATATCCATGATATATTCTATCAAACAAATTACCTAGTATTCCACCTATTAATAAAGAATAAATAAATATATCTAAATCAGATAAATTTTCTATCTTTTTTATATATATACTTATAGCTATAACACATGCAATTCCAATTAATATAAGAAAAGCAGTATTACCTGTAAATATACTAAAAGCAGCGCCTGTATTATGGACATGTGTTATTGAAAAGAAATCTTTTATTATAGGTATACTTTGATTTAGTTGTACACTATTGCTTAAAAATATTTTAATTGCTTGATCTACTACAAAAAAAATTATACTAAAAAAATATACACTTTTTAAATTATTTTTCATGTAATCACCAGAACAATTATATCATAACAAAGTAAAAAAAGAAATAAACTATTTCTTTCTTAACATTAAATGATCAAAAGCTCCTATTGTTTTAACTTTAGTTACTTTTTCGTTTTCTTCAAGAATACTTGTAATAACAATTCTTCTTTGTTTATCGCAAGTAACTTCAGCTAAAATACAACTATATATATCATTTAATAACAATTGTAATTTTTCTCTCATTTTAATATCTATTGCTGTTTTTAATTTATTTTCCAAATAATCTATTTGTAGTTGTAATTTTTTTTGATAATGTTTTTCCGCATAAATATCATAACATTTAGATTCTTTATTTCTAACAATAACTAATTTTTCTCCTGGCTCTGCACCTGTATGTTCTGGTAAAATCATTCTATTTTTATCATCAACACTCATTTCTAATTGTCCACAAATACCTTCTGTTCTAAACATAATATTCCCCCTTTGCTAGTAGTATTATACACTTTTTTTAGGAAAGTGCAAATTGAATTATTTTTCTCCCTTATTAAATTTTAGTTTAAAAATTTTATTATTTTTTCTTATTGGATATTCATCATAAATTTCTGATTGATATTCTTTAATGCCAACAACATCTTTAGAAAAAATAGTTGTAGCTAGTTGCATAGCTTGATTTAAAATTCTATGCTCAGTAAAAGTCATTTTATCTTCATCAATATTAAATAAAATATTTTTCTTTATTTCACTTGATTGCCTTGATTTTATATATTCTCTAATTGTTTTATCCTCTTTAATTATATTACATTTTTTTATTATATACTCTATTAATTGACTAACAGTAAATGATATATCTTTAGGATATTCCGGAAAAATCAAATAAACTTTTTCTATAAAAACTTCCAATTTTCTTATACTTTGTTCATTTGTAAAATTTTTCCAATTACTTTTGATACTAAGTATTGTATTTTTTGTTTTATCTAATAAATAAGGCCTTTTACATAAATAAGCAGATAAGTCACTATCGTATGTACGGATGTAATTAGTTAAATAATTAATAACACCTGGACTTTCTACAAATATATAATCTCTAATATTTTTATGTATTAATTCTTCGAAAGTATAATTTTCATCTTCATAAAAAATTTGATTTATAAATTTTTTTGCAAAATACTCAACAATAATAGGATTGTTATAATACATACTTTTAATTATATAAAACCCAAGTCCCAAATCCTCTTTTTCTAATTTTTCTTTTACTAAATTTATTTGAGTTAAAATATATTCTTGAAAAGCAAGTGTTGACAGGGTAAAATTAATAAATTCATCTTCATTTTTCCTTTTTCCAATATCACTCATTATTATTTTTAATTCTACACAATTAGGTTCAAAATCTTGCGTTTGATTATTTTTTATATATTCGTTTGCTACTTCTATAATAAATTTTGAATCATCCTGAAATTTATGAATTATATATTTTATAAAATCATAGTCATTTTTCACTTGTTCTCCACATAAATTATATGTATTTTTATCATTTGTAAAATCTATAACCTGTTTCATAAAAGTAGAATCATTTTCTAAAGTATCTAGGTCATATTCAAGTATATCATTTCCCATTACATAATCATATATTAATTTTTTATTATACATAAAACCCCTCTTTTTCATTGGCTTAGATATAATACCATATTTTTGAAGTTTGTGCAAATTAAAAGAAACCTAAATAAATATAGTTTCTTTCTTTTCTTTTTTATTCATTTTTTTATTTAAATCAAATAATACAACTCTATGATTTTCTAATGATTTAGGTATATCTATTAACCTTTGATTAGTAGAGCCTCTAAATTCACAATCTAAACTTTTTTTAGATAGTTCAAATTTACCATCTATAAGTACATCTATATTACTTAAGAATTCTAGTATATCTTTATTTCCTTTTTCTATTAACTCCTCATAAGTAAATCCAGTATAAACCCATACATTCATACCTAATTCATGTACCTTATGTGCTAATATACTACACTGTTTAGGTTGAAACATCGGATCTCCTCCTGAAAATGTAACTCCATCTTGACCTGATAAATTTTCTAACTCTTCTATTACATCTTCAAGTTCAACTAATTCTCCGCCATTAAAATCATGAGTGCCTGGATTGTGGCAAGAAGGACAATTATGAGAACAGCCTTGAGTCCAAATAACAGTCCTTATACCTAATCCATCAACTATACTATCTGTTTGCAAATCTGCAGCAAGTCTAATTTTCATTATTTAGCACACTTACTAGATGCCATTACTTCTTTGATACCAGTGTGTTTTACACGATCTTTTTCTTCTGCACGTTTACCATTATTGAAACGTTTTAAATCTCCACTTAAGTATCCTGTAACTCTTCTAATTCTTTCGAATCCTACACCTTCACCAACTAATTTTTCCATAAATATCCTCCTTTTTAACATCCACAATTGAAGTTTCTTACTTCTTCAAGTGGTACTGAATCAAATTCTTTACGTCCGCATCCAGGACACACATCACCAATTACCCCAACATATCCACATACTGGATCTCTATCTACTGGATGGTTAATAGCTCCATAACCAATTCCACTTTCTTTCATCATTCTAATTACACTTTCAAATGCATCTACATTCATGGCAGTATTTCCATCAAATTCGATATAAGAAATATGTCCACCATTTGTTAAGTTATGATAAGGAGCTTCTGTTTCAATTTTATGTTTAATTGAAGTGTTGTAATAAACTGGAACATGGAATGAGTTTGTATAGTAATTCCTATCTGTTACTCCTTTAATTTTTCCATAGATTGCTCTATCTATATTAACAAATCTTCCTGATAATCCTTCTGCTGGAGTAGCTATAAGTGTAAAGTTTAAGTTATAATCTTTAGCAAACTCATTAGCTTTTTCTCTCATAAATCCGATTATTTCTAATCCCAATTTTTGAGCTTTTTCAGATTCTCCATGGTGTTCACCTATTAAAGCTTTTAAAGTTTCAGCAAGTCCTATAAATCCTAAAGTTAAACTACCATGTTTTAATATTTTTCTCATTCTATCTGTTGGTTTTAATTTATCACCATCTGTCCAAACACCTTGTTCAATTAAGAATGGGAAGTTATAGCATCTCTTATTACATTGAATTTCAAATCTTTCTAATAATTGATCTCTAACTAATTCCATAGTTTCTCCAAGTTCTTTGTAGAAACCTTCCATATCTGCTTTATCTCTTTCTTTTAAACAAATACCATGTTTAATAGCTATTCTAGGTAGATTTATTGAAGTAAATGATAAATTACCTCTACCTCCTGTTGTTTGATTATTAAGATCAGTTACATCACTCATAACACGTGTTCTACAACCCATATATCCTACTTCTGTTCTATAATCTCCAGGTTTATAGAATTCTAAATTAAATGGTGCATCTAAGAATGAGAAGTTTGGAAATAATCTTTTAGCTGATACTTCACAAGCCAATCTAAATACATCATAGTTTGGATCTTCAGTATTATAGTTTATTCCTTCTTTAACTTTAAAGATTGATACTGGGAATATTGGAGTTTCTCCTTTTCCTAATCCTGAATCAGTTGCTTTTAGGAAGTTTAGTGAAACCATTCTACCTTCTGGAGTTATATCTGTTCCAAAGTTAACAGATGAAAATGGAACTTGGGCTCCTGCTCTAGAATGCATTGTATTTAAGTTATGAATAAATGCTTCCATAGCTTGGTAAGTTAATCTATCTGTTTTTGCTAATGCTTTTTCATAAGCTTTAGTAAACAATCTTTCTAATTGTTCTGATTCTTTATATATAGGTTTAAATATTTCTATACTAAAGTTAATACTTTCTAATTTATCAACTTCACGAGCTACTCTATCCATACTTATATGACTAAGTAAGCCTTGTAAATCTAAGAAATCATTTATTTGTTGTTTTAATTGTTTTTTAAATGTCATAAGTACACCAGGAGCCATAAAATAATCAAATGCTGGAATACTTTGTCCTCCATGTTGATCGTTTTGATTTGCTTGTACAGCTATAGCTGCAAGTGCACTAAACGATGAAATATCTTTAGGTGGTCTTAGGTACCCATGACCTGTTGAAAAACCTTTTTTAAATAATCTATCAAGTTCTATTTGCATACAAGTTGTAGTTCCCATTGGAAGGAAGTCCATATCATGTATATGTATCTCTCCATTATCATGCGCATCTGAGAATTTTTTCTTCATCAAGTATGATTTAGCAAATTCTTTTGATACAGTTGAACCATATTGAAGCATAGTTCCCATAGCTGTATCTCCGTCTACGTTTGCATTTTCTCTTTTTGTGTCATCTTCTGAAGCAGATTTAAGTCCTAAACCTTCAATAGTTTTTAAGAATTTATGCATTCTTTTGTCATCAACAAACATTTCTCTTGATTGAGTTCTTCTATCTCTATAATCTGCAAAAGACACATAAACTTCTTCATAGCCTTTTTTCTTTAAAGACTCTTCTATTAAATCTTGAATTTGTTCTATTTTTATTTTATCAGTATAATTTTTATTTATAGTTTTCATTACATCGTTATATACTTTTGTAATGTCTTTATCATCATACTTATATTTTCCTGTTTCTTCATCTTGTTCATTAACACTGTCAAATCCTTTTTTTATAGCCATAGCTATTTTTGTGCCATCAAAATCAACTTTTTTTCCGTTTCTTTTAACAACAACTAAATCTAATTTTTCTTCTACTTCTGTCATATCTATACTCCTTATCATTTTTACAATTAAAGTATATCATTCACCAATATACTAGTCAATAGATTTTTAGTGAATTTTTAAAAAATATTTTTACCATTTTTTTATTTTTTTGTTTTTTTATCTTTTTGTTTTTTAATAATCCTTTATTTTTCAATGTTTTTCATTTTTAAAAAAATAAAAAAAGTGAATTTTGCTGAAAACACTTTTTTACATTTTTTTGTTTTTTTGTTTTTTTATTTCAAAATAAAATTTAGTACCTTTGCCTTTTTTAGTATCAACTCCATAATTAAATCCATGTAATTCTAACACCTCTTTAACTATAGAAAGACCTATTCCAGTTCCATAAGTAACTCTTTTATATTTTTTATCAACTTTATAATATTTATCCCATATATATTTAATATCTTTTTCTTCAATTCCTTTACCAGTATCAATTATTTCTACTCTAATAATATCTTTTATTTTTATCAATTTAATAAATATCTTTTTATCATTTCCTGTATAATTAATTGCATTATTAATTAGATTATAAATAGCTTGTTCAATTTTCTTCTTATCAACTACTACATCTACATCAAATCCATCATACTCTATTGTATATCCATCTTTATCACATAGTATTTCAAATTTACTTATTATTTCCAATATAACTGTATTTAAATTTATTTTTTCTAATTTTAATTCTACAGAATTAGATTGTATTTTAGATAAATTAAGAATATCCTCAACAAGTAAATTTAATCTATCTACTTCATCTATAATAGTATTTAGATTTTTTTCTCTTTTTTCTTTATTTTTATAAGTTAAATCTTTAACCATCTCAGCATTTGCCTTTATTAAGGTTAATGGCGTTTTTAAATCATGAGATACATTAGCTAACATTTCTCTTTTTATAGATTCATTTTTTGAAAGTCCTTCTGCCATTTCATTTAATGATTCTTCTAGTTCTGTTAATTCTTTTATATCTGATTTAGTATCAAATACTACATTAAAATTACCTTTTGTTATTTCTTTACTAGCTTTATTTATTTTTTCCATGGGTTTAGATATTTTTTTGGAAATAATATTTCCTATTAAGAAAGCTAATATAAGTACAATTATCATAACTAGTATTAATTGTTTTTTTAATACTGATACAGTAGAACTGACAGGCTCTAGTGATGTACTTATGAATGCATAAACACCATCATCTATCTTTAATCCATATATCAATGTTTTATTTTTGAAATCAGGATTTATTACTCTATAAGTTACTGAAGTTTTATCGCTTAACATAAATTTTAATTTATAATCATTTATTTCTCTACTATTACTTACTAAGCAACCTCTACTGATACTATCAGTAGAATATGATATATTATTGTTTTCTGTTATTTCTATACATATATCTTTTTCAAAAGATAATCTATTTAAAACCTCTTCATAATTTTTTTGATTATAAGATTCTGATACCGAATTAGCAATATCTTTCATCTCATTTTTTTTACTAAATTCATAGTATACATCAAGTGATAAAATTTGTAAAAACCATATACCACATATAATTACTACTGCAAATATAAGTAAATAAAACCAAACTTTATTTTTTAAACTATTTTTCTTCATATTTATAACCCATACTTCTTATTGTAGTTATTAAATTTCTATATTCGCCTAAATTATTTCTTAACATCTTTATATGAGTATCTACAGTTCTATCATCTCCACTAAAATCATATCCCCATATCTTACTAAGTATTGATTCTCTTGATATAGCAATCCCTTTATTTTGTACCAAATAAACAAGTAATTCATATTCTTTAGGTGTTAATTTAACTTCTTTATTATCAACAAATACAGTATAGCCTAAATAATTTATTCTTAATCCTTTATAAATATATTCATCTTTATTTACTTTATTTCTACTAGTAACTACTTTAATACGAGCCATTAATTCTTTAGGACTAAATGGTTTAGTTACATAATCATCTACCCCTAAATCAAAACTTTGTAATTTATCATATTCATCAGTTCTAGCAGACAACATTATAACTGGTATATTATAGTGTTTTCTTATTTCTTTTAAAGTAGTATATCCATCCATTTTTGGCATCATTATATCTAATATAATAACATCTATATCTTTATTATTTTCAAGAATTTTTAAAGCATCATAACCATTTTCTGCTTCTAAAGTAGAATATCCTTCATTAATTGAATACTCTTTTATTACCTCTCTTATTCCTAATTCATCATCTACTATTAATACCTTCATAAAACACCTCACTTTATATTATACATTATAATGTGTAATTTTTATGAAATTTTTGTTTTTAATCCAAAAATAATTTTCTTTTTCTAGGTATACTTTGTATTTACTAGTTTTTTATTACAATATAATATAATGAAAGGAGATGTTTCTATGTTTGGATATGGATATCCTTATGGTGGATTTGATTGTGGATATGGCTGTGGATGTGGCGGATATGGTGGAATTTCATGGATTTGGATTTTAATTATAATATTTATAATATTCTTTTTATTCTGCAATAACAGAGATAGAGATAATTTTCTAGATCATCATAGAGGGTGTTGCTAAAGTATTAAAAATGAACTATTTTAAATTACTTTTGAATAGTTCATTTTCTTTTTATCTTTTCTTAGAATTTATTTAACTTTGAGACTCAAATAATAATTACTAAACTTATATTTATAAAATAATTGAATTTGTTTTATGATTGTGTTATTATAAAATTAGTTTTAGGAGGAACTTATGAAAAAAAATATTTATAGATTAGATAATATAGATTGTGCAGCATGTGCCTCTAAGATAGAAGACGGTGTTAATAAATTAGAAGGTGTATTTTCAAGTAATTTGAATTTTATTACTTTAAATTTTATGGTATCTTTTGATGAAACTATAGTTACTGATGAAGAAATAGAAACAAATATTCATAAATCTTTAAAAGGTGTTAAAATAGTCAAAAAAAATAATGAAGATTTCATAGATACATACGAAGAACAAAATGTTTTTAAAAAAATATTATTTAAAGGAATTAAAAAATAGACAACACATTTTTATATTATATATGAAAAAAGAACTTATAAACTCTTTTTTATATTTTAAAACTCGAACTTTTATAGTTCGAGTTTCCTATCAATCTGGAGCAAGTGACCGGGATCGAACCGGCATCCTAGCCTTGGCAAGGCCATATACTAACCATTGTACTACACCTGCATCAAATAGTGATATATCAAATATACACTATTTTTTTTATTTTGTAAATACTTTTATTCACTTATTGTATCAAATTGTGAATTATAAAGTTCTGCATAGAAACCATTTTTAGAAAGTAATTTACTATGTGAACCTTGCTCTACTATGTTACCATCTTTCATAACAAGTATTAAATCAGCATTTTTAATTGTAGATAATCTATGAGCGATTATAAAAGATGTTTTACCTTTTGTTAATTTATCCATAGCTTTTTGAACTAATTCTTCTGTTCTAGTATCTACATTAGATGTTGCTTCATCTAATATTAAGAATGGTGCATTTTCAATCATACCACGCGCTATTGTAAGTAATTGTTTTTGTCCTTGACTAATTGAATCATTATCCCCTACTTCTGCATCTAATCCTCCTGGAAGAGTTTTAATGAAGTGATCAACTCCTACTGTTTTACAAGCTTTTAGTATTTCTTCATCAGTAACATTCTTTTTATTAAATTTAAGATTATCTCTAATAGAACCTTCAAATAACCAAGTATCTTGAAGTACCATAACAAATAAATCATGAATATTTTCTCTAGTTAAATTTTTTGTTGACACTCCATCTATTAATATATCCCCTGAATTTATTTCATAGAATTTCATAAGTAAATTAACTAAAGTTGTCTTACCTGCACCTGTTGGCCCTACTATAGCAATTTTTTGTCCTGGTCTAACTTTAACACTAAAATCTTTTATGATAGTTCTATTTTCATCATAACCGAATTTAACATTTTTAAATTCTATTTCACCTTTAACAGTTTCTTTGTTAAGTTTACTTGGTAATTTACTTTCATTTGTCATTTCTTTTTCATCAAGGAAGTCAAATACTCTTTCTGAAGCTGCAGCTATTGATTGAAGTGAAGTCATTGCTTGAGCTATTTGAGAAAGTGGATTAGTAAACATTCTAACATAAATCATGAATGCTACTATTACACCAAATGTAATAATGTTATTCATAACAAGTAATGCACCTACTACACATACCGCAACATATCCAAAGTTACCAACAAACATCATAATTGGTTGCATAATTCCACTTAAGAATTGACTCTTCCAATTACACTCATATAACTTATTATTTAATTTATCAAATTCTTCGTTTGCTTCTCTTTGACCATTATACGCTTTTACTACATTATGTCCTGAATATATTTCCTCTATATGTCCGTTTAAGTTACCTAATTCTTCTTGTCTTTGAGTGAAATATTTTTGTGATTTACCAAGAATTAATCCCATCATACTGAATCCTATTAAACTAGCTAAAATGGCTGTTATAGCCATAATCCAATTAGTTATGAACATCATTATAATTGAACCTAAGAAAAGGGTTAAACTTGAAACAAGTGAAGCTAAACTATGATTCATATTTTGAGCTACTGAGTCAACATCATTTGTAACTCTGGATAACACATCCCCAGTTTCATGAGTATCAAAATATTTTAATGGTAATTTATTTATTTTTTTACTTATACTACTTCTTAATTTTTTAGCAAAATTATTTGATGTTGTAGTCATTAAAAGTGACTGGATATAATTAAATAGTGCACTTATTAAGTATAAAGTACCAAGAAATATAGCTATACTTTTTACTTTAGCCATATCTATTTGTGGTTTAATTATTTCATAAATAGATTCTGGTAACTCATCTATCTTACCAAATATTTTATTTACATCTAACTCTTCACTATTTTCTGTAGATTGTAATAAACTTATAAACTCAGTTTTATCTTCATTACTAATACTAGTATCAGCCATTATATCTTTAACTATTTCTTCAGATATATTAGGTTGTATTCCTAATGTAATTGTATCTGTTAAATCTGATAATTTATTAGGAGCAACTAAAGAAAGAATTGCGCTTATCATAGCAAGCATTAAAGAAATTATTAATAAATAACGCCATCTATTTAAACTATTAAATAATCTTTTTATAGAGCCTTTAAAATCTCTAGATTTTTCAGGTACTCCTCTATTAGGTCCTCCAGGTCTAGCCATTTTGTAACTCCTCCTTTGATAGTTGTGATAAGGCAATTTCTTTATAAACTTTACATTTCTTTAATAGTTGTTTATGTGTTCCTATACCTACACATTCACCCTTATCAAGTACAACTATTTTATCTGCATTTATAATAGTTCCTATTCTTTGAGCAACTATCATGCTTGTAGCATCTTTAGTATATTTCTTTAGTTCTTTTCTAAGTACTGAATCGGTCTTATAATCTAACGCAGAGAAAGAATCATCAAATATATATATTTCAGGATCTCTAGCTATAGCTCTTGCGATAGCTAGTCTTTGTTTTTGACCTCCTGATACATTAGTACCACCTCTAGCTATATGTGAATCATATGTCTTATCCATTTTAGTTACAAAATCAGTACCTTGAGCTACTTCTATAGCTTCTTTAATTTTCTTTAAACTTGCTTGTTTTTTACCGTTATATCCATAACCTACATTACTTTTTACAGTACCAGTGAACATAACTGCTTTTTGAGGAACATAACCTATTTTATTATTTAAAGATTCTAAAGTATAATCTTTAACATTTATTCCATCTATTAATATTTCTCCATCAGTTGCATCATAAAATCTAGGTACTAAATTTATTAAAGTACTCTTCCCACTACCAGTTGATCCTATAAATGCGATAGTTTCTCCCTTTTCTACTTTAAAACTTATATTCTTAAGTAAATATTCATCAGCATCGGGATACTTAAATGATACATTTTTAAATTCTACAGTACCTATTTCTTCTGTATTTTTTACATCTATTTTTCCATCTTTAATAGCTATATCACTATCTAATACTTCATTAATTCTTCTAGCTGATACTTGAGCTCTAGGTAATATCATAAATATCATAGCAAGCATTAAGAATGCAGCAATTACTTGCATACCATAACTTGTAAATACTACCATATTACTAAATAAAGTTATTTTATCAAGCATACCAGCACTGTTAATTAAATATGCTCCAATTATATATATTCCCAAAGTTAGACTATGCATAACAAGATTCATAATAGGATTAAGTATCGCAAAACATTTTTGATTAAACATCTGCATATTTGTTAAATTTCTATTAACAGTTTCAAATCTATTTTGTTGATATTTTTCTGCATTAAAAGCTCTTATTACTCTAATACCAGTTAAGTTTTCTCTTGTTACTCCATTTACCTTGTCTATCAATTTTTGAACTTTTTCAAATCTAGGAAATACTATTATAAGTAAAGTTATAACTGTAAGCAATAGTATAACTACACAAGCGCCTGTAAGCATACTCCATTCTAAACTTTTATTAAGTATTTTTGATACTGCCCATATAGCCATAATAGGAGCTTTTATTAACATTTGAAGTCCCATAGCTATAAACATTTCTAGTTGTGTTACATCATTTGTAGTACGTGTTATTAAACTACTAGTTTCAAACTTTTTAATTTCTTCCATTCCAAATTTACCAACTTTTCTAAATATTTTATTTCTTAAATTTAAAGAAAAGTTAGCAGATAATCTAGAAGTTAAAAATCCAACTGCAATAGCAGAGATCAAACTACCTAAAGCGCATAACAACATATATCCACCTTGAAGTAATATATCTGTCATACTACTACCTTCTGTTTGTATAAGGGTTGTTATGGAACTCATATAATCAGGCAATTTTAAATCTAACCATACTTGTACTACTACAAGCAGGAAAACAAAAAATACAATTATCCAGTCTTTTTTTGTAAAATTTTTAAACATCTTAAACATTTTATCACCTCTTTAATTATATACTATTTATTATAATAAGTGTATATTTTTCCCATTTTTTTACAAGTATATTAAATATATAACTATTTATAATCAAAGTCAATTAATTTCACAAAAATATCACAAAAAAACTTCAAAATTGAAGTTTTATTTTAATTGAAAATGTGGCATCCTAATAACTTTTTTAGGATTTAGAGTAATAACTTCATCACTTACTTCTCTAAGCGGTATATCTAGTTTATTTTCTTTTAAAGTTATAGCTATATTTCTTAAATAGTTATAATATTCCAGCATTAACTGAATTCTATTTTCTAATTTATTTTTTTCAGTATCATGAAAATCAAAATCTAAAATTTTTAATATCCGTGTATCAATTGCATTAAATTGTTTTGGTGATATTCTATCCTTAACTAAATACTCATTAAAATAATTATGAGTACTTCTAGATATATTGATGTCTTTAGAAACAATTATATTAGCTTCTATTGTATTAAATGGATCAAAATAAAGTTCTTTTTCTCCCATTTTTGAAAAATCAAGATTCATATTTGATAATGAAATATAATCTAAACCATTAACCCTGCCATCATCAGAGTATAAACTTCTTTCGTGTGGTGTTAATTCCCTACCTTCTAATTCAGCTATTTTTCTTTTAGAGAATAAACCATTTTTTAATACTTGTGGCACTCTTTGCATTTTAATTTGATGATAAAATTCAGCGTCAACTATAGGGGTTGATGTTTCTTTACAACTATACAAACTTTTTTTTATTAATTCATAAGCTTGATAAGCATCTTTTCTATCAACATTAATAAATTTTATATTCATTACAATCTCTCCTCTAATATTAATAATACACTAGTTAACTTTCAATTATTGTAGAATTTTGTCAATTTAATAAAAAAACGAACTATTTCTAGTTCGAATAAAATAATTTTATTTTCTATATTTTTTTTCATAATATTTTATAATAGGCTCTGAAGATAACTCTTTTCCACATACCTTTTTTATAACATCAGAAGAATTATATGCTTCACCATATTGATAGATATTATTTATTAGAAATTGTGTTATTTTATTTATTTCACCACTCTTTAATAATTCATCAATTGATCCTAATCTTTCTTCAATAGCATTTATAAACATCCCATCATATATATTGCCTACTAAGTAAGATGGAAAATATCCAAAATTACCTTCTCCCCAATGAATATCTTGCATTAAACCTTCCGAATCTGTTTTTGGTGTAACTCCTAAATATTGTTCCATTTTTTCATTCCATATTTTAGGTAAATCATCTACAGTTATTTTATCTCTAAATAAGTCTCTTTCTATTTCATACCTTATTATGATATGAAGTGCATATGTTAGTTCATCTGCATCTACTCTAATTAATCCTGGATTTACACTATTTAATAATGTAATAAATTCATCTAATTCCATTTCTAATTTTAATAATTTTTTTATATCATCGTAAATAGGTATCCAAAAATTCTTATTTCTTCCTAAAATATTTTCATAAAACCTTGATTGACTTTCATGTAATGCATATAAATTTTCTATACAACCATTAGTGAAAATTGTTAAATTACTATCTATGTTTTGTTCAAATATACCATGTCCACCCTCATGAATGATAGTTCCAACAAAAGATATTGGATTTGATGTATTACTAAAAGCAATTCTTATATCATTAGCATTTAATTTTTCTGTAAATCCATGAGGATATATTCCTAAAACTCCTTTATTCATATCAAATCCTATATAATTTAAAAGATATTTTGCGACTTCTAATAATTCTTTATCAGTATATTTTACTTCATACTTTTTTTCTTCTTTTTTAACCTCTTGTATTAAAGGTATTAAGTATTCTTTTAAATCATTAAACAATTTATCAATTACATCACTAGTCATATTTGTTTCATATTCATTCAACATTACATCATATAAATTTTTTTGGGTATCAATATAACTATAATATTTTTTAGCCATCTCTATATTATTTTTTAAATAAGGTTTAAATAATTCATAATTATTTGTTTTCTTTGCTTCTTCCCAAACATTAGTAGATATTTGAACATTTTTTACATATTCTTTATAAAAATCACTTGGTATCTTTTTAAAATTATTGTATCTAGTGAATAAATTAATAATATAGTTTTGTTCTGGTTCACTTAAATCTTTCATTTCAGAAGAATTAATTAAATCGAATAATATTTTGCCATAGGTATCAGATGTTATTAGTTCAAACCTTTTTCCTTCTAATCTTGTTCTTACATCTATTAAATAATCTCTAGAATCAGAAGCTCCTGTAATTCTAGTTTCCCATGAAATCAATCCAGTTAAATATTCTAAATCAGTTATATCTTTCAAATATTCTTTTAATCGTTCATACTTAGTCATATCTATCACATCCTTATAGAAATTAATTTATAAACATATTATAACATATTTTTATACAAAAAAACTCGAAATATAAAAATTCGAGAAATTATTAATCTGGAGGGCCTAGTCGGATTTGAACCAACGCTCAGGGAGTTGCAGTCCCGTGCCTTACCACTTGGCTATAGACCCGTTTTGTTAATACTATTATAGTATAACAAAATTAAATTTATTTTTCAATATATTTATATAAATATTTAACAAAAATTTGGTGCGATACTCGTACCTTATATGAACTGTCCCTCGTTGACATTTTCAGTATATCACAAGTCTTTTGAAACTCCTATACCAAAAATCGCTATTCGAGTGATTTCCGATTAATTTCCGAATAATTTCCGGCTCACTACCTGACTCACTACCTGATTGATTTCCGGTTAATTTCTGAATAAAAATAGCATTTTCCTAGGTTTTATAAGGGTTTGTGAATTTTCAGAAAATTATTTTTTAATTTTTTTTGTTCTCAAAATATTCTATGTTGTTTTTTTAGAAAAATCACTTCCATCACTCACTACCTGCTCAATTTCCGATTAATTTCCGTTTCATTTCCATCAGTACTTTTTATCACTACACCAATAAAAAAAGAGCATTATTTTGCTCTATAAATTGTAATTTGAAATTAATTACATTTGAAACTTCCATCTTCACTCATTGGGATAATAGACTCTATTATTTCTTTTCTCGTTTTAGATTTTATATCTTTTAATGACATACCTGTTATTTCTTTAAATTCATTTTCTGTTAATAAATCTAAATTATATATTTCTGTTGTCATATAAGTATTGTCATCTTTCCAAAACTTACTTGTTGCACCTTTATATTTATCATTAGATTTTTGAATCATTTCTTTGTATGCATCAACATTGATATTGTCAGTCAATTTATTTGTATTAACTATTGAATATCTATATACTTCTCCATCCTTAAAATCATAATAAATTTCCATTTTATTTTCTTTTGTTGCATCTTCCATTACACAATAAATTGATTTATCGTTTTTTGGTAACAAAAACATTATACCTGCTAAAATGACTACTAATCCTAAAATCAAAAGAATACTATTAACCCATTTTTTGTTTTTCATCAAAACTACCTACCTTTCTATAATCATTATAACATAAAAAAAGAGCAAAGAATACTGCTTTTTTGCCCGTGTGAACATAATACCAAAAAGGTTTGTTCTACCCTCCTTTCTTCGCTCCATATATTAAAAAGACCTTATGATCTTTTTAACCAATATTTAATAAAAAGATGATAAATAATTACCATCTTGCTATTTTTTATACACTATTAATTTAGCATCCATTAAATTAGCTGGATTATCAGGGTTTTTAATTCTTATATCTATAATTTGTAAAAGATTATTATTTTCTACTATTTGTCTATCTTCGATTGGAAATGATTCATATTTTTCTTTTTTCATAATAAGAAAAACATTTAATTCTTTTTCTTCATCGTAATATTGATCAACAACATAATTAAAAACTTTTTTAGGGTTTTCTATATGCCACATACCTCTTATTCTTAAGTCTGTAATTCCTAAAGGGTCAACGTGTTTAAGTTTACCAATTTCATTTGTTGGAATAAATTCAACACCTTGTATTTCTTCTACACCATTTTTCATTTTATTCTTTATTCTTGAATATATTTCATCTGATGCAGAATAACAATCTCCATATATGATATTAAGACATTTTAGTTTATTAGAATTAACATTTCCAACAAAATATATTAAATCTTTTTCTTCCCATCCACCAATATCATCTTCACAATGTTTACAAGCGTTTGTTATCATAGGAGATGTACTTTTTAATGTTTGTTTTGGATTTGAACTATTAAGTGCTATACTACTAAAACCTTCAATTTTTTTCACTTCAATAGCATCGCCACCACGTAAAATTATATCAGGTGGATTTGATGCATTTCCTATGTAAGAAAAAAAGTGACTATATTTCTCATTTGCTTCTACTTCAGTTAGATTAAATGAATCGCAAAAAATATCTCTAACAAATAATTCTAAAGCATCTCCCATACTATTAGCCCTATTATTTCCTTGATAAAAATGTAACAATTCATTTGAACCATATATTGTTAAATTATTAATAGCTTTTAAGATATTACTTCTCATCATTTTCCTCCAAACACTCTTTTATTGCTTTTCCTACTGAATAAGCTAAATTTACTGGTACAGCATTTCCTATCATTTTATATGCTGTTGCTAAGTCTGAATAACAAAATTGAAAATCATCCGGGAATGTCTGTATTCTTGCACATTCTCTAACCGATAATCTTCTATACAAATCCTCTTTTCCTGGTTCAAAAATTCTTTTGTTCTTTTCAACTTCTATCATTTTTGGTGCCTGCGGATGAAGTGGCGCGTGTCTACCACCCGCTTGTATAGTAAATGATGGCTCTTCCCAACTTCTTACTCTATTTCTTGACATAAAAATGGTTGAATATGTACCTATAAAATATTCGTGATTTAAAACTTTACATTCTTTTCCATTTGTTTTGTTTTTCTCTTTAGCTGGTATTGCAGAATTCTTTAAATCCCAAATGGCATCTTTTAATGTAGGTTTCTTAGACATTGGTTCTGGGAATTCAAATTTAAGTTTTAAATCTTTTCTAAATCCAATGTAGAATACACGCAGTCTATCTTGTGGCACATTATAATCATTCGCATTTAAAAGTTTTATATGCATTTCATATCCTGCATTTTCAAACAATGAAATTATATTTTTTACTGCATCTTCATGACGTTTTGACAACATTCCTGATACATTTTCCGCTACAAAAAATTTAGGCTGTTTATCTTTTAAAATCCTAATAAAATCATAAAATAGTTGACCTCTAGCATCTTCGATGCCTTTTAAAGCTCCAGCTTCACTCCAACTTTGGCAAGGAGGTCCACCAATGATTCCATCACATTCTGGTATTTCATTTGATTCAATTTTTCTAATATCTCTTTTATCCAACGGTGCTTTATGATTTTTTTCATAAGTTTCCCATATTGATTTATCATATTCATTTGCATAGACAATTTCAAACCCCGCTTTTTGAAATCCCAAGTCAAGACCACCAGCTCCTGCAAATAAACTAACAATTTTCATTTTCTTCATTTTGATCACTTCCAATCATCCTCATTTACCATTATACCATAGGAATTCTATTTTTTATGTATTAAACTTTTATTTTTTTATATTCTTGCATTGTTTTTTATTTTACGCTACTATGTCAAAGATGATAGGAGGAAATATGTTTAGAACTGATTTCGACATAAGCGAAGATGACTTTGCAAACGTAGTAAATCCACACAATAAACTTATTAGTGATCATATCTATAAAGAGATATTATTTCAATTTGTGGCTTTCTATATTGCAAGTGGTTATCGAATGAATGCGTTATGGGAAGGTAGTTTAATAGGTCATGTCAATTCCGCCATAGAATCTTTGTCTTGCGTTATCTTTAAAGACAACTTTGATTCAACGGAATTAAAAAAAATATTATCCGAAAAGTATAATTTAACTATTATTAATGAAAATCCCCTAACATTTAAAGAAACAAAAAAAGGGACCAGCGATTGCTGATCCTTTTTCTTATGGTATTAAAAGTTTTTGTCCTACGTTTATTATA
Organism: Bacilli bacterium; assembly: GCA_017462455.1. Lineage (GTDB taxonomy): Bacteria > Bacillota_I > Bacilli_A > RF39 > UBA660 > UMGS1613. Next base: position 59 of record JAFTRC010000046.1, on the reverse strand, counting down.
TTTGGATTACTTATATTATTTGCTCTGGCGATTTCTGGATATCTACTACCATTGCCATA